>JBDGSU010000182.1:0-14273 GCA_042217395.1 Halosimplex sp.
GGCGGGATGCCGTGATTCTCACGCTGTTTCACTGTGTTCGGCAAGAGCCTCTGTGGCACCCTCCTCCCGGTCCGAGGTGTTCGCCGACGACGACCGCGCCCTGGAGTGGGGCCGCGACCTCTTCGAGTACTACTGGGACCGGGCGAGCCCCAACGAGGAGTTCGTCGCCGAGTACTTCGCCGAGGGCTGATACGGATCGCGCTCTCCGTGTCCGCGACGATCGCCCGACTGCGGGCGGTCGATGTGGAACTGACGGAAAGCGATCAGTGCGACCGGCGAGCCGGTCCGGCCGACTTTTTGGCGAACCTAAAAACTCAAGGGCGTTCGGTCGAGAGTGGTGCGTAATGAGTCAGTTACGGCGGGACGGAAGCGGGTCAACGGTCCCGGAGCGTTCGACCGATACCGGGGAGGAGACCGGAACCACCGACGGGGCAGACGGGTCCGCCGGAGCGACCGCCGGCCGCGTCTCGGCGGGCGGGCGATCGGCGAGCGAGCCGTACACGTTCGACGACGTGACGGTCGCGATGGGGACGTACGACGAGGAGGCGGCCATCGGGACCGTCCTCGAGGACGTCGAGCGCGTGACCGACGGTCGGGCGAACGTCGTCTGCGTCGACGGCTCGGACGACCGGACGCCGGAGATCGCCCGCGAACACGGCGCCCGCGTCATCGAGCAGGAGCCGCGGGGCTACGGCGTCGCCGTCCGCGCCGCGATGCTCGCCGCGGACCGACCCGTGATCGTCACGACCGACTGCGACGACACCTATCCGATGGAGGCGCTGCCGGAGTTCCTCGACCTCGTCAACGACGGCGCCGACGTCGTCAGCGGTGACCGCATCAGCCCCGGTGCGGACGCGATGCCGACGCTGAACCGACAGGGAAACCGCGCGTTCGCCCTCCTCGCGAGCGCGCTGATGGGCGAGCGGGTCCACGACACGACGACCGGCATGCGCGCCTACCGACGCGAGGTCGTCCGGGATATCACCTGGACCGAGAACACCGGGCTCTCCGCGGAGCTGCTCGTCCGACCGCTCGTGCGCGGCTACGACGTCCGAGAGGTGCCGATCGAGTACGACGAGCGGAGAGGCGAGACGAAGCTCGACCCGCTCTCCGGCGGCGCCGCCATCGCGAAGTCCATCGCCAAGGTCTGCCTCGAAGAACGGGTCCGGTAGGCCGTGTCGGTGGGGCGTTACTCACCCGATTGCGGCCCGCGTCGGTAGCTCTCCGCGCCGCCGGGGTAGCCCTGCGGGTTCTCGATACCGACCAGTTTCCCGCCTGTCGGCGACGAGTAGAGGGCGAACAGCAGTTCGTTGACGACGTAGTAGCGGACGCGCTCTACGTCGCCCCCGTCGGGGTCGGGGTCGGCCTCTCGCGCGCCCATGCGGTCGAGCGCCGCCTCGCGGTCGCTCCGGTCCAGCTCGACGAACCCCTCGTCCATCCACGAGCGCGACCACTCTTCGACGTACCTCGCCGCCTCCGCGATCCCGGCCGCGTGGTCGGGCTGTTCGGTGGCTCGGCCGCTCACGAACTCGGCGACGAACTCGTCGATCCCGTCGAGTTCGCCGGGGTAGAGCACGCCAGCGGCGGCAGTGAGCACGGCGAACTCCCGCTGGCCGACGGGGCCGAACGGCGGTTCGGGCCCCGACCGGTCCCCGGGACCGTCGGCGGTCCCCTCGTCTCTGTCGGTGGCGATGGCGTTGCAGCCGGCCGTCCCGGCCGTGACGCCGGCGGCTGCGAGCGCGGCCAGCGCGTCGCGACGCGTCAGTTTCGGGTCCGTATCTCCGGTCATCGTGGTGTCTGTAGACCTGTTTCGGCGGTCAGGTTCGTCTCGACGAAGACGCCCTCGGGCGCGGTCTCGGGGACGTACGCGGCTCCGCCGCCACACGCCCGGGCGCCGCGGCACAGCTCGATCTTCGGCGAGAGGGCTCGGACCCCGTCGCCCGCGGACTCGACGGGCAGGTCCAGGCGGTAAGCGAAACTCCCGCCGGGGCCGTAGTCGACGAACGCGCTCACCCGGACGGTCTCCGACCCCGAGAGCGCGAGCGTCTCGTTCGCCCGCGCGCGGGGGACCCGCAGCGAGACCCGCTCCTCGGTCACGCGCAACCGGAAGGCGACCGCGTCGACCGAGCCGTTCGCCGCGTAGTAGGCGCTCCCGCCGTCGGTTCCGACGCGAACGGTGACGCCGTTCGCTCTGGAGGGGACGCCGACGCGGCCGTCGAACGCGACGGCCGAACCGCGCACGTCGCGGACGCGCTGGAGCCGCGCGGCTTCGGGCGAGCCGTCGGACGGCGCCCAGCCGCCGCGATAGGCGTACCGGTAGACCGTCCGGTTGGGGAACGCGTCGACCGTCTCGAACGGCCGCTCGTCGACCGCGTAGACCGCCCGCCCGTCGAAGCCGGGGTCGTTCCGCAGCGCCTGGAACGGGTGGTCAAGCCAGTCCCCGTACGGGTCCGGGAGCAGGACCAGCGAGTCGGCCGGCGCCCCGCCTCCGAACGGCTCGTACGCCGCCTCGTAGGTTCGGGTCACCTGGGCGTTGCGCTCGACCGGGTCCGCGGCGACGGTCGCGGTGACGGCGCCGACGACGCCGGCCGTGACGAGCAGTACCGCGAGGCCGGCGACGCGGGCCGCCCGCGGGTCGAACCGCGGCCGGTCGGCGACCGTCTGGCGGACGGCCGACGCGAGCGCGACGACCGCAACGGCGGCGAACGTCGCGGTGGGCAACAGGAGATCGAAGTGGTAGTACGGGCCGAGGACGGCGACGAGCCCGTCGCCCGCCCGGTCCAGGTCGCCGAGGACGTTGACGTTCCCCCAGAAGTAGACGTTCCCGGCCGAGACCGTCAGGAAGACCCCCGCGACCGCGATGCGTCGCGCGTCGAGTCCACGCCGGACCGCGACCGCGAGTCCGCCGGCCGCGAGCGCGGCGCCGACGCCGCCGCCGGCGATCCACTCCGCGAAGAACAGTCGGAGGACGCGAGCGTTGGCTCGCAGGGCGAGTTCGGGCGTGTAGACGACTTCGTGGTTCAGGATGCGTCGTCGCCCGAACCCGAGCCCGTCCAGCGGCGCGAACGCCTCGTAGGGGAAGACGAGCGGCGACCCCGTCACGAGGGCGTTGTAGCCGAGCGC
Organism: Halosimplex sp.; assembly: GCA_042217395.1. Taxonomy (GTDB): domain Archaea; phylum Halobacteriota; class Halobacteria; order Halobacteriales; family Haloarculaceae; genus Halosimplex. The sequence continues at coordinate 3,124 of JBDGSU010000182.1, forward strand.
AACGGCGACGCCCGCGAACCCGACCGCCGCCGTCGCCGACTGCCGACGCAGTCGGGCCCGCGCGTCCGCCGAGAGGGCGGCGAACGAGCCGCCCGCCCGGAGTTCCCCCGGGACGCCGCGCAGCGTCCAGAGGGCGTGGGCGACGAACGGCGTCGCGAACAGGACGGCGGTGTACGGGCGAGCGAAGAACGCGAGCCCGACGGCGGCTCCCGCCGCGGCCGCCCACCGCGCGTCGCCGGACCGGTCGGCCCGGAGATAGCAGTACGCGAACGCCAGATTCAGGAGATACGTGGGCGCGTAGGGCAGAAAGACCGACGAGTCGAGGACGAACAGCGGCGACGCGAGCACGAACGCCGCGGCGACCAGCGCGGTCCGTCGGTCGAACGCCTCGCGGACGACGCCGGCGGTGAGCGCGACGTTACCGGCCGCGATCCCGGCCAGCGCGAGGCGGTACCCGCCGAGCAGTTTCCCGGCGGCGAACATCGCCGCGGGGACGGGCGCGTACTTCGGGTAGAGCCCCCGCGCGGAGTCGACGAAGAACCACGGCCGGAACACTCCCTCGACCGGCGGGCGGAGGAAGAGTCGCCCGTCGAGGAGCATGGCGGCCTGCTGGAGGTAGACGCCCTCGTCGTGGTTCAGCGAGTGGTAGGGAAAGAGCCGGGCGGCGACGAGCCAGACGAGCGCGGCGCCGGCGAGCGCGAGGGCGGCGGTCCCGGCCGTCGCGCTGCGCCGACGCATCACTCCGCGGGGAACCAGGCCAGCGGGTGGTCGACCCGCAGATCGACCCGCACGCGCTGGTCGAGCGCGAGGTCGTCTGCGTGGTTGTGCTCGCAGTACACCACGTCGCCGCCGTCGAGTTCGACCTGATAGACGAACGACGGTCCCGTGTACTGGCGGTGGACGATCTCGCCGTTTCCGTCGCGGCCGTCGTCCCCGTCGCAGCGGGATCCGTCGTCGCGAGATCCGTCGCCTCGTGATCCGTCGTCGCGAGATCCGTCGGCGCGGTCTATCACGTCACCGGCGGCGGGCCCGTCGGAGTCGACCGCGTCGGCGGGCGTCGCGACGAGGTCGTCGGGGCGGACCATCACGTCGACGCGCGCGCCGTCGTACTCGGGGCCGAGCCCCTCGATGACGTCGGCGGGGAGCGTCCCCAGGTCCGTCTCGACCGCGCCCGCGGCCAGCCGTCCGGAGACGAAGCCGGCCTGCCCGAGGAACTCGGCGACGAACCGGGACTCGGGCTGCTCGAAGACGACCTCGGGGCGACCGACCTGTTCGACCCGCCCGTCGTGGACGACGGCGACGCGGTCGGAGATGGAGAGCGCTTCCTCCTGGTCGTGCGTGACCGAGACCGCGGTGACGCCGGTCTGCTTGATGATATCGCGGACCTCCTCGCGCATCTCCGTCCGGAGGCTCACGTCGAGGTTCGAGAACGGTTCGTCGAGCAGCAGGACGTCCGGTTCGGGCGCCAGCGAGCGCGCGAGCGCGACCCGCTGGCGCTGGCCGCCCGAGAGGTCGTCGGGGCTGTGGTCACCGTAGTCGGCGAGGTCCACGAGTTCCAGCAGTTCGGCGACGCGCGCGTCGCGCTCGGCGGCGGGCCAGTCCTCGATGCCGAACGCCACGTTCTCGGCGACCGTGAGGTGGGGGAACAGGGCGAACGACTGGAAGACCAGCCCCACGTCGCGGTCGTCGGGCGCGACGAACGCGTCCGGACCGGCGACCGTCTCGTCGTCGACCCTGATGACCCCCGCGTCGGGGCGGTCGAGGCCGGCGAGCAGTCGGAGCGTCGTCGTCTTCCCGCAGCCCGACGGTCCGAGCAGCGTCAGCAGTTCCCCGCGATAGACCGACATCGAGAGGGCGTCGACGGCCGTCTCCGTCCCGAACGACCGCGTCACGCCGTCGAGTTCGAGCACGGGGTCGCCGCGCTCGTCGGAGGTGCGGACGCGGTCGTTCGCCGCCGAGGGAACGGTGTGTTCGATCATCGTCGGGGTCTCTGTCCTATCCGTCGTCCTCCTGGGCCAAAAGCACGGCCATCGAGAGTCCGGAGACGGCCACGAGCACGAACGCCGGGACCGCCGCCTGGCCGTACATCCCCGCCTCCTCCGCGCGCCAGATGAACGTGACGAGCGTGTCGAAGCCCAGCGGGCGCAGGAGCAGCGTCGCCGGCAGCTCCTTCATCGAGGTGAGAAAGACCAGCGCCGCGCCGGTGACGATGCCGGGGACGATGAGCGGGAGCGTCACCGCGCGGAACGCCGCCGTGCGCGAGCGACCGAGCGTCCGCGCCGCCTCGACGAGCCGGCCGTCGACCTGCAGCGTCGACGTGCGGATCGAGCCGATGGCCTGGGGCATGAACCGGACGACGTAGGCGAACACGAGCAGCGGGACCGACTTGTAGAGCAGGTCCGGCGCGACGTCGAGGCTGAAGCTCACGAACGCGATCGCGAGGACGATCCCCGGCGTCGCGTACCCGACGTAAGGGGCTCGCGCGGTCAGCGACGAGAGCCGCGAGTCGGTCGTCGCGGCCCGGAGCGCGATGGGGAGCGCGACCAGCACCGACGCCACCGCCGCGAGCAGCGACACCTTCACCGAGTTCCAGCCGTACGACCACGAGAAGGTCAGGCGGGCGAAGTCGTATCCGGGCCCGCCCCGGACCAGCCAGAACGCGAAGATGCCGATCGGCAGCGCGAGCGCGACCAGCGCGACCAGCGCCGGCAGCGCCATCGCCGGGTAGCGCCAGCGACCGAGGTCGAGTTCCGCGGCGCCGCGGTTGCCGCGGCTCGCGTAGGCGCCCGAGTCGTCGGCGCCGACGGCGGACTCGGCGGCGAGGACGACGCCGGTCACCGCGAGCAACTGCAGCGACAGCAGCGCCGCGTAGCCGCCCATGTGGGCGTTGTGCCGGCTGTAGATGAACTGGGTGTACACCTGGAGGTTCATGAAGTTCGGCGTCCCGAAGTCCGCGAGCGCGTACAGCGCGACCAGCAGCGCCCCCGCGGCGACGCCGGGGAGGATCTGGGGGAGCGTCACCCGACGGAACGCCGCGAGGCGGCCGCAGTTGAGCGTCCGCGCCGCCTCGACGAGCGACGCGTCCAGCGAGAGCAGCGACGCGCGCGTCGTGAGAAAGACGTACGGGTAGGTGTACAGCGTGAGGACGACGGCGGCGCCGAGGAACCCCTCGACGCGGGGGACGGGGAGGCCGAGCGCCGCCGAGAGCGGACCGGTCGGACCGGTCGCGGAGATGGCGGCGAACGCGCCGAGGTAGCTGGGGACCGCCAGGGGGAGCGCGACGAGGACGGTCCAGAAGCGCCGGAAGGGGATCGCCGCCTGGACGGTGAGCACCGCGAGCGGGACGCCCACGACGACGCCGGCTGTCGTGACGACGGCCACCAGCGCGACGCTGCGCCCGAGGACGGTGAGCGTGTCCGACGCCAGAAGGAGCTCGAACGCGCGCGGCCCGAGCTCGAGCGCGTCGACGACCAGCCAGCCCAGCGGGACCACGAGCGCGATAGCGAGCGCCGCGGAGAGCGCGGCGTATCCCGTCCCGACCGCGGGCGCGCCGTCGCCGGTGAGGCGGTCGAGGACGCCGCCGTCGCGCTCGCGCCCGCTCATGAGAGCACGCCGGCGTCGCGCATCAGTTCGAGCGTCGGTTCCAGGTCGGCGAGCTTCGAGAGGTCGACGTCCGGCGGACTGAGCTGATCGACCGTCGGCAGGTCACCGACCGGCGCTACCCCTGGGATCATCGGGTAGGCGTAGCTCACCGTCGCGAAGAACTCCTGGGCCTCCGCCGAGAGCAGGTGCCTGACGAAGTTCGAGACGAGGTCGGCCTTCTCCGTTCCCTGGATCATGAGCGCGCCCGCGACGTTGACGAGCGCGCCGGCGTCCCCCTCGGTGAACGCCAGATCGATCGGCGCGTCGGGGCGCTGGTTCTTCACGCGCATCGCGTAGTAGTGGTTCGCGAAGCCCGCCGACAGCGCGCCGTCGGCGACCTGCTGGGAGACGACGTACTCGTTGGCGAACCGCTCGACGCCGGCGTCTCGCATCGATTCGAGCCACTGCGTCGTCGGGTCGACACCGCGGAGGAGCCGCATCGCGGTGACGAACGACTTGAACGCGCCGTAGGTGGGGGCCCAGCCCATCGAGTCCCGGAGCGCGTCGGTGTCCGGGAACTTCCGGACCTTCTTCGGGATATCGCCCTCGCTCAGTTCGTTCGTGTTGTACGGGACGCTCCGCGCGCGGCCGGCGACGCCGACCCACGCGTTGTCCGCGCCCCGGAAGCTGGCGGGGACGGGGCCGACCACCTCGTCGGCCAGGGGCTCGTAGGCGTCGTTGTCCGCGACGTACCCGAGCGAACTCGCGTCGATAGACCAGAAGACGTCGGCCTGGGGCGAGCCCGCCTCGACCTCGTCGACGATGGTCTGTGCCAGCGACGCCGAGCCGGCGTCCGAGGGGAGGACCGTGAACTCCGGATAGATCCGCTGGAGCATCTCGACGAACTGGTAGTAGATGCCGCCCTCGCCGCCGCCGATGTAGAGGTTGAGTTCGCCCGACAGATCCGGCAGGTCCCGGATGGACGTCCCCTCCGGCGCGGGCCGGCCCGACACGAGCGTGCCCGACCCGCGAAACTCCGTCAGCGGCGGTACGTCCGCGTCGCCGGCGCCCCCGGTCCCGTTCCCGGCGCCCGAACCGTCGCCGCCGGGCGAGAGCGAACAACCCGCCAGCCCCGCCGTCGCACCCGCCCCCAGCGCCTTCAGCACTCGCCGCCGCCCCAACCGCGCGTGCTCCGTCATGTCTTTTAGGCTTGCCTAAAGAAATAAAAACCTCCCGGTATCGTCGCGTTCAGTCGTCGGTGGCCGGGACGCTCCGCGGGGGAGCGGTCGCGTCGAGGGCCTCGAGGCAGTCGAGCCAGTCGCGCATGTGTTCGCCGACGTACTCGAGGAACGCGGCGTTCTCGTAGTCGAACTCGCCGCCGACGAGCTCGTCGGCGAGGGCCGCGAAGACGCCGGCGAACGTGTCCGCGTCGCCGCCGACGCCGTCGACGATCTCCCAGAGGTGTTCGTTGAGTTCGAGCGCGGGCACCTCGTCGTTCAGGTCGCTGAAGGTCGATCGGGGCGCCTTGTCGTGTTCACAGAGCGGCGCGCCAGTGTAGATCCGCTTGCCGAGCACGTCGCAGGCGCGCTTGAGGAACACGCCCGACCAGATGTCGTCGAACCGGCCGACGTCCCACGGGTTGTCGTCCATCGGCAGCTGGTAGAACGCGGGGACGACCTCCCGGCGGAAGGCGAGGTTCATCGAGCAGACGGTGAGGTAGTTCCCCTCGGCGGCGACGAAGTCGTCGTCGTAATCGTCGGCCGTCAGGCGGGTCTCGGCCTGCCCCTCGAGGTTCCCGTCCATGAGGATGCGGACGGCGTCGAGGTCGGGGACGTTCGTCCAGAGGCCCTGCGAGGCGACGACGTCGCCGACGCGGACCGTGTCGGTCTCGACGGTCTCGCCCATCGCGCTGTACGGGTAGCCCCGCGGGTACAGATCGTGTTCGTCGGCGTTCTGATAGAGGACGTTCACCCAGCGCTCGTCCGAGGAGACCTCGGTCAGATCGCCCTCATAGGCCAGGTTGGCGAGGTGGCGGCCGAAGAAGTCGTACTCCTCGTGGGGGAGCGTGTCGTCGTCGACGAAGACGCCGAACTCGAAGTCGTTCGCCCACAGGTACAGCAGACCGAAGCTCGTCTCGGCGTGGCTGGCCGCGGGCACGAGGTGGCCGTACTCGGCGATACCTCGCTCGCGGTACCACTCCTCGCGGCGGCTCGCGTCGAACACCTCCCCCGAGAGGCCCTCCTCGTCGAGCATCGCCGCCATCTCCCCGGTCTCGCAGAAGTCCTCCGTGACCAGCACGACGTGGAGCCTGTCGAGATCGAACCCGTGGTCGCGAGCGTTCTCGGCGTAGGCCCGCACGCACTCGTAGTCGCGGACGGTCGGCACCACGACGCAGATGTCCGGTGTCATCGGTCTCGTACCCGTATTTCTTTAGGTCGGCCTAAAGAGTCTGTCGGTGTCCCCCGTCCGGAAGACGCGACGCGGGATCGAAGTGCCCACGAAGGAACCGAAGACGTGATATCGGACGGATAATTCCTCCGCGCGGGTGCGGCCGGAGCGCTCTCTCCCCGTTCACCTGCGAGAGGCGTCCCCTAGCGGTGTCGACAGGTCCGGCAGGTAATGTAACTGCAGGAAGGGGAACTATTAACCCGTTTCCGGGGGCCACTGTAGGGCATGAGATCGCACCGACGCGACTGGGGGACGGCCCCATGAACCTGGACGACCAGACGTGCCTCGTGACGGGGGGTTCCCGGGGCATCGGGAGGGGTATCGCCGAGGATCTGGCCGCCCGGGGCGCCGACGTGGTGGTCAACTACCGGTCGTCGGCGGCGGAGGCGGAGGCGGTCGTCGAGTCCATCGAGGACGACGGGGGGACGGCGATCGCGGCGCAGGCCGACGTGTCGGATCTCGACGAGGTGCGGGCGATGCGCGAGCAGATCGCCGACGCGTTCGGACCGCTCGACGTGCTCGTCAACAACGCGGGCATCACCGTCGACAAGAAGTTCGAGAACATGGACCGCGACGACTGGGACGCCGTGATAAACGTCAACCTCGGCGGCGTCTACAACTGCACGAAGACGTTCTTCGACGACCTGCGGGACGCCCGCCACGGCCGGCTCATCAACATCTCGTCGGTCGTCGGTCAGCAGGGCAACTACGGGCAGGCCAACTACGCGACGACGAAGTCGGGCCTGTTCGGATTCACGCGCACGATCGCCCTCGAGATAGCCTCCTCGGGGTCGACGGCCAACTGCGTCGCCCCCGGGTTCGTCGAGACGGATATGCTGGAGGAGGTCCCCGAGCGCGTCCAGGAGAAGATACTCCGGGAGATCCCGCTCAACCGCTTCGCGACCGTCGAGGACATCTGCGGGATCGTCTCGTTCGTCGCCAGCGAGGAGTCCAGTTACATGACCGGGCAGGTCATCGGCGTCAACGGGGGAATGGAGTGGTAAGATGAGCCGGGAAGAGACCGAAGACGCCGGTGAGTCCGACACGCCGGACGGAGACGCGGCGGTGGCGAGAGACGAGGAGTCGGCGCTCGAGGAGCTCCGGCGGCGCCGCGAGGAATCCCGCCTGGGCGGCGGCGAGGAGCGCATCGAGCGCCAGCACTCCCGCGAGAAGATGACCGCCCACGAGCGCGTCGAGTACCTGCTGGACGACGGCACGTTCACCGAGATCGACGCCTTCGTCGAGCACCGGGCCACCTCCTTCGGGATGGACGAGAAGACGTTCCCCGGCGACGCTGTCGTCACCGGCTACGGCGAGGTCGACGGCCGGAAGGTGTTCGTCTTCGCCCACGACTTCACGGTGCTGGGCGGCTCCGTGGGCGAGGTCGTCGCCGAGAAGATCTGCAAGGTCATGGACCGCGCCACCGACGCCGGCGTCCCCGTGATCGGCCTGAACGACTCCGGCGGCGCCCGCATCCAGGAGGGCGTCGACTCGCTCGTCGGCTTCGCCAAGATCTTCCGCCGGAACACGAAGGCCTCGGGGATGATCCCCCAGATCTCGGCCATCATGGGGCCCTGCGCCGGCGGCGCGACCTACTCGCCGGCGCTGACGGACTTCACGTTCATGGTGCAGGACTCCTCTCACATGTTCATCACCGGCCCGGACGTCATCGAGACGGTCACCGGCGAGCAGGTCTCGAAGGAGGAACTGGGCGGCGCTGGCAGTCACTCCACGCGCTCGGGCGTCGCGCACTTCGCCTGTCAGGACGAGGAGCAGGCGCTGGACGACATCAGACGGCTGCTCTCGTATCTCCCGCAGAACAACATGGAGGACCCGCCTCGGGTCGCCTCCTGGGACGACCCCGACCGCGAACTCGACGACATCACCGACATCGTCCCCGAGGCGCCGCGCAAGCCCTACGACATGACGAAGGTGATCGACCGCGTCGTCGACGAGGACTCCTTTTTCGAGGTCCACGAGAACTGGGCGCGAAACGTCGTCGTCGGCTACGCGCGGATGGACGGGCGCGTCGTCGGCGTCGTCGCCAACCAGCCCCGCGTCAGCGCGGGGACGCTCGACATCGACGCCTCGGAGAAGGCCGCCCGGTTCATCCGCACCTGCGACTCCTACAACGTCCCCATCGTCTCGCTCGTGGACGTCCCCGGGTTCATGCCGGGCACCGACCAGGAGCACAACGGCATCATCCGCAGAGGCGCGAAGCTCATCTACGCCTACGCCGAGGCGACCGTCCCGCTGCTGTCGGTCGTCGTGCGGAAGGCCTACGGCGGCGCGTACATCGTCATGTCCTCGAAGTACCTCGGGTCAGACGTCAACTACGCGTGGCCCGCCTCGGAGATGGCTGTGCTCGGCCCCCGCGGCGCGGTGAACATCCTCTACCGAAAGGAGCTCCAGCAGGCCGAGGACACCGACGCGCGCCGCCAGGAGCTCATGGACGAGTTCCGCAAGGAGTTCGCCCACCCCTACGGACCCGCCCGGCGGGGCTACCTCGACGACGTGATCGAACCGAAGGACACGCGCAAGCGCCTCATCAGCGACCTGGAGATGCTGGACCGCAAGCGCGAGGACAGCCCGCCGAAAGACCACGGCAACATCCCACTGTAATGGCCGAGACAGACCTCACTGACCGCGAGCGACCGGCGACCGAGAACGCGACGGGAGCGGACGGCGCGAGCGAGGAGACCGTCGCGCTCGCGCTCGAAGGCACGGAGGTGACGCTCTCGCTGCCCCCCGACGCCGACGAGTCGGAGACGGCGGCCATCGCCTCCGCCGTCGGCGCGCACCTCCACGACCGACAGGTCGCCGCGGCCGCGGCGGCCGCCGAGGACGAGGAGTCCGACCGCGTCGACGCGTGGAAACTCGCCGGGCGGATGAAGGCGCGCGGGCGGAGCCGCTGGCCGAGAGACGTGCGGAGAGGCGAGGAGTGGAAGGCGAGCGCGCGGTCGTTCTACTGACCCGCCGTCGTTCGTTGCGGCCACCGTAACACCCACATTAGAGCCCTTCGACGGTTCGCACATGACAGTCGCAGTGATCGGCGCGTCGATGACGAAGTTCGGTCAGCGCGACGCCTGGATACGCGAGCTGATCGCCCAGGCGGGCGAGGCCGCGCTGGCGGACGCCGGCATCGGCCCCGACGACGTGGAGCACCTCTACGTCTCGAACATGGCCAGCGGCGAGTTCGAGGGCCAGGGCGGCATCATGAACGCGCTCGCCAACGACCTCGGCGTGATGCCCGCCTACAGCGAGCGGGTCGACCAGACCTCCTCGTCGGGGGGCGCCGGCATCTTCGAGGCCTGGCAGTCGATCGCCTCCGGCGCGAGCGACATGACGCTGCTCGTCGGCGGGGAGAAGATGACCCACCTCTCCACGGCGGAAACGACGGACATCATCGCCTCGATCACCCACCCCGTTGAGTACAAGCACGGGCTCACCCTCCCCTCGTTCGCGGGCATGACCGCGCGTCACTACCTCGAGCGGTTCGACGCGCCGCGCGACTCCCTCGCGAAGGTCGCCGTCAAGAACCACAGGAACGGCGTCGACAACCCCCACGCGCAGTTCCAGAAGGAGATCGACGTCGAGACGGCCCTGGAGAGCCCCGTCGTCGCGGACCCGCTCCGGCTGTACGACTTCTGTCCCATCACCGACGGCAGCGCGGGGATGGTCTTCACCACCGAGGAGCGAGCGCGGGAGATCACCGACGACTACGCCGTGATCTCCGGTATCGCCGGCGCGACTGACACGCACGTCGTCCACGAGCGCGACGATCCCACGGTGATGGGGGGCGTCGTCGAATCGAGCGAGCAAGCCTACGAGATGGCCGGAATCGGCCCAGACGACGTCGACGTCGCCGAGCTCCACGACATGTTCACCATCCTCGAGTTCCTCCAGATGGAGGGCTGCGGCTTCGCCGAGCACGGCGAGGCGTGGAAACAGGTCGAGGAGGGTCGCACCGACCGGGACGGCGAACTCCCGATCAACACCTCGGGCGGCCTGAAATCGAAGGGGCACCCGCTCGGCGCGAGTGGGGTCGCACAGGGCTACGAGATATACCAGCAACTCGTCGGCGACGCGGGGCCGCGACAGGTCGAGGCCGACACCGCGCTCGCCTGCAACGTCGGCGGGTTCGGGAACTGCGTCATCACCACGGTCATGGAGGCGGGACGATGAGTTTCGACGCGCACGTCTGCGAGAACGGACACGTCACCTACCCCGGACACACGCTCTGTCCGGAGTGCGGAGCGAAACAGACCGAGACGATCGACCTCGCCGAACGCACCGGCGAGGTCGTCACGTGGACGACGAGCACGGCGACGCCGCCGGGCGTCCGCCAACCGAACACGCTCGCTATCGTCGAGTTCGACCTCGCCGACGAGGACCTCGCCGACGAGTTCGTCCGCGCCATCGGACAGGTCACGACCGACGAGGTCGAGAGCGGCGACGCGGTCGAACCGGTCTACGTCGCGGAGCTTCGCGACCCCGAGGCGGGCATCAAGGTCCCCGAGAGCCAGGAGTGGGACGGCTACCGGTTCGACCCGGCGTAGTCGGCGGTTCCGCGCAATTTTCGAGGGGATTCCGCGCGATTTTCGAGGGGATTCCGCGCGATTTTCGAGGCGGTGACCGGCGGCGCCGGGAGAACGGGCGCAGAGGACGTCGTCCAGTCGTCGGGAGATCCGGTCGCCGGGAGACCACGGGGGAAGGCCCGGATTCCGCCGGGCCGAGAGCCCTGGCGGGGCAGGATCAGTCGGCAGTGGTGATCGGAGCGGGGGCGCGGTCGCCGACCGTGTCGTCCCCGTCGGCCCCGGCGAGCGCGTCCAACCCGTCCCCGACCGAGCGGTACCGTTCGCCGTCGGCGTGCGGATAGACGGCCGCGAGGTCCCCGCCCTCGTACACCGCGAGGGTCAGCGCGGGAAAGACGACCCACTCGCCCCGCTCTCCGGTGTCCATCGCGTAGCACTCGCGGGTCCCGAAGGCGGGACGCAGACTCAGCCCTCGTTCCCGAGCCCACTCCGAGCACGTTACGTAGCGGTCGCGGGCGTCGGCGTCGGCCGGAGGCTCTTGCATAACTCAGCGAAACACGTTGACGACGAAGCAGTCGAGAAGTC
>JBDGSU010000217.1:0-13472 GCA_042217395.1 Halosimplex sp.
TTCCCGAGGTACTCGTCGTACATCCGGCCGGTCATCTTCGGGAACCAGTAGTAGACGCCGGCGAACAGCCCGGTCGCGCCCCCGACCATCACGTAGTGGAAGTGCGCGACGACCCAGTAGGTGCCCCGGAACTGGTAGTCGAGCACGACCGCGCCGAGGAACACTCCCGTGATGCCGCCGACGATGAAGAGGATCAGCGCGCCCAGCGAGAACAGGAACGGCGTCGTAAAGCGGATCCGCCCCTTGATCATCGTGTAGATCAGCGAGAAGACCATCAGGTCGAAGGGCAGCGAGATGCCGATGGTCGTGACCATAAAGAGCGTCTTGATCTCGAGGTTGATCCCGGTGAGGAACATGTGGTGCATCCAGACGACGAAGCTCTGGAGCGCCACGAGCACCATCGCGAGGACGAACCACTTGCGGCCGACGATGCGCTGGCCGGTGAACGTCTGGAAGCACTCGGCCATGATGCCCAGCGCCGGGAAGAAGACGATGTACACCTCGGGGTGACCGAAGAACCAGAACAGGTGCGTCCACAGCAGCGTCCCGCCCTCGGCCGAGAAGTACGTGACGCCGAGGAGGTGTTCGGCGCCGAGGATCACGAGCGCCGCGAGCAGCGCGGTGAAGGCGAAGAGCATCATCCACACCGTCAGCAGGATCGCCATCGAGAACATCGGGAGGTCGCGCATCCGGAGCCCCTCGGCGCGCATACGGTACATCGTCGTCAGGAAGTTGACCGACCCCATCGTCACCGCCGCGACGAACATGATCAGCGCGAGCACGACCGTCGTCCCGCCGATGTTGGGCATGTACGTCGGGAGGTTCAGGGGGGCGTACATCGTCCAGCCGCCCGCGAACGTGCTCTCCTGGAAGAACGAAGCGATAAACAGCAGGCCCGAGAAGAGGTACGCCCAGTAGCTCATCGCGTTCAGTCGCGGGAACGCGAGGTCGTCGGCCCCGATCTGCAGGGGGACGACGTAGTTGGCGAATCCGAAGGCGAAGGGCGAGATGAACCAGAACACCATCAACAGGCCGTGCGCGGAGACGGTCTGGTTGTACGCCCCGGGGCTGAGGATGCTCGCGCCCGGACTCCACAGCTGGACGCGCATCAGCATCGCGAGCGCCCCACCGAGGACGAGGAAGAAAAGCGCCGTGACCGTATAGAGGGTGCCGATGTCCTTGTGGTTGGTCGTGACGAACCACCGCTTGACCGAGCTCGCCGGCGGGAACTCGTGGCCGCCGGCCTCGCCGTGACTCACGGCGCACCTCCCGCGGGCGCGGTCGGGCGGGCGAGTGCGCTCGGTGGCTCACCGAGTGCGTGTCCGCCGCTGGCGTCGGCCGCGGTCGTCTCGTTGCCCGCGCCCCCGCCGCTCCCGTCGCTCGGCTCGGTGTTCGCGTACCACTCTTCGAAGGCGTCGGGCTCCATCACGATCACGTCGGCGTCCATGCCGGAGTGGCCCTCGCCGCAGAGCTCGTAACAGTGGGCCGTGTACGTCCCCGGCTCGTCGGCGACGAACCACGTGTTGGTGGTCTGCCCGGGGATCGCGTCCGCTTTCGCCCGCAACCCCGGTATCCCGAAGTTGTGGAACACGTCCCGCGAGGTCACCGTGAGGTTGACCACCGTCCCGGCCGGCACCCGGAGCGTCCCCGTCTTCATCACGCCGTTGGGGTAGGTGAACTGCCAGGAGAAGCGCAGGCCGTGAACCTCCACGTCCAGCACGTCCCCGTCGTTTTGCTGGACCTCCGTCGGCTTCCCCTCGACGTACAGCAGCGACGCGTACGTCCAGATGATCAGCGAGAGGACGATCAGCGCACTGATCCCGAACGAGAGGAAGAGCTTCTTGCCCTTCCCGCCGCCCTCGGGCAACTCCCCGAGTTCCGGCCGGTCCGTCTCCGGTGCGGGGTCCTCGTCTTCCCTGTATCGGTACTTGTACGCGTTGTACAGCGTGTACGAGATGACGACGACCCCGACCAGCGTCCCGAGACCGAGGAAGACGACGAAGATGCTCCTGAACACCTCCGTCGGCGCCCTGATCCCGCTGGTGCCGGTCAGCACGACGCCCCCGACCGCCTGTCCACCTGGGACTACCATTTTCTATCACCAACGACCCACCCGACCTTATCGTTTGGGGGGAGTTGGCACCCCACTCATTAAGTGAGTCGAACAGGTTCGACGGCCGACCTATCCGCCGGGAGTTTTTTGTCCGCTCGAGTGGTACGTCATGGCATGGCAGATGCGCGCGACAACGTGAGCGAGGGGCCGGAGTTCGACGACGGGGCGTTCGAGGCGGACGACGAGTTCGACAGGCTGTTCGGGATCGTCGCCGACGGCGTGGTCGGGGCGGCGGGCGGGCTCGTCGGGACGGCGCTGATGACGGTGGTCCTGCTCATCGGGGAGAGCTTCGACGTGTTCACCCGCGCGTCGTTCGCGACCGTCACGAGCATGGTCGGGCTGGAGGAGACGTTCCCGCCGGTGACCGCCGGCTACGTGCTGTTCGTCCTCGCGGGGATGTTCCCCTGGCCGCTGCTGTTCGCCTCGCTCAAAGACTACCTGCCCGGCGAGCGCGACCCCGTCCACGGCCTGTTTTTCGGCACCGCGCTGTGGACCGGGTTCGTCTTCGCCTTCTACGACGGCTACACCGGCCTCGCGCTCGTCGGCTACCTCGTCGTCACGCTCGTCGCACACTGGGTCTACGGCGTCGGCCTCGGCGCCGTCTTCGAGTACCTCGCCACCCGCCCCGACACGCTGGTCTGAGCGGAGAACTCGTCCGGACACCGGAACGCCGCCGCGACCGCGATACCACCGTTTTTGTCCGACACCGGCGTAACGACCGCATGGTAGACACCCGCGAGCTCCTCGAACTCGTCGCCCACTACGCGGTCATCCTCGCCGTCGTCTCGGTCGTCCTCGCCGGCGTCCGGTCCGTCGTCGGCCCCGTCGGCTTCTGGGCCGAACTCGCGGTGGTGGTCGCGGTCGTCCTCGTCTACCGCCCGGTCGTCCAGGCGCTGGGGGTCGCCCCGAGCGCGTGGGAGCGCCGGAGCGAGGAGTAGGGCCTCTCCGTCCGCATCGCTTAACCACCGGCCGCGCGACCGACCGGATATGCACCTCTCGGAGTCGACGTGGACCGACGCCGACGCCGTCGAGACCGATCTCGCGCTGCTCCCCGTCGGCAGCACGGAACAGCACGGCCCCCACGCTCCGCTCGGGACCGACGCGCTGACCGCCGAGGCGGTCGCCGCCGCCGGCGCCGACGCCCGCGACGGCGAGGTCGTCGTCGCACCGGCGATCCCGGTCGGCGTCGCCGAGGAACACCGCCACTTCGCGGGGACGCTCTGGGTGAGCGAGGACACGTTCCGCGACTACGTCCGCGAGACCGTCGCCAGCCTCGCCCACCACGGCTGGGACCGCGTCGTCGTCGTCAACGGCCACGGCGGCAACGTCGGCCCCCTGCGGGAGGTCTGCGCGCGGATCGCCCGCCACGACGACGCCTACGCCGTCCCCTTCACCTGGTTCGACGCCGTCTCGCTCGACCGCGACTGGACCGGCGACCCCGACGCCCCGCCCGTCGACCTCGACGAGGTCCGGATGGGTCACGGCGGCCCAGTCGAAACCGCGCTCGTACGCGCGGTGGAACCCGACCTGATCCGCGACGAGTGCCTCGACGACGCGGCGGCGGGCGCCGCCGACGGCTGGGGCGAGTGGGTCGCGGGCACGAACCTCGCCTACGACTCCGCGGAGTTCTCCGAGAACGGCGCCGTCGGCGACCCGCGCGAGGGGAGCGCCGAACTGGGCGCGTGGCTGCGCGAGCGGGCGGCGGCGAAACTGGCGACGCTGCTCGACGCGGTCGGAGACCGGTCGCTCGACCGACCGGCCGACCGCCGAACCGAGACGTGACTGCGCGACGACGCGCCGCGTAGCGGGACGCTTTGGGCCGCTCAGGCTTCCGCGTCGGCCTCGTCGGCGTCCGCGTCGGCCTCGGCGTCGGTCTCCCCTTCCTCCTCGTCGGCCTCGGCGAACTCCTCGAGCGCGCCGCGGAGCTGCGGGACCGTGCTCGCGAGGTCGCTGACCTGCTCGTGGGCCTCGGTCACGTCGTTGAGGACCGCCTGGACGTCCTCGATCTCCGCGGCCAGATCGTCGGCGTCCTCGAAGGCGTCGGCGCGCTCGCCCATCGTGTACCACTTCTTGGCGTCGACGAGGTGGTCCTCGGCGTCCTCGACGTCCAGCGCCGACCGCAGGGCGTTGAGCACGCCCAGCGTGTTGTCGGCGTCGGTCTCCCAGATGGCGTCGGCCTCGGGGAGCGCCTCGCGGGCCTCCGCCAGGCTCGCCTCGACATCCTCGCGCATCTCGCTCGCCGCGTCCTCGAAGAGCTCGTCGTCGTCGAGCGTCGCTTGACTCATGGCTTCCCCTTCGGCCCCTGTCGTTTTAAAAACACGCCTGAAACCGAAAGTGGAATCGGGGGCCGTGGGCGCTGAACGGTGCGTTCGTGTGGTGCCGTTCGATCAGTTACGATCCGCTGGTGTCGATCCGCCGCGGCGGATCGGCCACCGGGCGGCGGTCGAGTTCTCAGGGGTCGTCTCGGTCCCGGTCGCCCGTCTCGCCGGGTTCGTCGTCAGCGTCGTCACCGTCGATTCCGCCTCCTTCGTCGGGTTCGCCCTCGTCCGCCTCGGGGCCGCCGTCGGTCCGGACTGCGGCGCGGGTGTGGGGGATCACGTCGAACTCGTCGTTCACGTCGCCGAGGACGAACAGGGCGTAGTAGCGCGAGAACGTCTCGAACGGGACCTGCACGAGCAGCCCGCCGACGAACACCAGCACCAGGAACGCGAACAGGAGGGCCAGCGCGACGGCGCCGCCGGCGCCTGAGAGGCCCAGGACCAGTACGAGCGGCGCGCCGACGACCAGGAACGGGACTGCGAGGACGACCGCGAGCAGGAGCAGCAGGAAGCCCACCGCGATCCCGATCCCGATAGAGAGGAGGAAGCTGACGACGAGGAAGACGAGGAACTCGGTCCAGCCGCCGACGAGCGTCGGCCAGAATCGCCGCCACGCGCCGATCACCCCGCGGTCCTCGCGGAGCATCACGGGCACGACGAACAGCGTCGTGACGCCCATGACCGCCCCGACGACGACGGCGGCGGTGACGACGAGCGGGACGCCGAGAGCCAGCGCCGCGAGGATCGCGCCGTTGGTCCAGCCCGTCGGGGGCCACCCGCCCAGCGCGGTGCCGACCGCCAGTACCGTCCCCCCCACTACGGCCGCCGTCAGCATCCAGCCGAGGAACCGGAAGGCGAACAGCCGGGCGCCCCGGCGCCAGTAGCGCTTCGCGTGGCGGCGCAGTCGCACCTCCTCGTCGCGCAGCGACGCGACGAAGACGAACTCCATCGTCGCTCCGACCACCGAGTAGATCAGGAACAGCGCGACGCCCACCGCGAGGAGACCGACGAGCAAGGTGACCAGTTCGGCCGTGACATGCGGCGTGATGTCCGGGCCGCCGGGGGTCGGCTCCCCGGGGGTCGGCTCGCCGGCGCCCGGGCCGAAGTCGAAGCCGGTCGTCGGCGGCGTCGGGGTCGAGACGCCGAAGCCGCCGAGGAAGAAGGCGACGACCGCGAGGCGGAACCAGGTCACCCGGTCGAACGGCGCGAGCAGTCGCCTGGTCGCTGTGATGGCGTCGTCGACGTCGTCCAGGGCGGCGAGGGCCATGCGCGACGGATTCGCGGTCCGCTTACATATCTCCGGCGGTCAGTTCGAGGGCGACCGGACGTCTTCGACGCGCATCAGCGGATAGCCGTCCTGCATGTCCATGCGCGTGCGGACCTCGTTGCCCTCGTAGTCGACGGTCATCGCCACGTCGAGAAAGCGGCCCGTCAGTTCGGTGTAGTCGGCGCTCGTCTCCGCGAGGTCGGCGGCGAGTTCGTCGGTCAGGATCTCGACGTCGACGGACTCGCAGTGGGGCTGGTTCTCGATGGCCTCCTCCATCGCGCGGGCGAGGCTGTCGGCACTGTCGGGGCTGACCGGCGTGCCGGCGAACTGGTGGTACAGCGATCCGAACTTGATACCCGCCTCGAAGCAGGCGGTCTGGGCGTCGGTCGGGTCCATACCGGTCGCTGGGACCCCCGCGAGTAATCGGTGTCGGTGCCGGCGAGTGTCGGCCGCCGGTCCCACGAGCGCCCCGGCGACGAGCGGACCGGTATCGGTCCGAATCGCCCGATATGCGGGTCGAGCGGCGGCGTCTGTCGGCCGTGTGACACCCGGCGCGCGGAACCACATCTTACTTACTGAGCGATAGCGAGGGTACACCTGAATGGACGAGCCGGTCTTACTCACTGGAGCGGGCGGGCGGGTCGGACGCGCGGTGCTGCAGGGGCTGGCCGACGAGTACGAGTGGCGGCTGCTCCTCCACAGTCCGCCGGACGAGGAGCCCGACCACGACTACCTCATCGGCGACGTGACCGACGAGGAGGCCGTCGCCGAGGCCATGGACGGCGTGGGGGCCGTCATCCACCTCGCGGGGGACCCGCGGCCGAGCGCGCCGTGGGACTCGGTGTTGACCAACAACATCGACGGCACCCAGACCATGTACGAGGTCGCCGTCGAGGAGGGCGTCGAGAAGTTCGTCTTCGCCTCCTCGAACCACGCCGTCGGCGCCTACGAGACGGAGCGGCGCACGCCCGACATGTACCGCGAGCACGACGACTTCCGCCTCGACGGCACGGAGTTCCCCCGCCCGGGCAACCACTACGGCGTCTCCAAGGCGACCGGCGAGATCATCGGCCGCTACTACCACGACGAGTACGGCATCTCGGTGTGTAACATCCGCATCGGCAACCTCACCCGCGGCCACCCCCCGATCGACTACGAACGCGGCCAGGCCATGTGGCTCTCCTACCCCGACTGCGCGCGCATCCACCGCTGCGCCCTGGAGGCCGACTACGAGTTCGAGATCGTCTACGGCATCTCCGACAACGACCGCAAGTACTACTCGCTGGAGCGCGCGAAGGAAGTGCTGGGCTACGACCCGCAGGACAACTCCGCCGAGTGGGACGCCGACGAGCACGTCGCCGACTACGAGCGCGAAGAAGTCTGAGCGAAGGGCATCGTGGCTCTACGAGCGGCGAAACCGGTCTATCTCTGCCGATGGCGACCACTCCGCGGACGCGCAGTTCGACCGGCCCTCTCGTCGAGCGGCTTCGAGATCGTCTACGGCATCCTCGCGAGCGAAGGCTCGAGAGACGAGCGCTGCACGGCCGACCAGCGGGAGCCGCGAGCTGAGCGAAGCGGACCCGGCGTTCAGTTCCGTTTGGTACGCACGTCGCCCTTGTCGCGGGTCTTGTCCTCGCAGTTCGGACAGACGCGGGGTCGGTCCATCCCGTTCGGCGCGAACACTCGCACGTACGATTTCGTCACGACGGCGTCGCAGTTCCGGCAAGTGGGCACACCGGTACGAATGCGAACGGACGGATAACGTTTGTTTTCGATCGCCCCGTCGTGTCAGTACTCGATGCACCCCACGGACGGGCCCGGGTCGAATCCCGGCCCGAGCACCGCGTTCGGCCGGCGAGAGGTCTCGCGAGCGCGCTCTGTCGCGAGTCGCCGCCCGAGGAGAGTGCGGCAGGCGTCGACGTCGGAGACGGTTCACCGCTGCTCGAAGAGCCCGTCGACGTCCGATTCGCGGTGCTCGCGCCGGTCGACGTGCTCCGAGAGGCGCTGGACGACGACCGCGCGGTGGTCGGCCTCGCGCACGAAGTCGAACAGGAATCGGACGAACTCGCTCCCCTCGTCGCCCGATTCGAGGTCGGCGCGGGCGTACTCGACGGCCCGCTCGATCGCGTCCTCGTCGTAGCCCAGGTCCCCGGCGAGCACCGCGGCGGCGACGGTCGACGCCTCGAAGTCGAGATCGCCGAGCCCGACCGCCTCGCCCTCGTGGGTGAGCGCGGGCGCGGGCCCGCGCTCGATGCGCTCGGGGTCGCGGGCGAGGTCGGTGAGGTACTCGCGAACCCGACCGACGTTCACGCCGCGGTAGTCGGGCGGGAGGTCGGCGAGGTACTCGCCGGCGCTCTCGGCGAGGCCGGTCGCGCCCGACCAGTTGCGCTCGCGGGCGTGATAGACGGCGGCGGTGAACTGGATGAGCCCGTGGAGGAATCGCTCGTCGTCGCCGTCGGGGAGGTCGAGCCACTCCGCCTCCCAGGCGTCGTGGGCGGCGTGGTAGTGCCCGGCGTTGTAGACGGCGACGCCGGCCCGGAGCTGTGCGTCCATGCGTCCCGATACCGCCGCCGGAGCGAAAACCCCTACGGCGTCGATCCGTCGGTCGGTCCCGACCCGACCCCCGCGTCGCCGGCCGGGCCGGACGGTTCGCCGTCGGACGCGTCGGTCGCGGCGGCGCCGGTCGCCCGCGCGTCGCCCCCGGTGGCGGTCTGGTAGTGACGGACCAGGACGTTGACGAACGCGAACTTCAGGGCCATCGAGAGGGCGGTCAGGACGGCCGTCGCCCGGGGCTTGCGCCGGTAGGCGGCGTAGAGCGCGCCGACGGTCACGGGGAGGACCGCGGCGTCGAGCGACCGGAGGACGGCGCCGTGCTCCCCGTGGTCCACCCAGTAGCGCTCGGCCTGGATCACGTCGCTCGTCCACGCCCGCGCGTCGTCGGGCTGGGGGATCACGACCGGGTTGACGGCGATGGCCGCGACGGCGGCGACGAACAGTCGCTTCCGGCGCGCCAGGACGGCGTACACGAGCACCGGGAAGGCGAACACGCGCGTCCACCCGCTCCACGGATTGGCGTGGCGTTCCCAGAGGAACTCTGCGAGCCGTTCCGATGGCACTGTAGTCGACACGCGAGCTACTTGGTAGCAGACGGCAATAAGCGTGCGGCCCGGATCGGGGGAGGGTCCTCGTCCCCCGTACCGCGGTCACTCCGCGAGCGGGCCGGACGAGTCCGGCGGCGCCGTCGGCCACTCGATCGCCCCCTCGTAGCGACGGACCAGCGCGGCGACGAACGCGAACTTCAGCGTCATCGCCAGCGCGCCCGCGACGGTTGCGCCGCCCACGTCCCGTCGAGAGGCGGCGTAGACGGCGTACAGCGTCGCGAGGCCGTTGCCGACGTTGAGGAGTTGGAGCGCGCCCAGTCGGTCGCCGGTCTCGCGCCACCGCCGCTCGGCCAGCACTACCTTCGTCATCCACGCCTCGGCGTCGTCGGGCTTCGGGAACAGGAGGGGGTTGAGTATCGTGAACGCGACCGTCGCGGCGAGCAGTCGCCAACGCCGGTGGTACACCGCGTACAGCAGCGCCGGCAGCGTCGCCGTCCGCGACCACCCGCTCCACGGGTTGGCGTGGCGCTCCCAGAAGGCCCGCTTCGCTCGCGCCCGCATCGAGTCGTCCATGCGCTCGATTCGACGGCGGAGGCCAAAAGCGTGGTCGGCTACAGGTCCTCGACGAGTTCGACGCCCCAGCCCTCGGGCCCCGTGATGAAGGCGACCCGCGAGTCGAACTCCGCCATCGTGATCGGGCCGTCGTCGACACGCTCGTCGTCGAGCCCGTCGAGCGCGGCGTCCACGTCCTCGACGGTGACCGCGACGTGCTCGAAGTCGCCCGTGTCGACGGGGCCGTCGGCTTCGACCAGCTGGAGGGCGGCGGGGTCGTCCGTGTCCTCGTCGGCCGGGTCGCCGACGAAGACGTTGCGCGTGCCATCGTCGGTCTCGAACTCCCGGAGCACCTCGTAGCCCACGAGGTCGGCGTAGAAGTCGACGGTCGTCTCGACGTCCGCGACGCGGATCGACGTGTGTCGGAGTGTCATCGGGCGATCGGTCGCGGAGCCGCGAGTTAAACGCTCCGTGATGGTCGCGCGGCTTCGCCCCGCGTTCACGGTTCGCACTCCTCCGTGCGCTCACTCCTCCCGGTCGGTCCAGAAGTCGAACGAGCGCCCGGGGACGAAGATGTCCAGTCCGACGGCGGTCTCCGCGCTCTCGTTCTCGACGCGGTGGGACTCCCACGGGTCGAGCCACACCGAGTCGTACGTCTCCAGCGTCTCGCTGTCGTCTTCGGTATGGACGGTCAGTTCCCCGTCGAGGACGAGACACACCTGTCCGTTCTCGTGGTCGTGCATCGGTGAGGAGTGTCCGGGCGGTTTCTCGAACCACTCCAGGCTCACGTCGTCGTCGTCACCGGCCAGCGCCACGCGGCGCCACCCCTCGTCGGGTTCGTACGTCTCGGCGTCGTCGAAGCTGACTCGCTCCATACCCACCGATCCGGCGCTCGCGATATATCTCTGGGGGCATCGATCCCCGGCCTCCGCTCCCGACGACCGGCCGCCACGCGCGGACCCCTTTTGCCGGTCCGGTCCCTATCACCGGCGATGACAGCAGCAGACGACCCGGGACAGACGGCGCGATACAGCGCCGAGGCCGGGTCGCGGGGGACGACAGCCGCCGAGCGGGCGACGGACCGCGACGAGGCCGCAGACCGCGACACCACAGAGGTCGCCGAGCCGGCCGACACCGTCGTCGCCGTCGAGGGACTCAGCAAGCGCTTCGGGAGCGGCCCGGACGCGACGGTCGCGGTCGACGACGTGTCGCTCTCGATCGAGCGCGGGGCCATCGTCGGCCTGCTCGGCCCCAACGGCGCCGGCAAGACGACGCTCGTCAAGTCGATCCTGGGGATGGTCCTGCCTGACGAGGGGTCGGTCCACATCGACGGCGTCGACGCCCGCGAGCGCCCGCGAGCGGCCTACTCGCGCGTCGACGCCATGCTCGAGGGGGCACGCAACGACTACTGGCGGCTGACCGTCCGCGAGAATCTGCGCTACTTCGCGACGATAAGCGGCGTCGACCCCGACTCCGTGCAGGCGCGCCACGACCGCCTGCTCGATCGGCTCGACCTCGGAGACCACGCCGACGTGGCGGTGCGGGACCTCTCCCGCGGGATGAAACAGAAGGTGTCGCTGGCGAGCGTCCTCGCCGGCGGCGCCGACGTGGTCTTCCTCGACGAGCCGACGCTCGGCCTCGACGTCGAGAGCGCGCGCACGCTCCAGACGGAACTGCGCCGGCTCGCCACGGACGAGGGCCTGACGGTCGTCCTCTCCAGTCACAACATGGACGTCGTCGAGGCGGTCTGCGACCGCGTGGTCATCATGTCCGGGGGACGGATCATCGCCGACGACGCGGTCGACGCGCTGCTCGGCGGCAGCGACACCCACGAGATTCACGTCACCAGCGCGGACTTCGACGACGACCTGCTCGCGACGCTGCGCGAGCGGTTCGACCTCGCCGTCGAACGCCGCGACCCGGGCGCCCGGATCGAGGCCACCGTCGACAGCGGGGGGCTCTACGACCTGATGGCGACGCTCCGGGCGCACGGCGTGACGCTCGACCGCGTCCGGACCGTCGAACCCGACCTGGAGGACGTGTTCGTCGACATCACGAACGGGGCGGACAACCGATGAGCGACGCGAGCCTCGACGCGGGCGTCACCCCCCGACGCGCGACCTACGCCGACCTCGCGAAGCAGGTGCTCTACCGGGAGTACCTGATCTTCGTCCGCTACCCCGCCAACGCCGTCGGCGGGATCGTCGTCTCCCTGTTTTTCTTCGGGCTGCTGTTCTACGGCGGCGAGATGGTCGCCGGACGCGCGCTCACCGACTCGCTCAAGGGGATCGTCGTCGGCTACTTCCTCTGGACGCTCTCGGTCGGCGCCTACTCCTCCATCTCCAACGACATCGGCAGCGAGGTCCAGTGGGGGACCCTGGAACGCCACGTCATGACCCCCTTCGGGTTCGCGCCCGTCGCGCTACTGAAGGGCGTCGCGAAGCTCGTCCGGACCTTCCTCACGTCCGCGATCATCCTGGCGGTGATGCTCGCGATCACCGACACCGCCCTGCAGGTGCCGGTGCTCACGGTGGTCGTCGTCGCCGGCCTCAGCATCGTCTCCGTGCTCGGCCTCGGCTTCGCCGCCGGCGGGATCACCGTCCTCTACAAGCAGATCGGCAACTGGCTGAACCTCCTCCAGTTCGGCTTCATCGTGCTGATCTCCGCGCCCGCCTTCGATCTCGGGTGGGTGCGCTTCCTCCCGCTGGCCCACGGCAGCGCGCTCCTCCAGCGGGCGATGATCGACGGCACCCGACTCTGGGAGTTCTCCCCGACAGACCTCGCGCTGCTGGTCGGCGTCGCCGCCGTCTACCTCGCCGCCGGATACGTCGTCTTCGAACTCGCGACCCGTCGCGCTCGAAAGCTCGGCGTCCTCGGCGATTACTGAGCCGGCTCCCCGCGAATCCGCAGTCCGTTCCGTGGAACGACTTAAATCGTTCGCCGCGCTTCCGACCGAGAATCGCGGCTCGCGGGTATACGTGGTCGGCGGCCCTCGATGTAGGTATGACGGACGTAGATACCGGACACGACGCCGACCGAGCGGTGACCGACGGACCGACGGAAGGACGCGACCCCGTGCCGGCGGCGGTCGACTGGCTGTTGGCCGTCGTGACCGGACTGATCGGACTCGGGCTGACGGCGGTCGGCGCCGGACTGTTCGCCCGCGTCGACCGGGCGCTGATCGCCGACGTCGTCGCCAGCGAGGAAGTGGAAGTGAACGGGCTCACGAACGCCGAGGCCGTCACCGCCGGAGTGCCCTTCGTCGACTGGTTCGCGGCCGGCATCGCCGTGACCGGCGTCGTGCTGGTCGTCGCCGCCGCGGCGTTCGTGCTCGCGCGCCGGCGCACCCGCCGTCGGGTCGCCCGCGAGGGCGGGACGACCGCGACGTTCCGCGCCTGCGCCGTCTACGGTGCCGCGGTGACGGCGCTGGTCTCGTTCGTCCCCGGGTCGGCGATCGCGGGCGGCGGCGCCGCGGCGTATCTGCACGGCGACGACGGCTCGGGTGTACGCATCGGCGCGGCCAGTGGACTGATCGGGACGGCGCTGTCGGTCCCACTGTTCGTGGGTGTCTCGGGCGGGCTCCTCGCCGGCGCCGACGCGATCGGTCAGCTCGCGGGCGGCGTCGCCCTCGTCGCCGTCGTCGTCGGCGGCGAACTGGTCGCGCTGGCGATCAACGCCGGGCTGGGCGCCTTCGGCGGCTTCCTCGTCGACGAGTTCGTCTGATACGGCGTATGGCCCGGGACGGTCCGGGCGTGCGTCTTCGCTCCGGGCTGGGAGTCGTCCGCTCGAACCTGCTCAGATATCCGGTACCTGGCTCCGCAAGCCAAGAGGATAGTCCACTACCCCGACAGCACCGACGGTGCTGTCGACAGACCGACCGCTAAACCGGAATCTCGTGCACTGTTGCCGGCGGATTCCCGATTTCGGCCGGACTGGATTTTCGGACGGCATCTGCCACACCATGAGATTGAACCCATCTCCATGTTAAATCCTCGCGAGATTTGGCCCCTCGCCAATGTCGATTCAGTCCACGCTACTACCGCCGAGACAATGGGACGAATTCGGTTTTCGCTCTTGGGTAGAGGATTGTTGGTCGGCTCGGAGCAAGAGCTGGAAGTCAC
>JBDGSU010000217.1:13482-14142 GCA_042217395.1 Halosimplex sp.
CATCCTCGAAACTGCACTATGACGCCACCAACAATCGCTTACCCAAGAGCGTTCGGTTTTTTACGGACGGAATCGTTCTGTGTTGTGAGTTCACTCACCAGTATGTCTTTCACCCCTGCTTGTGGTTTCTGCGGCCGATACCGCGGTACTGCGGAAGATCCCCATCCGGACCACGACTCGTGTCCCTTCGAGGCGAATCACAAGGATACGGACGAGACGCTTGGCGAGGCAGTTCAGGCGACGTGTGCCTGAGATTCCGTTTGCTTGTTCAGCTGGAATAAGTCGTATCCCGGCTTCAATACGGTTTTCGTCAGTCCGTTGGCTCTCCGAGAGAAACGCCACACCGCAACTCGGCCGCACAGGCCGAGTGGATCGGCTCCCCTTGCCATCTCTGTACCTGATTCTGGTCTAAGGGCTGCTGGCAATACCAACAGACCTTAGGGGATGCTCTGCCCTGATTCGTACTCTTCCCGGCGTCTCCGGGATGCGCCTCACTGGCCTGCCCACGGTCGTCCCGCCTAGTTGTTGAGTCCATCGTTGCGTACGACACCATCTCCAGTTGCTTGCCATATGCCCCTTGTTAATACCCAAATAACTGGCTATAACTCTGTCGCGTTCTGAGTTGATAAAGCCCCAGCAAAATTCTCTGCTGGCGAACTG
>JBDGSU010000068.1:0-13889 GCA_042217395.1 Halosimplex sp.
ACGTGACGATGGACGACTTCGCGGCGATGATCGACGACCTCGACGTGAGCGAGGACGTGCGCGCGGAACTGCACGCCCTGACGCCCGCGGGCTACACCGGCGTCGCGAGCGACATGGTCGACGACGTTCGGGAGTGAGCGGACGGCCACACACCGACGCCCCGACGCCCCGACGACCGGTTCGGCCCCCGGCGCTTTTGGGGGTGCCAGTCCATCGTTCGCGCGAATGCGGGTCTTCACCTCCGCCGAGGACCGCCGGCGCGCGACCGTCCGGGTGCTCGTCGCGGCCGCCGCGCTCGTCGCCCTCTACCTGCTCGCCCGTCGGTACCTCCCCTTCCTGGAGACGCCGGCGGCGTTCCGGGCGTGGCTGCTGTCCTTCGGCGCGTGGGCGCCCGTCGCGTTCGTGGGCGTCCAGACGATGCAGGTGGTCGTCGCGCCGATCCCGGGCCAGGTCGTCGGGCTCGCGAGCGGGTACGTCTTCGGCGCCGTCTACGGCACGCTCTACAGCATGCTCGGGACCGTCCTCGGGACGGCGCTCGCGGTCGGGATCGCCCGCCGGTACGGCCGGACCTACGTCGAGCGATTCGTCGCCCCCGAATCGCTGGCTCGCTTCGACGACGCGGTCGCCGACGAGGGGTACCTCGCCCTGTTCGTCTCCTTCCTCCTGCCGGGGCTCCCGGACGACGTCCTCTGTTTCGCCGCCGGTCTGACGGAGATCCCCCTGACCCACGTCGTCGCCCTCGCGCTCGTCGGTCGGTTCCCGTCGGTGCTGTTGCTCAACCTCGCGGGGGCGCGGGCGGCCGACCGCGAGTTCGCCGTCGCCGGCGCGCTCCTCGTCGCGCTCGTCGGCGGGGGGCTGGTCGTTCTCCTCCGTCGAGAGCGGCTGCTCGCCTACTTCGAGGGGCGCGCGAAGGGATGACCGGTCGCGCTGTCGCAACCCTCAACACGTACCTTCCCTAAATCCGGTACAGATGGTCTTCGACACGGACAAGCGAGTGTTGACGCTGGCGTTCGCGCGGATGGCCGACGCGCTCGGCAACTCCTTTCTCGTCATCGTCCTGCCGCTGTACATCGCCAGCGGCCAGGTCTCGATCGACGGCCTCGTCGGCGTGCACGTCGCGGGGTTCGTCCTCCACGAGGAGACGCTGATCGGACTGGTGCTCTCGCTGTTCGGCCTGCTCAACAGCCTCGGGCAGCCGTTCACGGGTCGGCTCTCCGACCGAACGGGTCGGCGCCAGGCGTTCGTCCTCGTCGGGCTGGCGATCTTCGGGGCGGGGAGCGCTATCTACCCGTTCGTGGGGAGTTACTGGGCGGTGCTGGGCGCGCGAGCCCTGCAGGGACTCGGCGCGGCCTTCACGATCCCCGCGACGGTCGCGCTGGTCAACGACTACGCCGCGAGCGACAGCGAGCGCGGCGGGAACTTCGGCGTGTTCAACACCTTCCGGCTGCTCGGCTTCGGGTTCGGCCCGATCGTGGCGGGCGTGGTGATAACCGGCGGTATCGGCGGGCAGGAGCCGATCACGTACGTCCTGCCGGCCTGGACGGGTCCGCTGGCCGGCGCGACCGTCTCGGGGTTCACCGCCGCGTTCGCGGTCGCGGTCCTCGGCGCGATGGTGAGTTTCGCCCTCGTCGCGACGCTGATCGAGGACCCCCCGTCGGTGGCCGACCAGGCCGGGAAGGACCTCTCGATCGCCGTCTTCGACCGGGACGGCCCCGGGCTCGACTCCGTGTTCGTCCTCGGCATCGGGACGTTCTTCATGGCGACGACCATCGCCCTGTTCGCGACGCTGGAGGGGCCGATCCGGGCGCGCCTCTCGGAGTCGACGTTCCTCTTCTCGGTGCAGTTCGCCGCGGTCGTCATCGCCAACGTCGCGTTCCAGGTGCCGGTCGGTCGCGCCAGCGACCGCTACGGCCGACGGCCGTTCATCCTCGCCGGGTTCGCGCTGCTGGTCCCGTCGGTGCTGGCCCAGGGCGTCGTCACCGCCCCGCTCGCGATGCTCGCCGCGCGGCTCGTCCAGGGCGCCTCGGTCGCGCTCGTGTTCGCGCCGTCGCTCGCGCTCGCCGGCGACCTCGCCGGCGACCGGGGGTCGGGAACGACGCTCTCGGTCCTCACGATGGCCTTCGGGCTCGGCGTCGCCGTCGGACCGCTCGCCTCGGGGGTCCTCTTCAACGTCGGGGGGTTCACCGCGCCGTTCGCGTTCGGCTCCGGACTCGCCGTCCTCGCACTCGCGCTGGCGTACTCGCAGGTCGAAGACACCCTCACCGACGCCCCCGACCCCGGCGCCGTCCCGCAGGACTGACCGGCGGATCAAGCGCTCCCCCACACGATTATCTTCCCGTGCGACGTAGTCACAGGCATGTTCCGCGACCGACGAGCGGCGGGCGAACGGCTCGCCGACGCGCTGGAGGAACGGGGGACCGAGGCCGACGTCGTCCTCGCGATCCCGCGCGGGGGGCTCCCGCCGGGTCGCGCGGTCGCCGACCGGCTCGGCGCGCCGCTGGACGTGGTCGTGGCCTCGAAGATCGGCGCGCCCGGCAATCCCGAGTACGCGATCGGCGCGGTGGCCGAAGACGGCGCCGTCTGGCTCAACGACGACGCGCTCGACCGATTGGGCGTCTCGGAGGCGTATCTCGCTCGCGAACGCGAGCGGGAACGGGCCGTCGCCGCGGAGAAGGCGGCGACCTACCGGGAAGGAGGCCGCCCCGACCTGACCGGCAAGCGGGTCGTCGTGGTCGACGACGGCGTGGCGACGGGCGCCACGATGCGGGCCTGCCTCCGACTGGTCCGCGACGACGACCCCGCGTCGCTGGTCGTCGCCGTCCCCGTCGGCCCGCCCGATACGCTCGAGGCGCTCGAGGCGTTCGCCGACGCGGTCGTCGCCGTCGAGCGCCCCCGACGCTTCCGCGCCGTGGGCGCCTATTACCGGAACTTCGCACAGGTCAGCGACGAGGAAGCGATGTCGTATCTCGCGTGAACCGACGGGGCCGGCCGGACGAGACCGCCCCGATCGATACCGGGCCGTCCCGCTCCGAATCCGTCTCAGGCGACCGATTCGGCGCTGCGCAGCCGCGGCAGGACGATGTGGTAGACGACGTTCGCGCCGGCGTACAGGATGACGGCGCCGATGGCGCCCTCCCAGGCCCCGATCATCGTCTGTCCCGCCGTGAGGTTGTTGAAGCCGGCGTTCTCGGCGAGCGCGCCGACGACCGTCAGCGCCCCCGCGACCAGTGCGTACAGAACCATGCCGAGCGACTCGGCCACCGGTTCGAACAGCAGTTCGCTCATTGGAACGCCGTATGCGGCTATCGCACAAATGATTTCCGTGAGAGGGCGTGACAGCCCCTCCCGATCTCGTAGACTGTGACCGCGTTCCCACGGTCGATCCCGCGCAGTCGAGCGATCGTCCGAAACGTATCTTCCAAATACGACGACCGGGCGCTCCGGGCGGTCGATTCCCCGCCGGTCTACAACATCGCGTCGACGGCGTCGCGGACCGATCGTGCCGCCGTGCGCACGTCCTCGCGGCGGACGTACTCGCGCTCGCTGTGCGCGACTGCCCCCTCGCCGTCGGCCAGGTCACCGGGACCGAATACGACAGTCGGCGCCTGTTCGGCGAAGTACGAAGCCTCGGTCGCCGCCCCGAACGGTCGGACCTCGCCGCCGCTGGCGCGGGCGAGCGCTTTTACGAGCGGCTCGTCCGTTCCGGTCGCGAACGCGGTCAAAAACGGCGTCTCGCGGGGCGCGAGCGACACGTCGAGGTCCATCCCCGAGGGGACCCACTCCGAGAGGTGCGCCTCCAGTCCGTCGACGAACCCCTCGGGGGTCTCGGGCGGCACCGGCCGCCGATCGAAGGTGAGCGTGCACTCCTCGGGCACCTGGTTTGCCACCTCGCCGCCCTCGACGACCGTCGGCGTGAGCGTCGGCCGACCGAGCGAGTCGTGTTCGCCCGGCCCGCGTTCCCGATCGTAGGTCTCCATCGCCTGGAGGACCGGGGCGATCGCCCGGATCGCGTTCGCGCCGCTCGCCGGCGTGGCCGCGTGGGCGGCGCTCCCGGTGATCGTGACCGTCCCCTCGTACTGGCCGCGCGCGGCGTTGCAGACGTCCAGCCCGGTGGGCTCGCCGACGACGAACCCGTCGGCGTCGAGCCGCCCGGCCAGGTGCGCGGCGCCCGACTGAACGGTCTCCTCGTCGGGCGTGACCGCGAGCGTCAGCCGGTTCCCCTCGCCGACGCCCGCGCTCAGGAACGCGTCGACGAGCGCGGCGAGCGGCCCCTTCGCGTCGCAGGCCCCTCGCCCCTCGACGACCGCGCCGTTCTCGCGCTCCGCGAACGGGACGTGGGGCGGCACCGTGTCGATGTGCGTGTTCAGGACGAGGTGGGTTCCCCCCGCTTCCGGACCGTCCGCGGCGGTGTCACCGGTTTCGAACCCGTCCGCCGTCCGCGTCGCGAGCGTGTTGCCCGCCTCGTCGACGACGGGGTCGGCGCCGGCGTCTCCGAGCGTCTCGACCAGCAGCGCGCGCATCTCGTCGACCGATTCGTGGGACTCGGTGCGGACAGCTCGCTCGTGGAACTCGATCGCGTCGACGGTCATCGGTTCTCGGCGGCGTCCGCGGCGGTCGCGTCGGTCCCGCCGCTCTCGGGTCGTCCCGTTCGCGCCTCGCGCTCGACGCGGGTCACGTCGGCCATCGACTCGCGCCGCCGGACGACCCGCGCGTCGCCGCCCTCGACCGCGACCTCGGCGGGCCGGGGCTGGGAGTGGAACTGGTTGGCGAGTTCGTAGCCGTAGGCGCCGGCGTTGCCGATGGCGAGCAGGTCCCCGCGCTCCGGGCGCGCGACAGGCCGGTCCGTGCAGAACACGTCCGCGCTCGTACAGCAGGGACCGCCGACGGAGACGGGTTCGGCCGCTCGATCGGGCGCCGAGACGTTCGCGATCGGGTGATACGAGTCGAACATCGCCGGGCGGACGAGCGTCGCCAGCGACGCGTCGACCCCCACAACGGTCGCCTCGGGCGTCTCCTTGACCGTGTTCACCTCCGTCAGGATAACCTCGCTGTCGGCGACGACGTAGCGCCCCGGCTCCAGCTTGATTCGCGCGTCGAGGTCACCGACCGCGTCCCGCACGCGTTCTCCGACCGCGTCCATCTCCAGCGGGTCCTCGTCCTCGCGGTAGGGCACGCCGAACCCCCCGCCGAAGTCGACGAACTCGAGGTCCGCGTCCCCCACTTCGCGGGCCAGATCCGCGACCGTCGCGATGGCGCGGCAGTGATCGTCGAGGTCGTCGTGGAGGACGCCCGACCCCACGTGCGCGTGCAGCCCGACGAGGTCGAACCGACCGCGAAGCTCCTCGGCCAGGTCGGCCACCTCGTCGTACGGGATCCCGAACTTCGCGTCCTTGCCGGTCGCGACCTTCTCGTGGTGACCAGTCCCGATCCCGGGGTTGATCCGGACGGCGACGCGGCCGTCGTATCCGCGCGCTTCCAGCCGGTCGAACGTGTCTCGGGCGCCGCCGGTGACCGTCAGACCGGACCGTTCGGCGCCCAGTTCGGCGGCGTAGTCCAGGTCGGCGTCCGGCGGATTGACGGCCGTGTACTGGAGCGTGTCGGGGTCGGCGCCCGCGTCGATGGCTCGCTGGAGTTCTCCCCGAGCCGCACACTCGATGTCCGCGCCGGCCTCGAGCAGCCTCGACAGCACCGCCCGGCCGGTGTGGGCCTTCGCGGCGTACATGACGTGGGCGTCCGGGAACGCCGCCGAGAACCGCTCGTAGTTCTCGGCGACCCGATCCAGGTCGACGACGTACAGCGGCGTCCCGTGCTCGTCGGCGAGCGCGGAGAGCCGTTCGAAGTCCCAGTCCGCGACGCGGCGGACCGGTGGTGAAGCGTGGCTCATTGCACCGATCCGGACGGCGACGGGTAACAAGCGTTCCGCTTCGACCGGCGGCGTGCTCTCCGCGAACCGACCCACTTCGGCGGTTCAGTCGCGCCGGCCGTCCGAACCGACGACGCGCTGGACGAACGCCGCGAGCGCGAGCGCGGCGAGGACCGGGCCGAACCCGAAGCCGGGGCCGCCACCGGACGTGTTCGACTGACTCGGGTCCGCCGCGTCGGGCCACGACTCCCCGACCGAGAGCGAGCCGACCCTGTCGCCGTCGACCCGTACGACCCCGCGAGCGGCCGGGAACTCGACGGACGCGTTCGTTCGACCGGGCGGCGCCCGGACGGTCTCGTTGGCGACCCGTCGGCCGTCGACGGAGACCCGAAGGGTGTACAGCGCCGTCCGGTCGCCGTCGTTGACGAGCGTCACGGCCACGGAGGCGTTGTACCCGCGGTGGACCCAGTCGGCGAGGCCGCGCGTCGCGACCACGTCGACGTTCTGCGAGCCCCCGAGCGCGTTCGCGGCGGGCGTGAGGGGACCCGAACCGTTGGCCGGCGCCGCCGACGCCGCGGTCGGCACCGTCGCTGCCGCCGTTCCGGCGCGCGCGACGGTCAGCGGTGGGAGGTCGACCCCGGCGACCGCGATATCGCGGTCGCCGGGGTCGTCGAAGGACCGCTCGAACGTGATCACCGTCGTCTCGCCGGCGTCGAGACCGACGCCTTTCGTCGCGACCAGCCGGCCGTCGACGCGGAGTTCGACCAGATCCCGTCGGGCCTCCTCCGAGGGGTTCGCCAGCTCGGCGGCGATCACCACCGACTCGCCCCGCCGCACGGTCGACTCGCTGACGCCCGCGTCGACGACTTCGAAGACCGGCCGCGGAGTCGCCTCCGTCTCCCCGACGATCGGGCCGGTCGAGGGCGTCGCAGTGGCGGTCGACGACTGCGCGGGAGTCGCCGTCGACGCCGTCGTGTCGGTCGCTCCCGGCCCCGGGGTCGACGCGGGCGTCCCGGTCGGAGTCGACGCGTCGACGGGTGTCGGCGACGGGCTCTCGGTTTCCGTCGCGATCGACGTCGGGGTCGGAGTGACCGTCCGTGCAACGGTCGCCGTGGACGTCGGCGACGGTGTAGACGCGGGAGCGGTCGGGGTCGGCGTTGCCGTCGGGGTCGGCGTTGCCGTCGGGGTGGGGGTCGTCGTACGGACGGCCGCGCCTCCGCTCTCGCCGTCTCCGTGGTCCTCGTCGTCGTCATCGTCCGCGTCGTCTTCGCGTCGTTCGTCGTCTTCGTCATCTCCGCCGTCCGCGTCCCCCTCTTCGGCCAGTCCGGTCGCGCCCGAGTCGGCCACGCTCGAGATCGAGGGAGCGTCCGCGGTCGTCGGTACGCGGTCGAGCGAGTCCCCTGGGCCCGTCGACAGTCCGTCGGCGATCGCGCCGGTCGCCACGGTGGCGCCGACGAGCGAACCCGCCGCGACGAGCAGGACGGCAGCGATCGACGAGGCCGTAACGCGTTCCATACCGAACACGGGTGGCGCTCGCGGATTGTTAAGCGGGGAGAACTCGGAGTAACCTCGGCCTGTCGCCGCCCCGTCGCGCCGGGGACCGGACCGGCAGTGGCCGCTTCGGGCCCCGACGCCCCCGATCGCGTCGGGAGAGGAGAGCGGGCAGAGTACGTTCGGCCTTCCGACGGTGTCGGCTACGCCGCGGACTCCCGACGTCGGCGAAACGCCGCGAACGCCTCGGCGTCGAGCGCGCACTCGACGGCGGGTTTGAACCCGCCGAGGTGGACGCCGGCGTCGGTCCGCGAGCGCGGTCGAAGCTCCGTTGCGACCGCCTCGCTCATGTAGTAGTTCGGTCCGCGGCGCCGGTCGCTCAGACGCACCGCCCGGTCGAACAGCCCGCCCGGCTCTCGGCCGGGGACGACCACCACCGTCCGGGGGCGTTCCGCGAACTCGGGGTCGTGGTAGTAGAGGTCGCCGTGCCCGGCGAACCGCTTCGCGTGTGCGTTCTCGGGGTGGCGCTCCAGCGCGGCGGCCGTCGCCGCGCGGTCGGCCCCGGGTTCGAGGACGACCGGCGCCTCGGCGACGGTGAACGAGCCGAACAGGTAGCGGTGTTTGTACTCGCTGTCGGGACCGGGGAAACCGCCGTAGAAGGCGACGACGTCGCCCGGCTCGAGGGCGCGAAGCTTCGCGACGTACCCCGGCCGATGCTCGCCGTAGGTCAGCGCCTCGAAGTTCGGGTCGCGGTGGACGGGCTGGTCGCGGATCGCCGCTGCGTCGGTTATCCAGTCGCCGTCGCTGCCCGGGCGGACCCCGTCGAGCAGGTCCGCGAGCGACCCCTCGCCGTGGCGCCGCTCCAGCGACCCGTAGGTCGCCGTCTCGCTCGTCGCGCCCTTCTCCGGGATGGGAACGTACTCGAAGCGACCCTCGGCGTCGATGCGGGGGACCGGGCGGACGTTACCGGTGTCGGCGCCGACGCCGCAGCAGACGACGGTCACACTGTCTCCCTACTCCCGACTCACTCCCGCAGGGCGTCCTCACGCTCGGTAGCCTCCAAGGTCTCCTCTTCGACGCTGGTGGCGACGACGGCGGGCTTGTACGCCCCGCCGTCGATGAGGTCGTGGTCCGAGACGGAGGACTCGACGAAGCGAGTGAACGCGCGCCGTTCCGGCGGGAGCTCGCCGTAGAGCACCTCCTCCTCGACGAGGTCGTAGACCGGGATGCGCGGGGTCAGGAGGGTGTTCTCGCCGACGACGGAGTTCTCGCCGACGACGAACCCGGAGGTGACCCGACAGCCCGCGCCGAGCGAGACGCCGTCCTCGACGATGACGGGTGCGTCCTCGACCGGTTCGAGCACGCCGCCGACGAGCGTGTTCGCGCCGAGTTTGACGTTCTCGCCGATCTGCGCGCAGGAACCGACCGTGTCGCAGGAGTCGACGAGCGTCCCGTCGCCGACGCGGGCGCCGATGTTGACGAACGCGGGCGACATCAGGATGGCGTCGCTCCCGACGTAGGCGCCCCGGCGGATGACCGTGCCGTCGGGCGTGTTGCGCGTGCCCCGCTCGCCCAGGTCGGCGGTCTCGCGCAGGGGGAGCACGTCGTGATAGCGGACGTCGCCGTACTCGCGCGCTTCCGTCTCGCGCAGCCCGAAGTTCAGGAGGATGCCCTGTTTGACCCACTCGTTGGCCTCCCACTCGCCGCCCGATCTCTCGGCGGCGCGTACCTCGCCGGATTCGAGTGCGGCGAGGAACTCGTCCAGCGTCGCGAGGTGGTCGTCGGTCGCGTCGGCGGCCGACAGGCCGTCCTGTTTCCGCGTCCAGAGGGCCTCGATATCGGATTGCAGGCTCATTGGCGGCGACTCTCAGGCCTCGTCGATAACTGCACCGAAGTCGTATCGGCCGGCGTCGCGCCCGGCCAGCCACGCGGCGGCGTCAAGCGCGCCCGCGGCGAAGACCGCGCGGTCCTCCGCGCGGTGCGAGAGGGAGACGACCTCGTCGTTCCCGGCGAGCACGAGTTCGTGCTCGCCGCGGATGTCGCCCGCGCGCCGGGCGAACACGCCGATCTCGTCTTCGCTCCGGGGTGCGTTGCCCTCGCGCCCGTAGACGGGTTCGACGTCGCGCTCGTCCTGTACCGTCTCGAGGATGGTCTTCGCGGTCCCCGAGGGCGCGTCGACCTTCCCGTTGTGGTGGGTCTCCATCAACTCGAGGTCGTAGCCGTCGAGCGCGCCGACGGCCTCGCGGACGTTTCGCAGGAGGACCTGAATGCCACGCGAGAAGTTCGTGGCCTTGAGGACCGGAACGGACGCCGCGGCCTCGTCGAGCGCGGCCATCTGGTCGTCGTCGAAGCCCGTGGTCCCGACGACCATCCCGACGCCGGCCTCGGCGCAGGCGTCGGCGAGCGCCACCGTCGACTCGGGGACGGTGAAGTCGACGACGACCGCGGGCTCGTACTCCGCGAGCGCCTCGCCCACGTCGGTGGCGTCGACGACCGGGACGCCCAGTACCTCGTCCGCTTCGGCGACGTCGAAGCCGACGACGACCTCGAGGTCGCCGCGCTCGCTCGCCGTCTCGATGACCGTCCGACCCATGCGCCCGGCGGCGCCGTTGACCGCGATCTTCGTGCTCATCGCTCGATCGCTTCGTACTCGCCCTCGTAATCGAAGGTTTCGGATTCCAGATCGTCGAGCACCGCAGCCAGCTCGTCGCGGTGCTCCTCGGAGAGCCTGGTGAGCGGCGGGCGCATCCGCGCCGAACTGTACCCGCGGATCTGCATCGCCTCCTTGACCGGGATGGGGTTGGTCTCGACGAACAGGGCGCGAAAGAGCGGGCCCAGTCGGTGGTGGATCTCGCGGGCGCGCTCGTAGTCGTCGGCGAGCGCCGCGCCGACCATCGCGCAGGTCCGCTCGGGCTCGACGTTGGCGGCGACGCTGATCGCCCCCGTTCCGCCGACCGAGAGCATCGGGAGCGTCATCCCGTCGTCGCCCGAGAGCACGTCGAGGTCGGTGTCTCTGGTCCGCTCGATGATCTCGCTGATCTGTCCCATGTCGCCGCTCGCGGCCTTGTACCCCTGGACGTTGGGATGGTCGGCGAGTTCGGCTATCGTCGCGGGTTCGATGTTGCGGCCCGTCCGCGAGGGGACGTTGTAGACGATCTGCGGGAGGTCGACCGCGTCGGCGATCCGCTCGAAGTGGTCGACCAGCCCGCGCTGCTCGGGCTTGTTGTAGTACGGCGAGATGAGGAGGAGCGCGTCGGCGCCGGCGTCGGCGGCCCGCTCGGAGAGCGACAGCGCTTCGCGGGTGTTGTTCGAGCCGGAGCCGGCGATCACGGGCACGTCGTCGACGGCGTCGACGACCGCCTCGATCACCTCGACGTGTTCGTCGTGGGTCAGCGTCGCTGACTCGCCCGTGGAGCCGCAGGGGACGAGCCCGTCGACGCCCGCGGCCTCGAGCCGTCGGGCGTCCGCTCGGAGCGTCTCGAAGTCGATACTGCCGTCGTCGTCGAACGGCGTGCACATCGCGGGGTACACGCCGCGGAACTGGAACGGTGTCATTGTGCGGTGTTCGCGTCGGTGGGTGATATGCTGCGTGGGTCGCGGACGGTGCGGTCCGGGGCCGGCCCGCGACGAGTGCGCCACGCTCGCCGGGAGCCGCTCACGACCGTTTGCGTTTCGGAGAATCGACGGACGCGCCGGGCTCTGCGGCCTGCGATACCGCGAGCGCGACGCGAGTCATGAGAGAGCCACGGTCGGCGAGCGACTTAGTGGTTGCGGACGGGCGGGCGTCGGGCGGCGAGCGGTCTCCTCACTCGACCATGAACGTCCGCAGCAGTTCCAGTTCCTCGTCCTCGCTCACCCGGTCGGACTCCATGCAGGCGTGGACGACCTTGTGGGCGAGTTCGGGCGGCAGCGACGCGGACGCGCTCGAGCGCCCGCCGCCGTCGGTCCGGGATTCGATCGCCTCGATCCGGTGTTCGAGGTTCGCCAGCGTCGCCCCGATCGCGTCCAGTGCGGGCTGCTCGGTCTCGATGGTCGACCCGGACGCGTCCCCGGGTTCGACCCCGTATCCGCCCGTCTCGGCGTCTTCGGGCCCGCCCTCCCGATCGACGGTCTCCGGATCGACGGTTTCGTCGGCGTCCCCGTCGTCACCGGACCCCTCGTCGAGGTCGTCCACGCGCTCCCGGGCGACGGACTCGGACGAGTCGGCGTCGGGGTCGTCCGACTCCGACCCGCCGTCGCCACCGAAGACGGCTTCGGCGAACGCCCGTCGGTTCTTCCACTCGAATCCCGAGATCCCGTTGAGCCGGCGGCTGATCGTCGCTCGGGTCACGTCGAGGTCCTCCGCGAGGTCGCCCTGGGAAGCCCCGGGGCGCTCGTAGAGCGCACGCAAGGTCCTGCGCTGTTTCTCCGAGAGGTCGACCGCGGGAGGGGCGTCGCCGTCGGTCGACGATTCTGTGTCGCTCTCGATCGTCGGTTCGCCACCGCCGTCGGTCGTCGATTCGTCGTCGCTCTCGGTCGTCGGTTCGGAGCCGCTGTCGGGGTCTGACTCGGGAGCGGAGGGGTTCGTGGCGTCCATGGTTTGGTCCGTCTGGGCGGCCGATTCGCTCTCGCGGCAGGGGTCGCCGTACTCGTCGAGGACGCGTTCGACGAGGTCCGGCGACGCGCCGCTCACGTCGTCTGCGATCGCGGTCAGAGACGCGTCGGGGTCCGACGCGGCCACGTCGAGGATCCGCCTGTGGATCATCGCTCGCGGCTGGTCCTGTCCTCGGTCCGCACGACTCATTAGCGGGTAAACACCTTTGGACGCATATAGGCGTTCCGCTACGAGTGAGATTTTCGACAGCATCCCGCTATCGTCCCGCAGTTTCCCGCCGACTTCTCGCGAGCAAACGGGGGCGATCCGGCGCGACTGCCAGGGACGGGGTCGGTCGAGC
The DNA here is from genome assembly GCA_042217395.1 of Halosimplex sp. GTDB lineage: Archaea > Halobacteriota > Halobacteria > Halobacteriales > Haloarculaceae > Halosimplex. The sequence continues at coordinate 12,289 of JBDGSU010000068.1, forward strand.
GGTCCGACCGTATCAGTCGTCGGCCTGCCCGTGGCTCGTTGCGCCGGTCGCGGAGCCGGGGGCGGCGGGGTCGGGCAATTCGGTGCGCACGTCGTCGCGCTCGCGCTCGGCGATGACCTCGGCGTACGCGTCGGGCATCACCTTCGTGAAGTTGTCGAGCTCGTCGTCCCAGTTCGCCAGCAGCTCGGCCGCCCGGTCCGAATCGGTGTACTCGGCGTGGTTCTCGACGAGCCGGGTGATCATCGTGCGGTCGAGTTCGTCCGGCGTCGGGTCCAGCGACACCATCCCGGTGTTGGCCTTGCGGGCGAACTCGCCGTCGGGGTCGTAGACGTAGGCGACGCCGCCGGACATGCCGGCCGCGAAGTTCTTGCCCGTCTCGCCGAGGACGACGATGGCGCCGCCGGTCATGTACTCGCAGCCGTGGTCGCCGACGCCCTCGACGCACCCTTTCACGCCGGAGTTGCGGACGGCGAAGCGCTCGCCGGCGACGCCGTTGACGTAGGCCTCGCCCTGGGTCGCGCCGTACAGCGCGACGTTGCCGATCACGACGTTCTCGTCGGCGGCGTAGTTGGCGTTCTCGGGCGTTCGAACGACGAGTTTCCCGCCCGAGAGCCCCTTTCCGACGTAGTCGTTGGCGCTCCCGACGAGATCCATCGTGATCCCCCGCTGGAGGAAGGCGCCGAAGGACTGGCCGGCGGTGCCTTCGAGGCGACACTCGATAGTGTCGTCGGGCAGCCCCTCGCCGCCGTACCGGTCGGAGATCTCGTTCGAGAGGGTCGCGCCGACCGCGCGGTCGACGTTGTCGACGTCGGTCGAGAGGGCGACGGGTTCGCCCGACTCGATGGCCGGCTCGGCCTCGTCGATGAGCTCCCAGTCGAGGGCCTCGTCGATCTCGTGGGTCTGTTCGCGGGTCTTGTAGCGGTCGTCGTCGCCCGCGGGCTCGGCGACGACGTGCGAGAGGTCGACCTTCTTCGCCTTGGGCTGGCTGACGTCCGTGCGCTGGGCGAGTACCTCGGGGCGCCCGACCATCTCGTCGACCGTCCGGAAGCCCAGGTCCGCCATGATCTCCCGGAACTCCTGTGCGACGAAGGTCATGTAGTTGATGACGTGCTGGGGCTCGCCGGGGAACCGCTCGCGCAGCTTCTCGTTCTGCGTGGCGACGCCGACCGGACAGGTGTTCTCGTGGCACTGGCGGGCCATCACGCAGCCCGAGGTGACCATCGAGGCGGTGCCGAAGGCGTAGCCCTCGGCGCCCAGCAGCGTGGCGACGGCCACGTCGCGACCGGTCTTCATGCCGCCGTCGGTCGTCACCTCGATGCGCGAGCGCAGGCCGGTCGCGCGGAGCATCTGGTTGGCCTCGGCGAGGCCGAGTTCCCACGGGAGGCCGGCCGACTTGATCGAGGTCTTCGGCGAGGCGCCGGTGCCGCCGTCGTGGCCGGAGATGTGGACCTTGTCGGCGTTGGCCTTCGCGACGCCGGCGGCGATGGTGCCGATGCCGTCCTCGGCGACGAGCTTGACGTTGACGTCGGCGTCCGGGTTGGAGGCTTTGAGGTCGTGGATGAGCTGCTTGAGGTCCTCGATGGAGTAGATGTCGTGCAGCG
>JBDGSU010000044.1:0-13735 GCA_042217395.1 Halosimplex sp.
CGTTGTCGTCCAGGCGGTCGTTCACCTCGTCCCAGAGGGCGGCCTGCCGGAGCGAACGCTCGACGAGGTCCGCCTCCTCCTCGCGGTCGTCCCGTCCCAGGAGGCGAGCGACGAGTCCGGTGTTCAATTCGCCGTGCTTGCGCGGGCCGTAGGCGATGTTGTCCCGGATCGACTTCGGGAAGGGGTTGGGCGCCTGGAACACCATGCCGACGCGCTTGCGTAACTCGACGAGGTCGACGCCGTCCTGGTAGATCTCCTCGCCGTCGAGCTCGACCGACCCCTCGATGCGGGCGGCGTTGATCCGGTCGTTCATGCGGTTGAGACAGCGCAGGAACGTGGATTTGCCACAGCCCGACGGGCCGATGAGGGCGGTGACGCTCTCCTCGGGGATGTCCATCGAGACGCCCTTCAGTGCGTGGTCGTCGTCGTAGAAGACGTCCAGGTCTTCGACGCTGAGTTTCGGCTCGCCGTCGAAGGAGTAGTCGACCCACTCCTCGCGGACGCGTTCGTCCGTCTCGCCGGCGGTGGTCTCGCTCCCGGCGTCGCCGCCGGGCGTCGGTTCGTCCGTGTCGGTCTGCGTGTAGTCCGTTTTGCTCATTGGGTTAGTTTCCTCCTGAAGTAGATCCGCGAGGCGACGCCGACCGCGTAGAAGCTCATGACGACGAGCAGGAGAACGAGCGCCGTCCCCCACGCGAAGCCCATGTTCTTGCCGAGCCCGGCGCTGATGACGGCGAACAGCTGGTAGGGCAACGCGCTCGGTGCGCCGGTCGAGTCGATGAGGTGGATCGACGGGACGGCGACGAACGGGAACGAGGACGTGAAGTGAAAGCCGCCGCGGACGACGCCGGGGACCTGGCTGGGGAACGGCGAGCTCGTCGTGACGAGCAGGATGGGCGCCGTCTCGCCGGCGATGCGGCCGACGCCGAGGATGACGCCGGTGATGACGCCCGGTAACGAGGCGGGGAGGACGACGCTCTTGACGGTCTCCCACTTCGAGACGCCCAGCGCCGCGCTGGCGTCCCGGTACTCGTCGGGGACGCTCTTCAGGCTCTCCCGGCTCGTGATCACGACCAGCGGCAGGAGCATGAACCCGAGGACGAACTGGCCGGCCAGGATGGAGTTCGTGTTCCCGAGCCGCGGGACGAGGAAGGCCAGCCCGAACAGCCCGTAGACGATGCTGGGCGTACTCCAGAGCCCGTTCGTCGACGTCTCGACGAGGAAGGTGAACCGGCCCTGCTCGGCGTACTCGGTGAGGAAGACGGCGGCCCCGACGCCCAGCGGGACGGCGAAGGCGACGGCGCCGACGACGAGCCAGACGGTGCCGACGATGGCCGGCAGGATCCCGTCGATCGCCGCGCCCGTCACGCTGTAGCCCTCCATGACGAACGGCCAGTAGAACCAGACGATCGGGCCCTTGACGATGACCCAGGTGTCGACCAGCGGCGGGTTGAACCAGGTCCAGGGGCCCCAGAAGAGACCGAACTCGACCCCCTCGGTCATCGGGGCCCAGCCGCGGACGACGATGAACCCGACGATCGACCCGAGGAGGGCGAGCATCCCCGCGGCGTTGGTACCGATGAGGACGTACGCGCCCAGCTGTCGGCCCTGCGGGCCGAAGCCGCCGTAGACGCGCGCGGCGGTCCAGGCCCCGACGAGGGCGGCCACCAGCGCGATCACCGGGACGCCCACCACCCCGGTCAGCGTGACCGAGAACCCGTGGGGACTCCAGCGCCAGCCCGGGCCGACCAGGCCGGTCAGGACGACGAGCCCGGACAGGAGCACGAACAGCCCGGTCGAGAGGGTGACCCCGAGGTCCTCGCGCGCCACGAGCGCGACGCCGCCGGCGACCAGCGCGAGCACCGGCCAGGCGAGCGCGAGGCCGAGCGCCTGCGCGCCGACGAGGCCGCCCACGGCGAACCACAGCAGGCCGACGAAGGCGGCCGAGACCAGCCCGCCGGTGTGGCCGGGTTCGGCCGCGAACAGCCCGCGGTAGGAGGCGACGCCGAGCGCGACGACGCCGGCGCCGGCGAGGGTCAGCGCGCCCCCCAGGACCGCGGCGACGGTGAGGCCGCCGACCGTCGAATCCGCGGGGACGTACTGAGCGAGCGCGAGCAGTCCGAGGACGAACGACGCGAACGAGAGCGCGACGAGGCCGCCGCCGACCGCCTCCCGCGCCGAGGACTCGCCGGAGACCAGCGCCGACCGCGCGGCGTCGGTGCGGTGGCTCATCGTTCGCCTCCCAGCCGCCGGCGCATCCGGCGCTCGATGAGCTGCGAGCCGACCGAGAGGGCCATCACCGTGAGGAACAGGACGACGCCGGCCGCGAACAGCCCCGAGAACTGGAGGCCGCTGGCGGCGCCGTACTGGCTGGCGATGAGGCTGGTGAGCGTGATGGTGCTGTCGAAGACGTTCGCCAGCGGCTCGGGGAGGTCGGTGACGTTCGCGAGGACGACCGTCGCGGCCATCGTCTCGCCGACGGCGCGCCCGACGCCCAGGAGGACGGCCGCGGAGACCCCCGAGAACGCGGCCGGGAGCGTCACGCTCGTGGTCGTCTGCCAGTCGGTGGCACCAAGCGCCTGCGCGCCGTCTTTCATCGAGCCGGGGACGGCGGCGATGGCGTCCTCGGCGACGGAGACGACCGTCGGCAGCGCCATCACGCCGATGACGAAGCCGACGATGAACAGGTTGCCCAGTTGCGGCACGGCGAGTTCCGTCTGGAAGTACGGGCTGAGGACGGTCAGACCGATGAACCCGTAGACGATGGAGGGGATGCCGGCGAGCATCTCGACGGCCGGTTTCACTACCTCCCGGGCCCACCCGGGCGCGACCTCGCTGATGAAGACGGCGCCGGCGACCCCGAGCGGGGCCGCGACGAGCGTGGCGATGACCGTCGTCAGGACGGTCCCCCACATCATCGGGACGAGCGAGTAGACGTTTTCCCCGGTGCTCCAGAACGGGTCCGAGCCGACCAGCAGGTACAGCCCCATTTCCCGGGCGACCGGGACGGCGTTCGCGACCAGGTACACGGTGATGAACCCGAGGACGAGGACCGTCGAGGTGGTCGTCACGAACAGGAAAAAGCGGGCGGTGGGCTCCTCCTCGACGAGGTAGCTCACGACGAGGAACCCCGCGAACGCGAGCGCGAGATAGCCCGTCAGCGCGGGCGCGACGAGAAAGGAGAGGATGGCGGCCGCGAGCAGGACGCTCCCCAGGCCGCCGACAACGCGCGTCGCCGCGTCCAGTCCCTCGAGGCGCGCCGCGACGCTCATGTCTCGGGCTCCGGAAGCTTCGATAGCTGCGCTCTCTGGCGCTCTTTCGTCAGCTTCGAGTAGCCCTCGGGCTCGACGAAGTTCTGCTGGCCGTAGTCGCTCAGGATCATCCGGAGGAACGCGGCCTCGCGCTTGGAGGTCCCCTTCCAGGTGTAACAGTGCAGGTCGCGGGAGAGGGGATAGGACTTCTCTGCGAGGTTCTTCCCCGGGACGTAGGTCTTGCCGTCGAACTCGAGGGCGACGGCCGGGACCGAGTCGTCGACGAAGGCCAGGGCCATGTACGCGATGGCGTTGTTGGAGTTGGCGACGGTCGTCTTGACCTGCTGGTTCTCGCCCTTCCGGCCGTCGATGCCCGGCATCGCCGCGTTCGGGTCGCCCAGCATGTTCGACCGGAAGGAGGTGTCGGTCCCCGACCCCTCGGTCCGGCCGACGGCCTGGATCTCCCGCTCCGGGCCGGAGTAGCTCGGGATCTCGGACCACTTCGTGATCTCGCCGGTGTAGATCTTCCGGACCTGGTCGGCCGTGAGCTTCGTCACGCCCGCGTCGTATATCTCCGTGCTCACGACGATCGGCTGGGCGTCGACGCCGACGACGTGGTTCGTGAACTTCGACAGCTCCGCCTCCGTCGCGTCGGGGAACTCGGCGGAGACCGGCGCGCTCGCGTCCCCGATGTCTATCTGCTGGTTGCGCAGTTTCTCCAGGCCCGTCCCGGAGTGGCTGAGTCCGACGCGAACCTCGAAGGGGGGCGATACGTCGTCGTCGGACTCGAAGCCGTAGCGGCTCCCCCAGTAATCGGCCAGTCGCTTGTCGGTCTCGATGCCGTACTTGCTCGGGCCCCAGTACTCCCGGTCGGTCGGCTCGTAGTTCGACGCCCAGTACGAGGCGGCCCCCTGAACGATGGGGAAGACCGTCGACGAACCGCCCGCCTTGAGTAGTTCGAGTCCGGAACTCCCGCCCTCACCGCTCCCGCTCGCGGCCTGTCCCGGCGGTCTCGGACTCGTACTGATACAGCCGCCCAGCGACGCCGCGACGCCCGCGGCGCCGGCCAGCAGTTCTCGGCGGGTCACAGGTCTCTCCCGCATTACTCGAATCGTGGCCCCAGATTGACTAAATACTCTACTATTATAGCTATATAGACGAACATACTCATCCCTACGGAACCGCGGTCGTTCGGTCGCGGTAACCGCCGTGTACCGGTCCTGTCTCGAGCGGTTCTCTCCCGTGAGATCTGCTCGCTCAGCGGGAGAAGGCTACCAACCGCCCGAGCGACCGCCGAACCGTCGACACGAGAAGCGTCGGGAACCGACAGTCGCGCGACGTGAGTGCCCGTGGAGTAGCGGCCGTATACCGCTATCGTGGGCTATATACTCGACGAGTCCCGTCCGACCGGGTTCGGATCGGGGGCGGGAACGCGGCGGAGGACCCGCGAACCCCCCGATACGTTCGACACTATATCGGTACGTAGACGTAAATATATAGAAAGGGGTTGATTTATTGGTCGGTGGTGACGAGCGAGCGTATGGAGACGCGGAAGGTCCAGGTCACGGGCGGGTCGACGTACACGGTGTCGTTGCCGAAGGACTGGGCGACGGCGAACGACGTGAGCGCGGGGAGCGTCGTCGAGTTCCACTCCGAAGAGGACGTCCTCCTGCTCTCGCCGAAGAGCGAGAACGAACGCGAGGAGGGGTCTATCGACATCGACGGGCTGGAGGGCGACCAGCTCACGCGCGCGGTGATGACGATGTACGTCAGCGGGTTCGACGTCATCAACTTCGAGGCGCCGCGGGTCACCGCCGGACAGCGGCGCACCATCCGGGAGGCGACCCAGGGGCTCGTCGGCCTCGAAGTCATCGAGGAGACCGGCGACCGGGTCGTCCTCCAGGACCTGCTCGACTCCTCGGAGCTGTCCGTCCACAACGCCATCACGCGGATGCGCCTCGTCTCGATGACGATGCTCTCGGACGCGGTGACGGCCCTGCTCGAGGACGACGACGAGCTCGCACACGACGTGATCGAGCGCGACGACGACGTCGACCGGCTCTGGTACATGGTCTCGCGGGTGTTCCGGACGGTGCTTCGCAACCCCGCGGCCGCGTCGGAGATCGGGTTCCCGCGCGAGACCGTCTTCGACTACCAGTCGAGCGCCCGCCAACTCGAACGCATCGCCGACCACGCCACCAAGATCGCGTCCATCGCGCTCGAGGTCGGCACCGTCGACCCGGCCGTCGTCGAGGCCCTGAGCGATCTCCAGGCCGCGGCCGTCACCGTCCCCGAGACGGCGATGGACGCCCTCCTCGAAGACGACGCCGACGAGGCGGTCGCGCTCGCCACCGAGGCCCGCGCGGACCTCCCCGAGATCGACGAGCGCGCCCGCGACGTCGACGACGTGATCCGCGACCTCGACGACCCCGAACTCGCCCAGTCGCTCGGCCTCGTCGTGGACTCGCTCTCGCGGACCGCCGACTACGGCGGCAACATCGCCGAGAGCGCGCTCCAGAAGGCCGCTCCCAGCCCGTAGCGCCCCGATCGACCCTGGCCGCGACCCTGTTCCGTCGCTCGCCGTAGAATCCGCCTACGACGACAGAATTCGGCGTAAGGACTCCCTAACTCGCCGTTTCGACGGTTCTCCCGAACCCCTCGATTTCGACTGGATACCCCGCCCTCGGGGTGGTCGAACGCGCCGCGATCCGTGCTGACGAAACCGTGGTCCCCGTTCGGATCGCTCCCGCCACCGAGTTCTGTCCGGTTCGTGGTAAATAGGCGAGTTCGGTCGTCGCCGTCGCCCCCGGTAATCGCTGGATACCGGCGATCGCAGTTCCGAAAGCGGGGGACACGCCCCCGCCGAGGGGACAGTTCGCAGGATGGCAGCGTGCGACGCGCGCGTCGAACGGGGCCCGGATGCTCGATGGTGCGCTCGGCGTGCGGGATGGTGCGTCACACGCCATCGATAATCCGTGACGTACCGACAAAAGGCTCGCTATGGGCCGTACGGGTCGGTACGGGCGCCTACCGAGACGAACGGGGCGGTATGTATGGTAGCATCCGGACGACGTGGCTCGACCGATCGCACGGGTCGTGCGATCGGCCGTGCAAACCGTTCAAACTCTACGATAGTGCACGGAGGTGGCGAGCGCTCCGGACGCGCCGGTCGAGCGCGTGCCGGCGGAACGGGAGCGTCGTTACTCGACGAGGACGGCGTTGATCTGGCCGTCCTGGCCGGGCCGGGAGGTGACGCGGGCGCGTCCCTCGCTGGTCTGGATGATGGCGCCTTTCGTGATGATGTTCCGGCGCACGTAGTTCGGGTTCGACGGGTTCTCTTCGACGTCCTCGATATCTGCGGCGACGACCTCGCCGTCGGTGGCCACGCTGGCGGTGTTCGCCGTGACGGCGCGGACCTTCTCGGTGTTCCCGCGGGCGTCGACGGGCTTGCGACGCGGCTCGTCGAGGCGCGTCTCGGTCGGCTGGTCGCCCAGTTCGTGCTTTTTCTTCTTCCGGAAGTTCCGGCGTCGACCGCCGGTGCGCTTGCGCGGGGAGCGTCCCTGGTACTTCATACCCGTGCAGTGTCCCAGCGTCTACTTGAACCTCTCGACTCCCGGTCGCCGCTCCTCGCGAACCCTCGGCGCGGGAGATGCGTTCGCGCGGTGGGGGATCGCCGGCGGCCGCCGACCGGCAAGTTTACGCTCCGGGCGGGGCCCATCGTCCACGATGAGTCTGCGTCGCGCCGTCGCCGTCCCGTTCCGCGCCAAGGGTCGCGAGAGCCTCTCGGAGAGCGAGTTCGTCGTCGCGCTCTCGCTCGACCGCGACTGGTTCTCCCCCGAGCAGGCCAAGCGACTCGTCGACGTCGCCCTCACGGAGGGGCTGCTGGCGCGCGTCGAAGACGGCCTCGAACCCGCGTTCGAGCCGCGGGAAGTGAGCGTTCCCGACGGATTCGTCCCCGAGGACGACGTGTTGCGCCAGCGGTCGACCTTCGAGCGAGCGCTCGACGCCATCGTCGAGGCCGGCGTCGAGAAACAGACGGCGGTCGCCGAGGTCAACCAGCTGCAGGCCGAGCTGGGCGTCACAGTCGAGGCGGCAGCGGTCGTCTACGCCCGCCGCGAGGGCGTCGAGCTCGGCGACCTCGCCGACCGCGCGGTCGGCGAACTGGGGGGCGAGTGATGGTCGAAGACCGCGTCACCGACGGCAAACGCATCGCCCAACTGCTCTCCTCGGAGCTGTCGGGCCGCGACCGTGGGACGCTCGGTGACGTATCCGTCGTCGACGCCGACCACGACGCCGAACCGGCTCCCGAGGGAACGGAGGCTTTCGGCGTCGCCTACGGGGGCGAGCGCGTCGGGACCGTTCGTCTCTACCCGGAAGCGGCGACGCTGACGCTCGCGGGCGACGTAGCCGTCGGCGACCGCCCGCTCGCCGAGCGGGTCGCCGACGCGGTCGACGGGCCGAACCTGACCGTGACCGACGACGGCGCGGTACGGATCGAGTCGGGCGCCGCGGTCAAGCGAGCGGTCGACGCGCTCGTCGCGGGGCTCTCCGACGAATAGCGCGACCGTCGGCCGCGAAGCGACTCGCTTTTGCCGAGGCGGTCGGTAGTACTTCGCGATGACGGGGCCAGTGGAGGCCGTCCTCTTCGACCTGGACGACACGCTCTGTACCTACGAGCGAAGCGCGGACGACATCCTGGCGATCGCCTTCGAACGGGTCGGTGTCGACCCCTTCTTCGACGGCGCGGAGTACGTCGACCGCCTCGGCGAGTTCTCCGCGGCCGGCGACGACATCCGGGACACGCGCAGGGCCGCCTTCGCGACCTTCGCCGGGGAGGCCGGCCACGACCGGTCAGTCGGCGAGGAGATCGCGGCCATCTACGTCGACGAGCGCGATCAGACGAACGTCCGGTTCCTCGACGGCGCCGAGCGCGCCATCGAGGCGCTCGCCGCCGACTACCGGATCGGGCTCGTGACCAACGGCGACCCGTGGATGCAGTCACAGAAGCTCGCGGGACTGGGGATCGAGGAGCGCTTCGAGGTGGTCGTCCACGGCGGCCACGACGCGCCCTACAAGCCCGATCCCGAACCGTTCCGCGTCGCGCTCGACGAACTCGGGGTCGAGCCCGAGCGCGCCGTTCACGCCGGCAACTCCCACGCGTCGGACGTCGTCGGCGCTCACGCCGCGGGACTGCGTTCGGTCTGGCTCGCCGAGGGCGAACCGCCGTACGACCACGACCCCGAGCCCCATCACGTCGTCGAATCGCTCGGCGAAGTCGCCGAGGAACCCTGGGCCTGACTCCACAGCGCGTACGCCGCTGCGACCGCGAGGGCCGCGTCGCCGAGGACCGAGAGCCCTGCCGTCCCCGCGAACAGCGCCCGTCCGGTCTCGACGGTCGCGACGTGGTCCGGATTGGGCACCACGAAATGTGCGAGGGTCTCGAACGCGAACCCGCCGAGACCGCCGACCAGCGCGAGCCAGGCGCCCCTTCGGACCCGTCCGCGCCGAACCGCCCAGAGCCCCCCGAGCGGCAGCCCGAACAGGACCACGGCCGCGTACGCGCCCTGCCAGTCGGCGATGTAGACGGGGATAACCCCGTGGACGATACCGTGAGGGAGCGTCAGCGCGAGGTGAACGACGACCGCACCGGTCACGAGTGTGGCCCCCTCGTCGCGGTCCCCGTCTCGGCTCCCGTCTCGGTCTCCAGTGCCCGTCATCCGTTAGTTCGCCTCTGTGACCCGCCCGCCGTGGCGGACGGCGACTCCAGTGCACCGCCGTACTCCTCGGCCAGCCAGTCCTCCCACGTCGTCGTCCCGACCGCGCGGTCCGGGCAGGTGTTCGTTCCGGCGCGAAACTCGCGGGCGGCCGCGCCCGGGAGCGGCAACCGGACGACCAGCCGCCGGAGCCCGCGGACCTCGCGATAGGCGTCGACAAGCTCCCGCCCGGTCCGCACCTCGGGACCGCCGATCGGGTCCGCCCGTCCCCGCGGCCTCTCCGTCGCGACGTCGACCAGCGCGTCGGCCACCTCCCTGGCGTCGATCGGTTGAACCCGAAAGTCGGTCGGGAGCGGCCAGACCGGCGAGCGCGCGACCGTCCCGATCAGTTCGTCGACGAACTGGTGGAACTGCGTCGCTCGCAGTATCGTCCAGGGCACGTCGCAGCCCTCGATCGCTCGCTCGGCGGCCAGCTTGTGTTCGTAGTACGAGTAGGGGATCGCGTCGACGCCGACGATCGAGGGGTAAATGAGGTGCTCGACGCCCGCGCCCTCGGCGGCCGCGACCAGTCGCTCTGTGCCGCGAGCGTCGACGGCCTCGGGGTCGCCCGTCGGGTCGCTCGCCGCGTGGACGAGCACGTCGACGTCTTCGACCGCGTGTTCGATGCCCTCGGCGCTTCCCAGATCGAGTTCGACCCACTCCGCCGGTCCGGTCGCTCCTCGATCGCCGTCGTCGGCCGCGGGCGGCGACCGACTCGCGGCGCGGACCGAGTGCCCCGCCTCCGCCAACCGCGGTACCAGCGCCGACCCCAGCGTCCCCGTCGCGCCGGTCACGAGTGTTCTCGCCATAGCTCGGGATACTATCGGCACCCACCAATGAATACTGCCGGATCGGCTCGGGGGGTTTAAGTCATACTGTGGACGACGGTTGCGTATGCAACACGTCCGGGTGCGCGTGACGGCTCGCGGTCGGGAGGCCGACATCCACCCGGTCTACGACCTGTGGGTCAACGCGCCGTACGTCGACCGTTCGCGCGCGCTCCAGTGGAACGACGACGGCGACTCGCTGGGCATCCTCCACTACGCCGAGGGCGACGCCGACGCGTTCGAGGCGGCGATCGCGGACGTCCCCGAGGTGCTCGGCTACGATCTCGAGCGGGCGGGCGGGAACGCGTTCTACGTGTACATTCGGGACGCGACGACCGCCTCGCTCCAGGAGCTGTTCGGGTCGCTGCTGACCGGCGCGGTCGTCATCGTCCCGCCCATCGTCTACCGCGAGGACGGCTGGGTCTCCATCTCTCTGTTCGGCGCCGACGACGAGCTCCAGACGGCGGTGACGGAGATCCCCGACCCCGTCGAGGTCGCGGTCGAGCGGGTCGGCGGGCTCGATTCGGCGGCGCCGGCGGTCGACGCGGGGCTCACCGACCGCCAGCGGGCCGCCGTCGAGACCGCGCTCGAACTGGGCTACTACGAGGTGCCCCGCGAGGCGAGCCACGAGGACGTCGCCGACGCGCTGGAGTGTGCGCCCAGCACCGCGGCCGAACACCTCAGGAAGGCCGAGTTGAGGCTCCTGCGCGGCTCACTCGGGGGCGAGTAACCGCTCGACTGCCGACGATCGCCTTTCTATCGCCGGCGATCGACTCTCGAGCCGCGCGCTCGAACCGCCGGGTATGTCGAGTTCGCAGTCGATCCAGGGCGTCGAACGGAGCGAGGACTACTACCACGTCCGCTACCGCGACCCCGACGACTTCGACGAGATCCGAACCCCCGACTGGGCGGCGAACGTCGCCGGGTCCGTCGTCGCGGGCGCCGAAGTGCGGACGGGCGACGAACACGGCAACGAGAACTGGACCGCCCAGAGCGTCCTGATCCCCCTCGAGGGCGTCGCCGACGAGAGCGCGGCTCGCGAGGCGGCCGACCGGATCGTCGCGAAGATGGAATCCTGACGCGCGACCGCGTCGCCGTCCGGTGCCGGCTCCGGCCGCCGTCGATCTGTTTGTCGCGGGGCCGGGGAGATCCGCTCTCCGGAGTCACGTCTGCTCCGCGAGTACCGCGTCTCCAGTCTCCGCGTCGCCGTCCCGAGCGATAAAAGAGGAACGTGGGTTCGGAGCGGCCGGTGTGGCGCGACCGCCGGGCGAGCGCGGCGTTACTGCCAGTTCTGCTGGCTCTGCTGGCCCTGCTGGCGCTGCTGGTTCTGCTGGGCGTACATCTGGCCGCCCGACTGGCTCTGCTGGCCCTGCTGGTGCTCCGGCAGGAACTGGCCGGTCTGGGGGTCGCGCGGCTGATGTTCGGCCTTCTCGTGCATCTGCTGGCGGAACTGCTGGGAGTGGCGCTGGTCCTGGGCGCCCTGGTCGGCGCCGCGGCCCTGCTTGCCCGGCCAGCCGGCTTCCTGGCTCGACGGCTCGGCCGACCCGGGGATGAAGCCCTGCTGTTGCTGGGGCTGCTGGCTCATCTGCTGCTGGGGCTGTTGCTGGTACTGCTGGCCCCGCTGCTGGGTCTGGGGCTGCTGGCTCATCTGCTGCTGGGGCTGTTGCTGGTACTGCTGCTGGGGCTGCTGGCTCATCTGCTGCTGAGGCTGTTGGTACTGCTGGGTCTGCTGGCTACCCTGTGACCCGGTCGGCAGGAACTGGCCGGTCTGGGGGTCGCGCGGTCGCTGCTCCGCCAGGTCGTGCATGCGCTGGCGGAACTGCTGGGAGTGGCGTCGGTCCTGTGCGCCCTGGTCGGCGCCGCGACCCTGCTTGCCCGGCCAGCCGGCCTCCTGACTCGCCGGTTCCGCCGACCCGGGGATGAAGCCCTGCCGTTGCTGGGGCTGCTGGGCCGTCTGCTGGGTCTGTGGCTGTTGCTGGGGCTGTCCCTGCTGTCCGAACTGGTTTTGCTGATTCATTTCGGGTAACCTCCGTGGTGCGCACGCGCCGCGGCCTGAGTGGGTCGCGGCCCGCGCGCGTGCCCATGCCTATTCGCTTCGGGGGGAAAGTTACCGACAGGCTGTCGGGCCGGTAACGGCAGGGTAGGAACTCGGTGAAGGCGGTTGGATCGGGTTTCCCGAGATATCCGCCGGATACCGACGGCGTAACCGTCCGTTGTGGCGAGTCCGCGGAACGCCGGCGGTCACTCGCCGACGTCGACGACCGTACCGACGCCCTTCGACTGGCCCTCGCGGAAGACGAACCGCTGGCCCTCCTCGACGAGGTAGGGGCGGAACTTGAACCGCACCCGCGTGGTCCCGGAGTCGCCGGGGAGGAGGCGCCCCTCTTCGGGGTAAAACGCGGCCGCTTCGCTGACGGTCTCGAGGTGGACGACGGGCTCGTACCCCTCGCCGATGCGCGTCGGGTGGTTGAGCACCATCACCTCGGCCTCGAACTCGCGGACGGGTTCGGGGTCGGCGTCGCGGGGCAGCAGGACCATCCCGCGTTCGACGTCGGCCTCGCGGACGCCCTTCAGAGCGATGCCGACGATCCGGCCGGCCTTCGCGCGGTCGACGCGGTGGTAGTGCATCTCGATGGACCGGACCTCGACCTCGCGGAACCCGCCGTCCTGCATCGGCCCGAGCAGGAGTTCGTCGCCCGCCTCGACCGTCCCCGAGCGGATCGTGCCCGAGGCGACCGCGCCGACGCCGGTCACCTTGTACGACCGGTCGACGTACATCGCGAACTCGTCGTCCTCGGGGCCGGCGGTCTTCGGGAGCCGTTCGAGCAGTTCGTCGAGGGTGTCCATCCCCTCCATCGTGACGGCGCTCGTCGAGAGCACGGGGACGACGGTGTCGTCGATCTCCTCGACGGCCGCGCCGACGCCGTGGCGAGCGACCGACAGCGGCGTCTTGTCCACCTCCCGGAGCAGGCGTTCGACCTCGCGCTCGACCTCGTCGACGCGCTCGTCGCTCACGACGTCGGCTTTCGTGACGACGACCATCGTCGGCAGGTCCGTCGCCAGCAGGATACCCAGATGTTCGCGCGTGGTCTTGGTGGGGCCGTCGTCCGCCGCGACCGTGAGCAGACCGTAGTCGAGTTTCTGGCCGACGAGGCCGCGGATCGTCGTCCGGAGCCAGGGCTCGTGGCCGACTGTGTCGACGAAGCTCACGAGGCGGTCGGCCTCCTCGACGACGCGCGCCCGGTCGGACTTCCGGTCGGGGTTGTCCATGCGGACCGGGCCGTCGTCGTCGAAGCCGTAGACGCCGTAGGAGAGGTCAGCCGAGAGACCCCGCTCGACCTCGTGGGGCTGGACGTCGAGATACGAGCGGGTGCCGCCCTCGCCGTCGTCGGGCTGGCCGGTCACGAGCGAGCCGACGAGCGTCGACTTGCCGTGGTCGACGTGTCCGGCGGTGCCGACCACGATGTGCTCGTCGTCTTCCATCACGGCCCCTTCGCGCACGGTGGCGACGCCGACGATGCCCTCGGTCGGGCCGTCGGCCTCGCGTCCGTCGCCGTCGGCCGACTCGTCGGCGACCGCGGCGCCGACGCCGGGAGCGGGACCGCCGCCTTTCGGTTTCGCGCGCCCCTCGGCGTCGACGCCCCACGTCTCGACGTTCTCGATGTGGGCGTCGGCCTCCTCGGCCAGCAGGCTCAGCACGTCCATCGACTCGGTGAACTCGTCGGGCGCGATGCCGGCGATCCCGCCGTCGTCGGTGACGCCGACGACGTACGTCGCCTCTCCGTCGCCGGAGAGGACGCGGTGGCGAAGCTGGGCGGCGAGGCTCTCGCGCCGGCCGTCGGCGAGGTGGAGGTCCTTCGTGAGCCGCTCTTTGAACTCGACGCTGCCGCCCTCGCGCTCACCGCGC
>JBDGSU010000139.1:0-5926 GCA_042217395.1 Halosimplex sp.
CAACTCCCTTACTCTGGCGACTTGATCCGACGATATCTTGCGATTAAACACGGCCGTTCGCCGAGAGCTTCGCGGACCGCTTCGAGGCGGCCGACGAGGCGGTGGAGGACCTGCTCGAGTTGCTCGCCGGCGAGTTCGATTGCGAGCCCGACACCGCGCTCGATATCGCCTGCGGCGTCGGTCGGCACGCGCTCGCGCTGGCCGACCGCGGGGTCGAGGCCGAGGGGCTGGACTTCTCGGCCGAGTTCGTCGAGCGAGCGCGCGACCGGGCCGACGACCGGGGGCTGGCCGACCGGACGGCGTTCCGCGAGGCGGACATGCGAGACCTCGACGAGTGGAGCGGGAGCTACGACCTGGTCACCGTCTTCTGGAACTCGCTGGGGTACTACGACCGCGACACCGACGAGGGAGTGCTCGCCGACGCCCGCGCGCTGCTTTCGGACGGCGGCGTCCTCGTCGTCGAGCAGTCCAATCGGGACTTCCTGCTGGCGAACTTCGACGAGGCGACCGTCAGCGAGAGCGACGAGGACCTGACGGCCTACCGTCAGGAGTACGACCCCGCGACCGGCCGGTTCGCGACGACCGTGGACCTGTTCGAGTCGACCGGCGAGGGGTACGACTACCGCGATACGATGGAGTGGGAGAACCGCCTCTACGCGCCGCCGGCGCTCCGGGAGCTCTGCGAGGACGCCGGCTTCGAGGACGTGTCGCTGTTCGGCGGGTTCGACGGGGCGGAACTGACCCTCGACTCCCACCGGGTCGTCGCCCTGGCGCGGTAGAACGGGACCGCGAGAATCGGTCGCGACGGGCGGTCAGCCGCCGAACTCCCAGCCGGCGCTCTCGAGGCGCTTCTCCTCGACGCGGTCGCGGGCCTCGTCGTAGGGGTCGGCGTCGTGGTGTGGGCGCTCGGCGGCCAGCTCCTCGCACCGCTCGAACCACTCCTCGGCCGCCTCGTAGAGGTCGCCGGCCTCGTCGGTGTCGTCGGTGTCGTCGCCGTCCCGTTCGAGCGCCGCGGCGTGGGCGCTCATCGCCTCCAGCAGGCCGCTCGTGACCCAGGTGAGCTGGTACTCCAGCGCGTCCTCGGAGACGGGTGCGTTGCCGTTCCATCCGGCGTCGACGGCGGCGCTGTAGCGGTCGAACGCCTCCTCCCAGGCGTCGACGGCGACCGTCGCGTCGTCGGCTTCCAGCGCCGTCTCGCAGCGGCCGGCCGCGTCGTCGAGGAACCGCTCGCCGGCGGCGTGCAACTCGTCCTCGAGGTCCGCGAGGCGCGACTCGGCGCCGTCGGGCGTGCGGTCGACGTCTTCGAGGGCCTCGCCGGCCCGTTCGATGGCCGCGGCGGCGTCGACGTAGACCTCGCAGGCATCGCCGTAGCGGCCGTCCGCGAGCGCCTCGTCGATCCGATCGCGGATGGCCTCTGCGCGGTCGAGCCACGCGGAGACCCGCGTGTGCTCGAGCGAGCGGACGACTTCGTCGACCTCGGCGCGGATCTTTCCTTCGGGGACGAGGTCGGACTGCGTGGTGGTGCTCCTGGCCTGCGAGAACTGCGAGCGGGCGGTGAGGGCGTGCTGACTCGGGTCCTTGCCGCGCTCGCAGGCGTCGGCGTAGGCGGCGACGGCGTCGCGGGCTTGCGCGAGCGCGCCGGACGCCTTCGCCCACGCCGTCCCGACCGTGTCGATGTACGATTCGGCGCTCTCGACGTCGCCCTCGTCGGGGTCGAAGACGACCGTCTCGTCGAAGGTCTGGACCTCGATCTTCTCGCTGAGCAGCCCCTTGCGGACGTGGCTCGTCTTGAACGCCGTCAGCTCGAAGGCGATCTCCGGTTCCTCGGGCTGGTCGCCGAGCACCCACAGCACCCGCTCGTCGGTCACGAGCATGTACGCGTCGTAGTCGCCGCTCGCCTCGATCGTCGTCGTTCGACCGTCTTCGGTGTGTTCTATCGCCCCGTCGTTCGCGAGCGCGTGCTGCAGCTCCTCGCCGTCGCGCAATAGATCGCTTAGATGTTCCGCGTCGGCGTCGCCCGCCCCGGACCCACCGGATATCGCGTCGTTGACTCGGTCGAACATTGCCCTGTACTTGTGATCCCTTACTGAGAGGGTCGGTAATAAACTTCGGTGTAGATTCAATTAATTTACAACCAGTCGGATCCGGCATGGCGCGCATATGGGTCCCGTCCGGTCGGGGAGAAGTCACCGGTACGACGCCGAGCGTGTGCGAAGCGGTCCCTCGGAATCCTTTTCCGCCGCAGGGGCGTATCGCCTGCCAACGATGGGTATCGGCGGATCGGACATGTACCGACAGCAGATCCTCGACCACTACAAGAACCCGCGCAACTACGGGGAGCTCGAGGAGGCCACGTACACCCACGTCGGCGAGAACCCGATGTGCGGCGACACCATCGAGATGGACGTCGTCCTCGACGACGACGAGGAGACCATCGAGGCCGTCGCCTTCCGCGGCGACGGCTGCGCCATCTCGCAGGCCTCCGCGTCGATGCTCTCCGAGCAGCTCACCGGGATGTCGGTCGAGGACCTGGAGGAACTGGACAGGGACGACGTGGTCGACATGCTCGGCGTCGACATCTCGCCGATGCGCGTCAAGTGCGCCGTCCTCGCCGAGAAGGTCGCCCAGGACGGCGCGGAGATCTACTTCGGCGAGACGGACGCCGACAAGACGACCACCGAAGCCGACGAGGAGTAGCCGGCCGCCACGGGTGATCCAGCCGTATATTCCAACCGGCCGAGCGGCGCGTTCATCCTACGTCGCCAGGTTCTATCACGGTCCGTTCCTCGTCGGTGCCGTGTTCGATCTCGACGGCGTGGCGGGTGTGGCGGGTGTGGCGGGCGTGGGTCTCCGCCCAGCGCACGGCGGCGCTGCGCGCGAGGTGTTCCGAGCCCTCCGGACAGCGCCGGCAGGCGGCCAGCCACGTCGTCACGTCGTCGGGGAAGTGGCCGGTGTGGCGCCTGTGGTCGAGGGCGAACTGCTCGACGGCCTGATTGCCGACGCCCAGCTCGTCCAGCTCGTGGCCCAGATCCCACTCGCGGTCGCAGCGCGAGCAACTGACCACGGGCGTGTCGTCCACGTCGGTGGGGACGCCGCCGTCGGGTCGGCGGTCGCGGTCCGGTTCACCGCCGACGGGTCCATCCCGCTCGTCGTGAGTGTCGTCTCGCACGCCCGGCCGTTCGCTCGCGACGGCCTTGGCTCTGTTGGGGTCGAGCGCGCCGGAACCGGGACGTATTTCCCCGCGAGCGCGCCTTCTCCGACAACGACGTGACGGGAGACGATCGGAACGGCGACCACCGCGACGACCGACACGCCGGCGACCGACACCGCGACCGCCGACGCCGCGAGCGGCGCCCGGCGCGACCGGACCGGCCGGGGAGGGGACGATGGTAGACCGCGGGCGGCTCGCGCGGTTCGACGCGCTCGCGGCGACCGCGCTCGTCTGGTTCCTCGGGAAGTTCCTCCGCTACGCGTTCCCGCCGCTGTTCGGCACGCTCGGGGCGACCTACGGCGTCTCGCGGACGGTGCTCGGGACCGCCTTCACGGGACTGATGCTCGTCTACGCGGCGATGCAGTTCCCCTCGGGGCTGCTCGCCGACCGGATCGGACCGGTCCGGGTCGTCACGACCGGCGCGCTCGTCTCGGCGGCGGCCGCGTTCGCGCTCGCGATCGATTCGCCGCTGTGGGCGGTCGTCGGCGCGATGGTGCTCGTCGGCGCGGGCACGGGCACGTACAAGACCGTCAGCGTCAGCCTGCTCTCGCGGGCCTACCCCGCGCGGACCGGGCGGGCGCTGGGGATCTACGACACCTTCGGGTCGTTCGGGGGCGTCGCCGCCCCCGCGGTCGTGGTCGCCGCGTCCGCGCTCCCCGCGGCGCTGGGCGCGCCGTGGCGTTCGCTCTTTCTCGCCGCGGGCGTCGTCGGCGTCGGCCTCGCGGTCGCGTTCGCCCGAGTGGTCCCGCGGCGGCTGCCCGACGAACCGGCGGCCGCGTCCGGGGCCGACGACGCGGACGGGACCGGCGACGGGACGGCCGCCTCCGACACCGGTGGGGCCGAGGGTGAACGATCCGGCGATACGGGAGCGACCGACGGCGGATCGGCGGTCGAGGGGGCGTCCCTGCGGGACTACGTCGCGTTGTTCGGCGACCGCCGGTTCGCGCTGTTCGTCGTCGTGACGATTTGCTTCTCGTTCGCCTACAACGGCGCCGTGGCCTTCCTCCCGCTGTATCTCGCCGAGCAGACGGCCCTGACGTCGGCGACGGCGAACCTCCTCTTCAGCGCCCTGTTCGTCGTCAGCCTGGTCCAGCTCGCGACGGGCGAAGCGAGCGACCGCGTCGGCGTCGAGGCCATCCTCGCGCTGACGCTCGGGACGGCGACCGCGGGACTGCTCGCGGTGCTGGCCCTCTCGGCGACCGGCGGCCCGATAGTCCTCGGGGGCGCCGTCGTCCTCCTCGGCCTCGGCGCCCACGGCTTCCGCCCCGTCCGGGGCGCGTACATGATGGCCGTCGTCCCCGAGTCGGTCGCCGGGGGGAGCCTCGGAGTCGTCCGGACGCTGCTGATGGGCGCCGGCGCCGTCTCGCCGGCTATCGTCGGCTACCTCTCGGAGACCGCCGGCTTCCGGACCGCGTTCGACCTGCTCGCGGGCGCGCTCGTCGCGGCGACGGCGCTGTCGGTCGGGCTGTGGGTCGTCGACGAGTGAGCCCGCGCGGCGCGGACAGACGGTGACCGCGCTCAGGCCAGGAAGACGTGACGCGGACGGTCGGCCAGCACCTCGCGGCCCCACTGGACGGTGTCGCGAAAGTCCTCCGAGCGGAAGAACGCCATCGCGTCCTCCTTCCGGTCCCAGCGGCTGGCGATGAACATGTCGTTCTCGTCCTCGCGGTTGGCCAGCAGGGCCGTCTCGCGGTGACCGTCCATCTCGGCGAGCTGTTCGCCGACCGCCGCGAAGGTCTCGACGAACTCCTCGCGGTAATCGGGTTTCACGGTGTAGAACATCCCCATCGTGCCGAAACCCTCGCGGTCTTGCGGCCGGCCGACGATGTCGGGCAGGTCCGTGAGGAAGTCCGCGGCGGTGTCGGCGGCGCTCTCGGTGTCCCAGAGGCTCACGACCGCGGTCGTCTCGGCGTCGCCGGCGACGTCGGCGTAGACGGCCGTCTTGACGTGGGTGTCGTAGCGGTCGAAGCCCTCGCGCAGGTCCGAGACCTCCGCGTCCAGTTCCTCGGGGTCGGCCTCCGAGTACAGCACCAGCGCGTAGACGTCCTCGCCGTGGGGCTGCCCCGCGTAGACGCCTCGATCGGCGAGTTCCTCGCGGATGTCCGCGGCGGTCGTGTCGTCGTCGGTCCGCGCGTCGCTCGCGTCGCCGGCGGCGTCCGCGGACTCGTCGCCCTCCGCGGACTCGTCGGCGTCACCGAGCGGGCCGCGGACGCTGTGGGTCACCGCGTCGATATCGGTGAGAAAGCCCAGCGCCGTGTCGGCGGCGCGCTCGGTGGCCCAGACGCTGACGACGGCGGTCTGGCCCTGGTTCGCGCGGACGCTCGTCAGGACGTGCGTGTCGTAGTGCTCGAAGTTCCCTCGCAGGCCGTCGACCTCGTCGACGACGTCTTCGGCGTCGGCGTCCGCGAACGAGACCAGCGCGTAGTCGCCGTCGTCGTACTCGTCGGGATACACCCCGAAGTTCGCGAGCGTCCGGCCGGCGTCCTCGGCGTCGAGTTCCTCGACCGCGTCGTCGTCGGTGCCCCGCTGCATCGCCGCCGGTGGACCTCCGCCTCCGGACTCGTCGGATCCACCGTCGTTCGATTCCGCGACGGCCTCGGGCGGTACGTCGTCGCTCGCGCTCTCGGCGGCGTCGCGCTCGCCGTCGTCACCGCGGGACACGTCGCTCGCGCTCTCGGCGGCGTCGCGCTCGCCGTCGTCACCGCGGGACACGTC
>JBDGSU010000139.1:6026-13622 GCA_042217395.1 Halosimplex sp.
GGCGCGCCCTCCGTCGCCGCTGCCGTCGGTGTGACCGGCCCGCGAGACGCTGGCGTGGGCGGCCCGCTCGCCGTCGGCCGCGGACGCCGCCTCGGCGTCGCCGGTCGGGACCGACTCGCCCGCGAGATAGGCGTCCAGGTCAGCGGGCGGGAAGCGCCGCCCGACGTAGAAGGGGCCGAAGTCGGCGAACTTCGACGAGGAGGGGTCGAAGCGCATCTCGTAGAGCAGATCCTTGACGTCGACCAGGTCGTCGGCCCACAGGGTGACGCCCCACTCCCAGTCGTCCATGCCGACCGAGCCGGTGATCATCTGTTCGACCTTCCCGGCGTAGTCGCGGCCGATGTCGCCGTGGCTCGCCATGTGCTCGGCGCGCTCCTCGAAGGGCAGATCGTACCAGTTCTGCTCGGGGTCGCGGCGCTTCGACATGGGGTAAAAGGAGACGTGCTCGGCGTCGGGGATCTCCGGGTAGAGCCGCGAGCGCATGTACCGGGCGAGGCCCGAATCGTCGTCGACCTCGCCGTCGAAGAACTCGCGGGCGCGCTCGCTGTAGCCCGACGCCTCGGTCACGGAGACGTAGGAGTAGGACTGCTCGGTGAACCGCGCGAACTCGGTGCGCTCGAACTGCCGCTCGAGGCGCTCGAGGTCCGCCAGCGACGGTCGGAGGTGGACGACAAGCAGGTCGGCCTCGTGGCCGACGACCGCGTACAGCGCCGAGTCGCCCTCGTCGGCGTCGGCGACGGCCTCGGTCGACTCGAGGAAGTCGGTCGCGTCCGTCAGCGCCCGTTCGCGGACGCGCTCGGGGGCGTCCTGCCAGGCCTCCCAGTCGACCGTCCGGAGGTCGTGGAGGGCGTACCAGCCCTCCGCCGTCTGCGGCGGCTCGCGTCTGACCATGTCGGTGGTAGCGACGCGCAGTTTAGGAACCTTGCCTTTCCCGCCGACGAGCGCGGCGGCGCCGCGGCGGTGGGGCGTCGGGGCTCGGACCGTTCGGCGCCGTCCGGCGCCCGCCTCACCCGAACAGCTGCGGTCCGAACAGCATCAGGAACAGGCCGGCGAGCATGAGCAGGCTGATCGAGGCGGTGACGGCGGTGGTCGCGCGCCGGCCGTCGCTGACGGGGAGCCGGGCGACCACCGACTCGGCCGACGAGCGGAGGATGTGGCCGCCGTCGAGCGGGAACGTCGGCACGCAGTTGAACACGCCCAGGTTGAGGTTCACCCACGCCGTCCAGAACAGGACGTTCGCGAGCAGGAAGACGCCGCCGCCCAGCACCGAGAGCGGGCCGGTGACCGCGTAGAAGTTCGCCACGTCCGGGACGAACCCGGCGAAGTTGTAGCCGAAGCCCGGCGCGATCGTGCTCAGGAACGGGAGCAGGAGGACGACGAACATCTGCTGGAGGAACTGCCCGGTGAACAGCCCGCCCCACGGGCCGCTGAACCCGCCGAGGTAGGCCAGGAACTGCGCCGCGGGGTAGACGTCGATGCCCGTGTCGACCACCGCGATGCCGCTGTAGCCCTGCTGGGTCCGCAGGCCGAGCGCGTCGCCCCGGCCGCTCCAGCCCGCCGTCACGTTGTAGGTGTCGCGCTCGCCGCCGACCGACGCGCGCACCGCGACGGTCTGCCCGGACTTCAGCCCGCTCACCGCGTCGCTGTACGCCGACGCGTTGGGCGTGCGCTCGCCAGCGACGCGCGTGACGATCACGTCCGTCCCGTCTGCGGGGACGCCGGCCGCTGCGAGCGGTCCGTCTTCGACCGCGAGGCCGTAGGCGCCGACGGCGAACGTGGCGTTGCCGCGCGAGGTTCCCATGGTGACGGTCTCCCGGTCGCTCATCGCGCGGGCGAACCCGCGCTCGGTGTAGACCGCGGTCCCGTTGATCGACCGCACGACCGTCGGGTTCTGCTGGTCGGGCTCGATCCCGCCGGTCACCGAGGGGACCGACCGCATCAACAGCAGCTTCCGCTCGAGCGTCGTCGTCTCGCCGCCCTTCAGGGTGAGTTCGACCGACCGCTCGTCGACGCCGGCCAGTACCGCCTCGAACTCCGAGACGTTCGCGACCGGCTGGCCCTCCACTCGCGTGACGAGGTCGCCGTGGCCGAGCCCGGCCGCCTGCGCGGCCGACCCCTCGGCGACGTTGCCGACGGGGACGCCCGCCGCGACGGTGATCGCCCCCGAAACCGGGCCGAACAGCAGGAGAAAGCCCACGAACGCGATCAGGAAGTTGTTCGTCACGCCGGCGGCGAACATCCGGGTCTGGGCCCCGCGGGAGGCCCGCATCCGCTCTTCCTCGTCGGGTTCGACGAACGCGCCGACGGGGATGAACGAGAAGAACGCCAGCCCCATCGAGTCGATGTCGATGTCCTCGACGCGACAGAGCAGCCCGTGGCCCCCCTCGTGGACGACGAGACCGACGAGCAGGCCGAGGACGATCTCGGGCGCGGCGGCGGGCGGGAGGAACTCGTTGACGCCCGGGATGACGAGCACGTTCTGGGGGTTCTGGACGGGCTGGGCCTCCGGGTGTTGCATGGCCTGGATCCCGGCGTTGAAGACGGCGGCGAACATGCCGACCATCGTCACCAGCGCCATCCCGACGCCGAAGTTGCCCCACGCGCGCCAGGCGCGTTTCGGTGCGGCGAGCCTGTCGAGGACCCGCTTCCCGCGCAGCGTGTGGAGGGTGACGATGGGCCCGGAGACGCGGACCGACTCGGGGAGTCGCCCCCGCGCCTGCAGCGCCATCGCCCCCACCGTGAAGACGGTGACCGCAGCGAGTACCCAGTACAGCGGGCGTACCATTACGCGATAGCAGGGGCCTCCCCGCCAAGAGGGTTTGGTTACCATCTTTTTCCCGGCCGGGTTTCCTCGCGCGCCTGCGGCGCGCTGCGGGAACCCGACCGGCAAAAACATGGGTGAAAAAGGCCGCCTCCGGGGGCTTCGCCCCCTCCGGCGGTGAATCGCGCTCACTCCGTTCGCGCGAATGCTAACTGCAGGAGACGGACTGAACAATCTACGTGGCGCGCGCTGGCGCGAGTCTGGTCTCGCGCCAGCACCGTGCGAGGTCTGCTCACGGGCGCGAAGCGCCCGTTCGCACGGTCCGAGGGACCTTCGGTCCCTCGCTATCTTCGCGAGTGCAACGAGCGAAGGCTTGTCAGAGCTTGCTCTGACAGTGGATGAGCGAACGAGCGTAGCGAGTGAGCGAATCGGCTGGGGAGGTGAGTGGCTGCCTGCGGCGCTGTGCGGGGCGGTCCTGGTGTCCTGTCGAGCGGAGCGAGACAGGGCTCGGGAGAGCCTGCTCTCCCGGTGGATTGAAAGGGCGAGGTGCGCTCGAGCGGTCTGCGCGACCCCTATCCGAACGCAGTGAGGATATGTCGCACAGACCGCTCGAGCGCGCCGAGGGCTTTCACCGCCTGCTGTCGACTGCGGTCGCTGCCGCTCGGATTTGTTCCATAACAACACAGTACGAACCTCCCGTTAGACAAGCACGCGAACTGAACACCGCCGGACCTCGGAAAGCTGACGTCCGGTCTACCGCTCGCGCCGCAGTCGCTCGACCACGAACTCCCGGTCCAGATCGCCGAGGAAATAGCCCAGCTGGGGCCCCTGGTCTTCGTCGAAGAAGAGCCGGTAGCCCACGCCGAAGAAGTCGCCTATCTCGATGTCGTGGCGCTTGGCGGTCTCGTAGATCTCGCCCTGGATGGCCTCGCCGTCCGCCCCCTCGGCGACGAAGTCGGCCAGTTCCTCGAGCGCGGCGGCCGTCTCCTCGTCGACCGCGACGTCGGGCAGCTCCGAGCGGGAGACGGTGTAGTTGTACTCGTTGTCGGTGCGGGCGGCCCACTCGCTGGCGAGCGCGACGCGGCCGAAAGCGTCTTCGACGGCCCACGCGGGG
The DNA here is from genome assembly GCA_042217395.1 of Halosimplex sp. Classification (GTDB taxonomy): domain Archaea; phylum Halobacteriota; class Halobacteria; order Halobacteriales; family Haloarculaceae; genus Halosimplex. Next base: position 9,902 of record JBDGSU010000139.1, read on the forward strand.
TCGTCGTCGGAGACGTGACCCTCTTTCCGAGCGGTCGCCTCGCGGGCCGCCGGGTCGTCGAACATCCCCAGCACCGCGGCGAACGTGTAGGGCAGGCGCACCCGCTCGGCGAACTCGCCGTCGACGAACTCGCGGCGCCGCCGACGGTCCTCGGGGTCGTTGTGGTCGAAAGCTTCGGCTACCGCGGTACCCGAGCGGGCCGCGTCGCCCGTCTCGGCGTCGCCGTCGCCCTCGACCTCGTCGAACAGGCCGCTGGCGACGAGCGCCTCGGGGGGCACGTCGGCCAGCGAGAGGGTGAACGGGTAGACCCGGTCGGCGCGGCGCTGTTCGTTCTCGGTCCCGGACTCCTCGCCGTAGTAGAGGCGTTCGACGCGGTCGAACTCGTCGACGAGCTGGTCGAGCCGTTCGATACTGAAGTCCCGTCCCCGGTTGGGGTCCTTGGCGAAGAAGTAGCGCAGCACCTCGGGTTCGAGCATCTCGAGCACGTCGTGGACGAGGACGATGTTGCCCGCCGAGGAGGAGAACGGTTCGCCGTCGAGCGTGAACCACTCGTAGACCATCGGTTCGGGCGGCTGGATGCCGAGGACGTTCTCGGCGATGTCGACGCCGGAGGGCCACGACCCCTCGGCGTGGTCCTTGCCGAACGGCTCGAAGTCCACCCCCAACACCTCCCACTGGGCGGGCCACTCGAAGCGCCAGGGGAGCTTGCCCTGGCGGAACGTGGCGGTGCCCTCGTGGCCGCAGCCCTCGATGGTCCGGTTGCCGGCCTCGATATCGGTACAGCGGTAGTCGACCTCGCGGTCGTCGACGCGGACGGCGGTGACCGTCTCCGTGACCTTCCCGCACTCCGAACAGAAGGGGTTGAACGGGACGTAGTCCGCGTCGACCTTGTCCTGGTACTGGGCGAGGACCTCGCGGGCCCGCTCGCGGTTCGCCAGGACGTGCTCGACGACGTCGTCCATCCGGCCCGACTCGTAGAGGTCGGTCGTCGAGACGACGTCGATGGGCACGTCGAGGAGCTCGGCCGATTCGGCGATCAGCGTCGAGAAGTGCTCGCCGTAGGAGTCACAGCAGCCGAAGGGGTCGGGGATGTCCGTGTACGCGTGCCCGAGGTTCTTGCCCAGCGCGCCGGCGTTCACGTCGCCCAGGTCGACGATCTTCCCGTCCAGGTCGGCGAGTTTGCGGGGGAGTTTCCGCAGGGGGTCGCGGTCGTCGGCGGTGAACACCTGCCGGACCTCGTGGCCCCGTTCGCGCAGCACCTCGGCGACGAAGTACCCGCGCATGATCTCGTTGACGTTGCCCAGGTGGGGCACGCCGGAGGGAGAGATACCGCCCTTGATCACGATGGGGTCCTCGGGGTCCCGGGCCTCGACGGCGTCTGCCACCTCGTCGGCCCAGAAGGCGTAGCGCTCCGCGTCCCCCGACTCCTCGGCCCCGTCGAGCGTCGCGGCCCGGACGGGTTCGTCGGCGTCGCTCTCGCTCATCAGTCCCTCCACTCGGGCGGCTGCCCGCCGACGTCCGCGGGCACGACGTCGGTGCCGTCGTGCTCGCCGGTGCGGACCGCCCGTTCGACGGCGCCGGGGTCCGACCCGTCGAGGACGACGGTTCGAATGCCCGAGCGCTGGACAATCTTCGCCGCGAGCAGGTCCACGGGGGCGTTGCTCCCGGCGTCCATCTCCAGATCGGCGATCAGCCCCACCAGATCGTCGGCGGTGATCTCGTCGTACTTCGTGGCCGCGGGGTCCTCGTCGGGGTCGGCGTCGTAGACGCCGTCGACGCTGGTGGCGTAGACGAGCAGGTCGGCGTCGACGTACTCGGCGAACGCCGCGGAGACGGCGTCGGTCGTCTGGCCGGCGACGGTCCCCCCCATGACCGGGACGTCGCCGCGGCGGATGGCTTCGCCGCCGGTCTCGTAGTCCTCGGGCGGGGTAGGGGCGGCCCGCTCGTCGAGCGCCGCGATCAGCAAGCGGCCGTTGAGCCGGGTGACCTCGATCCCGAGCTGGTCGAGCTCGATCTCGTTGGCGCCCAGCGCCCGCGCGGCCCCGATGTACTCCCGGGCCGTCGGGCCGCCGCCGACGACGGTCCCGAGCGTGTACCCGTCGGCGTCGAGCGATTCGAGCGCGTCGGCGTAGGCCCGGACCCGTTCCGGACTCACCGACGGGACGAGGACGCTCCCGCCGATAGAGACGACTACTTTCATTGGAACGGCGTTACCCCGAGGCCGTCTTAAGGGTTGTCAAGCCGCCACGGCGCCCGCCGCGGTTGCGCTCGCCCACGCCCTCCGCCGCGCGAGCGACCGCGCAATTTCTTGCCGGCCCCGGTCCAGCGGTGCAGATCGCGGTCGAACCGACCGGCCCTCGACCGTTCGCGAAGCGATCGTGCACCGAGTTCGGAAAAACGTATCGAAGCGCGAGAGGCGATTATAAAACGTCTGCGCGACTCAGAAAACGTCGTGAAAATTCGATAGCGCGCCGATTCACACCGTTCGTCTGTAAAACGACACGAAGCAAACCGAAGCTTCCCGCCTTTATATGGACATACGGGTCCCAGAGAGAAGCGAGGTGTCACAATGAGTTCGATACTCCAGCCCTCCACGGACGACGCGCCGTCGAAGGAAGAACGACTGAAGGCCTACCTCGTGCAGAAGGCCGAGGACGGCGAGATGTACTTCAAGAGCAAGTTCATCGCGGACGAGGTCGGACTGTCACCCAAGGAGATCGGCGCGCTGATGGTCAAGATCCGCGACTCCGCGACGGAGCTCGAAGTCGAGAAGTGGTCGTACACGAGCGCGACCACGTGGCGCGTCGAACCCGCGTGACGTCCTCGCCGGGATCGCGACGGACCTCCGACGACCGAACGCGTCATCACTGACACACCACCCGCGACACACCACAGACCAACCGGACACCACACGCTACCCGCTACCCACCACACACCACACGCCACCCACCACACACCACACGCCACCAACTACGATAGACGCTACCCGCGTCCTGCCGAATCCGCCGTTCACCACTCCCTGACGCGGCGGCCGGCCGATCCGCCGCCGCTTCCCCCTGGTTCCCCTTTCTCCCGCCCCGGGCGTTCCCCGGGGACGGGATTCGCTTCGCCGCGACCGAGTCGTTCGACCCTCGGTCCGGCTACTTCCCGGGATTTATACGGAGGTACGCCCAACTTCGGGGCGATGGACGAGCGTCGCGAACCGGCGGAGGGGCCGCCGGTCGAAGCCGTGCAGTCGGTCTTCCAGGTGGCCGACGTCCGCGTCGGCGACGACGACGCGATCTACTACCTGGGGACGCCGCTGGCCGCCGCGGAGACGCTGGAGCGAGAGCTCTGGGAGCTGTTCAGGGACGCCGGGTACGACGTGTCGCTGACCACCCGCGCGCAGTCGTCGGCGCCGTTCGACGACACGCCGGTCGTCGAGGACCGCTTCGGTCCCACCCGTCCCCAGTACGTCCTCGTCGCCGAACCGCGGTCGCCCCACATCGACGGGGTCCCGTGGCTGAACGTCGCCACGCTGCTGTTGACGATACTCTCGACGCTGTACGTGGGGACGCTGTGGTACTACGTCGACCTCGACAGCCCGCTCGCGCTGCTGGAGGGGTGGCCCTTTAGCGCGGCCGTCCTCGGGGTGCTCGCGGTCCACGAGTTCGGCCACTACGTCACGATCCGCTACCACGACGTCGACGCCAGCCTCCCCTACTTCATCCCGTTCCCGTCG
>JBDGSU010000005.1:0-13451 GCA_042217395.1 Halosimplex sp.
AGACGCCGGCGAGCGCAACCTCCAGTTCGCCCTCTCGGAGATCGACCGCATGGCGTCGGCGCTGGGCGTCCCCCGGTCGGTCCGGGAGGTCGCGTCGGTCATCTACCGGCGCGCCCTCGACGAGGACCTCATCCGCGGCCGCTCCATCGAAGGCGTCGCCACCGCCTGCCTCTACGCCGCCTGTCGCAAGCAGGGGATCCCCCGCAGTCTGGAGGAGATCGCCGACGTCTCCCGCGTGGACAGGAAAGAGATCGGGCGCACCTACCGCTACGTCGCCCAGGAGCTCGGCCTCGAGATGGAGCCGGTCGACCCCAAGCAGTACGTCCCCCGCTTCGTCTCCGAGCTCGACCTCGGCGGGGAGGTCCAGACGAAGGCGACCGAGATCATCGACGCGACAGCCGGGCAGGGGCTCCTCTCCGGCAAATCGCCCACGGGGTTCGCCGCCGCGGCCATCTACGCCGCCTCCCTGCTCTGCGACGAGAAGAAGACCCGGCGCGAGGTCGCCGACGTCGCCCAGGTGGCCGAGGTCACCATCCGCAACCGGTATCAGGAGCAGATCGAAGCGATGGGAATCCGCTGAGCGCCGCGGGCGGACGGTCACGTTCGCTTCGGGGCCGACCGCTTTTGGGCCGCCGGACCGAACACCGGATCGTCGACCGTGTCGCCCACGTCCAGACTCGCCCGCCCGGTCGGACTCCCCGCGGCCTATCGACTGATCGACGCGGGACTGGTGTTCGCGCTCGCCGTCTCGCTGGCGGCCTGCTACGCGACGGGGATGCCGCCGGCGGCCGTCACCGCGCGCTGGCGGGCTTCGGCCTCGAGTACGCCGTCAGCGGCGTCGTCACCGACGGTCTGTTCCGCGGCGTCGAGTGGGCCGACGAGGCGCCGCCCCGGCTCCGTCGGATCGCCGAGGAGACCGCCGCGGACCTCGGGACCGAGGTGCCGTCGGTCGTCGTCGACCGGGAGGCCCCGGGCGGCGTGAACGTCCTCGGCGACGAGGACCGGGCGGTCCTCATCGTCTCGGCGTCGCTCGCCGACGGGCTCGACGACGGCGCGCTCCGGGCGGTCGTCGCCCACGAACTCGCCCATCTGTCGCTGGGTCACCTCCGACGGGGCCCCCTCCGCGAGGCGGTCACCCACGTGGTCGGGCTCGCCGTCTTCTGGCTGGTCGCGCTGCGATACGTCCCCGCCGAACTCGCCGTGTTCGCCGGCGGCCTCTTCCTCGTGGCCGGCGTGGCGCGCTCGAACCCCGGTAACGCTCTCTACTACGCGGTGGCGAGCGCCGGCGTCGCGGTCCTCCTGCGCGCCGTCGCGGCCCGCGCGAGCCGGCTGGAGGAGTGTCACGCCGACGACGTGGCGGTGGCCCGGACCAGCGCGGCCGACTTCTGTACCGGGCTGTACGCCGTCGGCGCGGCCGGCGAGGAGGCCGCCGGGGCGGCGGGCGAGGACGCCGTCGCGGGGTCGGCGCCGTTCGGCGCCCGGCGGACCCGTTTCGAACGACTCACCGCCGTCCACCCCTCGATCGAACGGCGCCTCGCCCGTCACGGCTTCGTGCCGGAGGACGTGGCGGAGCGCGCGGGCGCCGGCCCGGTCGAGGGCGGGCCGGCGGCCGACGGCTGAGCCGACCGGGGCCGGGCACCGGGCCGCTCGGCCACCGACCCATTCAAGCCCGTGGGGGCGGTAGGGGCGTTCGAATGCCGGGCAAGCGCCTCGACGACTTCATCGAGGACTTCCAGCGCGACGAGGCCGCCGAGAAGCGCCGGCTGGCCGAGGAGAAGTCCTACGAGATCACCGAGTACCTCGACGACGTCGAGCGGGAGTTCCAGCGGGCGGTGCAGGGCGACTCGATGTTCGGCTCGACCGCCCCCGAGGTGTTCGTCGGCCGCTCGGGCTACCCGAACGTCTCGACGGGCGTCCTCTCGCCGATGGGCGGCGACGCCGACGCCGCCGACTTCGCGACCAGCGGCGAGTGGTACAGCCGGGGCTACGGGATCGACGACGTGCTCCAGCGGCGGACGGGGATGCTCAACTCGACGCGCTCGGCGAAGGTCGACGTGAACGACGTCTGGGACGGCTTCGTCGGCACCCAGCGCGAGGTGGCCATCGCCGACCACCCGGTCGACGTCGAGGTCGGCCTCGACGGCACGCCCGACATCGACCTCTCGCTGGACGATATCTCGACGCCGACGGGCCCGCGCGCCCGGGCGACGAACGCCGACCTCGCGGAGAACCCCCACGTCCCGCGGCCGGTCGAGAAGACCCTGGAGGACGACGACTGGGCCGCCGAGGGCGCGATGACCTACCTCTATCGCCGGGGGTTCGACGTCTACGACGTCAACACCATCCTCTCGGCGGGCGCGCTGGGGCAGGGCCACGAGCGCAGGCTCGTCCCGACGCGGTGGTCGATCACCGCCGTCGACGACACCGTCGGGAAGTACCTGCGCGGCGGCCTCCAGCACAGCGACACCGTCGACGAGGTCTCGGTCTGGACGAACGAGTACATGGGCAACCGCTACTGGGTGATTCTGGCTCCCGGTCGGTGGGAGTACGAACTCGTCGAGATGAAGGCTCCCGAGAGCGTCTGGAACCCGACCGCGAGCGACTACTACCTCGGGAGCGCCCACGAGGGCTGGGAGGGCCGGACGAGCTACGTCGAGGAGACCGCCGGCGCCTACTACGCCTCGCGGCTGGCCGTGCTCGAACACCTCCACGAGCGCGACCGCCAGGCCAAGGCGTTCGTGCTCCGCGAGGTGACCGACGACTACTGGGCGCCCGTCGGCGTCTGGCAGGTCCGCGAGGGGGTGCGCCACGCCTTCGACGGCGAGCACGGCGTCGCCGAGAGCTTCCGCGACGCGCTGGACGGCCTCCTCCCGCAGCTGCCGATCGGCCTCGGGCACCTCCGGCGCAAGTCCAACCTCGTCGCCGGTCTCCAGACCTCGATCACCGACTTCTGAACACGACCGCGCGACGGTCCGCCGACGGCGCGAGCCACGAGGCGCGACGTATCGACACAAGGGTTTTCGCCCGGTCGCTCGTACCCGTCGGCATGTCCCCGATCTCCGCGCTCTCGCCCCTCCAGATGGGGTTCCCCGGCGTCGTCGAACTGCTGGTCATCCTCGTCGTCGGAGTGATCGTCTTCGGGATCCCGCTGCTCGTCGTCGTGGTGCTCGGCGGTCTCTGGCTCCGGTCGCGGGGCGACTACGAGGAGCGCATCAGCGAACTCGAAGCCGAGATCGCCAGACTCCAGGCCGAAGTCGGGACCGATACCGCGACGGGACCCGACGGCGGTGACGGCGGGATCGACGAGCGGCTCGCCGAGGAGAGCGACGACGACCGGCAGCCGTAGTCCGGGCCGTCCTCGGGGCTCGCGCTGACGGTCGAGAGTCCGAAGAAATCGGATCGCGGACGTCGCGGCCCGCCCGTTCCGAGAGCGGGCGCGCGGGCGACTCCGCTCCGGTGGGCCCGTCATACGGATTATTGCAAGACATTCCAGGATCGACCGCACGACTGCGTGCGGTCGACCCGGTAAACGCTTGTTTCGAATCCGTATCAGGCCATCTCGTCGCCGGTCACTGTCTCGTCCGACTGGATCCACGCCCGGTGGTTGTCGACGTCGTAGATGACGACGTCGCCGTTCGCGATCTCGAGTTCGTCGTAGCGGCTCGTCTCGGAGCGGGTTTCGTTGGTTGCCATTGTGGTGTCTGCGGTCCGTCGCTGTCTGTCGGTTCGACGCTATCGGTAGCTACGCCCTACCCCTTGTTAAATGTTACCAATGCTGTGGGTGCCGCCAGCCGACGGACGGCGGCGGGATCGTGTCGGTGGAATAAACGTCGGGTTGGTTTCCCGTCGTTTACAATGATTCACGGGGTTGGAGTGGAAAGCGAGCGGTAACCACCTGCGGCGCTGTCGCTGGTCCCCGCGGCCCGGTGGGTGAAGAGAGTTCACGTATGCAACGGACACAGGCGTTCCTCGTCGCGGTAGTCGCACTGCTGGTCCTCGCGCCGACCGTCGCGGCCGGCGCGGCGACAGACCACTCGACGCCCACCGACGCGGCGTCGGACGCGTCGAATGCGAACCGACAGGAGCGGCCCCAGAGCCGGAACGTGACGGGGCACCCCGGGATCGATATCTCGGTGCCGAACACGGAGTTCCGCCCCGGCGCGCAGACGGCGCTCGAGATCGTCGTGCTCAACGACGGCAACGTGACCAACGGGTCGCTGGCCAACCCCCAGCTCGAACAGCAGGTCACCACCGCCCGGGCGATGCGGATCAGCGTCGGCGAACACGACGCCCCGCTGTCGGTCCGGACGAACGAGCGCGCGATCGCTCGTCTCCCCGACGGGTCGTCGGCCCCCGTCCAGTTCCGGATCGAGGTCGACCGGTCGGCCCGGCCGGGCACGTACGAGCTCCCGATCAACGTCACCTACAACTACACGCGGTCGATCGACCCGAACACGAGCGAGTACAACCGCACGACGACGACGAGGAACTTCACGGTCGACGTCACCGTCGAGGAGGCCGCGCAGTTCCGGGTGGCGGACGTCGACTCGACCGCGCGGATCGGCGCCACGGGCACGGTCGACGTGACGCTGAAGAACACGGGCACGGCGGCCGCGCGCAACGCGTCGGTCGCGCTCACCTCGCAGAACGCCGACCTGACCTTCGGCGCCGCCGCCTCCTCCACGCGCTACGTCGGCGGGTCGTGGGAGCCCGGCGAGAGACGGACGGTCTCGTACCGGGTGAGCGCCGCGCCGTCGGCCAGTCGCCAGCGGTACGCCTTCGGCGCGACGGTCAACTACGAGGACGCGGATAGCACGCCGCTGCAGTCCTCGACGCTGACGATGGGCGTCACGCCCGCCCGCGAACAGACGTTCACGATCGTCGACGCGGAGAGCGACGTCGCCGTCGCCGACGACGGCCCGGTGACGCTGACCGTCCGGAACGACGGGCCGGTCGACGTGCGCGACGCGTCGGTGACGATCACCTCCGGCAGCGGCGCGCTCGTCTTCGGCGGGTCGCCCAGCGCCAGCCGGTACGTCGGCGCCTGGGCGGCCAACGAGACGCGGACCGTCACCGTCGAGGCGACGGCGACGCCGGGGGCCGAGACGCGCGATTACTCCCTGCAGGCGTCGGTGGCCTACGAGGACCGGGAGGGCGACCCCGGCGAGTCCGGACGGCTCCAGTTCGGCGTCCGGCCCGACCCCGAGGTCGAGTACGAGTTCCGGGCGCGCAACGTCAGTTCGTCGCTGCGCGTCGGCGAGGAGGGCACCCTCAGCGGGGAGATCACCAACGTCGGGGACGCGCGGGCCGACAGCGTCGTCGTCGTCTTCGAGTCCGCGAGCCGGAACGTCTCCCCGCTCGAACGCGAGTACGCGGTCGGGACTCTCCGCGTGAACCAGACGAAGGAGTTCTCCTTCGACGTCGAGATCAGCGAGGCCGCCGAGGCGGGCCCCAAGCAGTTCACCCTCCGTCCGACCTACCGGAACGACGAGGACGAGCGCCGGCAGGCCGAGAGCTTCGACGTGCGCCGGCGCGTCCGTCGGGGTCGGGACGCCTTCGAGGTGTCCGTCGTGAACGGGACCGTCGAGCGCGGCGCCGGTCGCGTGCTCGAGGTGTCGGTGACGAACGCCGGCGAGGAACCGGTTCGCGACGTCTCGGCGGCCATCTTCGCCGACGACCCGATCTCCGTCGACGACGGAGAGGCGTTCGCCGACCGGATCGGCCCCGGAGAGACGGAGACGTTCGCCTTCGAGATCAGCGCCGGCGGTGACGCGCTGGCGAAGTCCTACCCGGTCGACCTCGACTTCCAGTACGACGAGGGGGGCGACACGAAACTCTCGAGCGGCTACTCCGTCGCCGTGGACGTGACCGCGCCCGACGACAGCGGAGGCGGCGGCCTCCCGCTGGGGCTCGTCGCGGTCGTCGCCATCGCCGCGGTCGCGCTGGGGGCCGTCTACCTGCGCTACGGCAGGTAACATGGTCTTCGAGTCGATCACCGACGAGATCGGCGACGCGATCACCGCCCATCCCGGGCGGATCAGCCTCGCTTTCCTCCTCCTGACCGGCGTGTTCCTCTTCGGGCTGGGGAACGTCGAGACCGAGTCCGGGAGCAACCAGTTCGTCGAGGACCTGAACTCCTACAGCGCCTTCGAGGACATCCAGCGGGAGTTCGGCGCGAGTTTCGCCGAGTCGTCGACCACCACGCAGCTGCTCCAGCGCGAGCAGAACGTCCTCTCGAAGCCCAGTCTGTTGCGGATGTTGCGGGCCCGGGAGCGGCTGCTCGACGACGAGGGGCTGCGCGTGACCGACGTCTCCAGCCCCGCTGGGACGGTCGCGGCCCGGCTCGACCCGAACGCGACGACGGTCGGCGCCCAGATCGACGCCGTCGAGCGGGCCACGCCGACCGAGATCGACCGGGCGGTCCGCCGGGCGGCCGAGACGCCCGGCTTCCGCTCGCAGGTCAGCGAGGACTTCGACGTCCGGAGCGCGGCGGCGCGGGCCGCGCGGGCGTCGGTCACCCACGCCCGCGACGTCGACGCGCGCGAGCGGCGCGTCGAGCGCGTCCTCGCGAGCGTCGGCGGGAACATCGAGACCATCGGGAGCACGCCCGACACGATCAGCTCGTCGCTCGCCCTGGTCCTCCCGGCGGCGTTCCTCCTCATCGTCGTCTTCCTGGTCGTCGCCTACCGCGACCTCGTTGACCTGCTGTTGGGCGTCGTCGCCATCCTGATGACGCTCCTGTGGACCTTCGGCTTCCTCGGGCTCGCCGACATCGCGTTCAACCCCCTGCTCGTCGCGGTCCCGCCGCTTCTGATCGCGGTCGGCATCGACTTCGGGATCCACGCGGTCAACCGCTACCGCGAGGAGCGCGAACGCGGCCAGCCCGTCGGCGCGTCGATGGCCATCACGACCGAGCAGTTGCTCGTCGCCTTCTTCATCGTCATGGGGACGACGATCATCGGCTTCCTGTCGAACCTGCCGAGCGCGCTCGCGCCGATCCGCGATTTCGGCCTCGTCGCCGCCATCGGGATCACGTTCACGTTCTTCATCTTCGGGATCTTCCTGCCCGCGGTGAAGGTGCAGATCGACCGCCTGCGCGCGCGCTATCCGATCCCCACGCTCAGCGAGCGACCGCTGGGCTCGGAGGGGTCGACCCTGGGTCGACTGCTCAGCGGCGGCGTCGTCGTCGCGCGGCGGGTGCCCGCACTGTTCATGCTCACGATCCTCCTCGCGAGCGGCGCGGCGGGCGTCTACGCCACCGGCGTCGGGACGGGGTTCAGCCAGGACGACTTCCTCCCGCCCCGGTACGACGACATCCCGCAGTGGCAGCGCGACCTCCCCGAACCGTTCGCGCCGCCGGAGTACAGCTACATCGAGAAGACCGACTACGTCGACGAGAACTTCCCGCCGAGCAGTTCCGTGTTGCTGTACGTCGAGACGCGGATGCGCCGCGACGACGCCCTCGACCGGGTCCACCGGATCGGCCGCGACCCGCCCCCGTCCTTCGAGCGCGACGGCCGCTACGCCCGGAGCCAGTCGGTCGTCACGATCGTTCGCTCGTACGCCGAGCGCGACCCGCAGTTCCGCGACCTGGTCGCCAGGAACGACCCCGACGCCGACGGGATCCCCGAGCAGAACCTCGGCGAGGTGTACGACTACCTCGAGTCGGCGCCGGCGAGCGGCCTCGGGGGCGTCCTCGCCGAGGACCGCCGGGCCGCGCTCATCACCTACTCGGTCGACGCCGACGCCTCGAACGGCGAGGTGGCCGCCGACGCGGCGGCGGTCGCCGCGGAGACGCCGCTCGACGCGACGCCGACGGGCAACGCCGTCATCTTCGAGGAGGCCTCCGACCTCATCATGGACACCGTGATCGTGAGCCTCCTCATCACCCTCGTGGGCGCGTCCGTGTTCCTGATCGCCGTCTACTGGATCCTCGAGGGGCGCCCGTCGCTGGGCGTCGCGAACGTCGTCCCCATCGCGCTGACGGTCACGTTCGTCGTCGCGTCGATGCGCTACCTCGGCGTCGACTTCAACGCGATCAACGGGGTGATCCTCTCGCTGACAATCGGGCTCGGGATCGACTACTCCGTCCACGTCGTCCACCGCTTCGCCGACGAGCTCGAACGCGCGGACATCGAGACCGCACTCGACCGCTCGGTCCGGGGCACCGGCGGCGCGCTCACCGGCAGCATGCTCACCACCGTCGGCGGGATGGGGATGCTCGTGTTCGCGCTCAACCCCGCGATCGGCGTCTTCGGCCTCTTGACCGCGCTGTCGGTCGTCTACGCCTATCTCGCCTCTATCGTCGTCCTCCCGTCGACGCTGGTCCTCTGGGACCGCGTCTTCAACCGCTCGCGGCCCGCCCGCTGGCTGCGCGCCCGCCGGAACGGTCCCGGGCAGCGCTCGCCCGTCGAGGAGTGAACGGACGGGTCGGCGGTCGCGACGACCGGCGAGCGGCGCCGACCGCCGGCAGTCTGGCGCGCGGCGCACACACGCCCTGAACGATTTAGGACCGCTCGCCCAAACCCGGGGTATGGTTCACGTAGTCATCGTCGGCGCGTACGGGAGCGCGGGCGCCGCCGTCGCGCGGTCGCTCGCCGACGACCCGGACGTCGAACTCACGCTGATAGACGACGGCGACCCCGGCGGCGGGCTCTGTATCCTGCGGGGCTGTATGCCCTCGAAAGAGGTGCTCTCGGCGGCCGCTCACCGCTTCCGGGCGCGCCACGACGACCGACTCGACGGCGATCCCCCCGAGGTCGACCTCGAGCGTACGATCGCCCGCAAGGACGACCACACGCTCGGGTGGGCCGAGCACCGCCGCGAGTCGATCCACGAGATCGCAGACCGCGATGACGCTACCTTCGTCCACGACACCGCTCGGTTCGTCGACGACCACACCGTCGTCGCCGGCGGGCGGGAGATCGAGGGCGACTACGTCGTGCTCGCGACCGGTTCGGCCGTCAACGTCCCGGACCTCCCCGGTATCGAGGACGTCCCCCACCGGACGAGCGCCGACCTGCTCGACGCGACCGCGGTCCCCGACTCGGCGGTCGTGATGGGACTGGGGTACGTCGGCCTCGAGATGGTCCCCTACCTCAGCGAACTCGGGACCGACGTGACCGTCGTCGAGCACGACGAGCGCCCGATCGACGAGGCCGACCCCGCGTTCGGCGACGCCGTCCTCGAGCTCTACCGCGAGACCTTCGACGTGACGGTCCCGACCGAGGCCTACGAGAAACGGGTCGAACCCACCGACGACGGCGGCGTCCGCCTGTTCCTCGAACACGCGGACGGCGACGACGAGGTGATCGAGGCCGACGAGCTCTACCTGTTCACCGGGCGCAAGCCCTGTCTGGGTCGGCTCGGGCTGAAAAACACCGCGCTGGAACCCGGCCCGGACTGGGTGCTCGACACGATGCAGGCCCGCGACGACGACCGCGTGTTCGTCGTCGGCGACGCCAACGGCGAGGAGCCGATCCTCCACGTCGCCAAGGAGCAGGGATTCACCGCCGCCGAGAACATCCGCCGGCGCGAGCGCGAGGTTCCGCTGGAGGACTACCAGAACGTCACCCACCACGTCGTCTTCTCCGGGCTGGGCGTCTATCCCTACGCGCGCGTCGGGATGACCGAACGCGAGGCCCGCGAGGCCGACTACGACGTCGCCGTCGCGATGCGCCAGGCGAGCGACGACGGCGTCTTCGCGGCCAAAGACGTCCCCGAGGGCGTCGCCAAGCTCGTCGTCGACCGCGAGTCGGCGACGGTCCTGGGCTGGCAGGGGCTGCACTACCACGCCGACGTGATGGCCAAGACCATGCAGGTCGTCGTCGAGACGGGACTGGACGTCCGCGAGGTGCCCGACCGGGCCTACCACCCGACGACGCCCGAGATCATCGACGGGCTCCTCCGAGACGCGACCGAAGAACTGCCGGAGTAGCGCGTCGCGCCGTCCTCCGATTCGTCCCCGGACGGGTCGTCACCGTGACTCGCGTCGGCGCGGCCCGTCACCCGCGGTGTCGCTCGCGGATCGCCGCGGCGAGCGAATCGGGGTCGTCCAGCCGCTCGACGACCCGCAGGTCGTCGCCCACTGCGACCTCGCCCCCTTCGACCACGTCCGCGCAGATCCCGCCGCGCTCCTCGGAGAGCGCGTCCGCGAGCCCCGCCTCGCCGGCGACCTCCTCGACGTGCGCGCAGGGCGGTCGTCGGCGGGTCCCCTCGAAGACCGCGTCGCCGACCGCGAACCGGGTATCGAGCAGGTCGACCACGTCGAGATCGACGACGAGGTTCCGGCGGTGGCGCCCGTCGGAGAGGTCGATGCCGTACGCTTCGCGAACGCGTTCGAGCGCTCCCGCGTCGACGAGGGTGACCTGACAGACGTCGTACGGCGAGTAGTACCCGCGACCGTGGCAGTAGCGGTCGCCGCGTAGCCCGCCGTCGGCGACGGCGCGGACGCGCTCGCGAGCCTCCATCGGTGCGCCGCCCTCCGGCGCGGTCCAGATCTGGCGGACGCTGGGCATAATCGCGTTCGGTGCCCGCCGGACAAAGCGGTTCCGTCGACCGGGGCGACGGCGCCCGTTCGAACCGATCGGCCGAAAGCGACTTGCCGCGCGCGGGTGCCTGTCGAGACGTGTCTCTCGAACGACGATTGGGCCTCGGACTGTGCTCGCTCGGGGTCGGCCAGGCGGTGCTCGCGGTCTCGAACTACGTCGCTCCCGGCGCCCACCCGCTGGAGACGTGGCCGACGGCGTTCCTGGCCGGGGCCTCGTTCGGTCTGGGCGCGCTGCTGGTCTCCGGGCGGCTACCGCTCGACGGCACGCCGACCCAGCGACGGGTCGTCCGGCTCGTCGCGAACGCCTGTATCCTGGCCGGTCTCGGTGTCAGCATCGTCGGGGCGGTCCTGCTGGTCGAACACTCCCTCGCGTAGCCCCGATTAATCGGAGTCGACGCTGTGGCCGTCGCTCACCGGCGGTGCGCCGATCCCGATGGCGCGGACGGACTCGTCGGCGTCCTCGGCCACGTGCGCGCGGTGTGGACTCTCCGGTTCGGCGACGAAGAACCGGCCGGCCGCCACGCGGTAGGTCTCCTCGGGCGTCTCGACGCTGAGCGTCCCCGAGAGCACGTAGAAGACCTCCTCCTGTTCGTCGTGGTAGTGCAACCCCGAGAGGGGGATCTCCTCGCCCGGATCGACGGTGTAGGTCCGCAGGCCCAGTCGGTCCATGTCGGCCGCCTCGCTGATATACCGCATCTCGGAGGGGCGGTCCGGTTCGGGATCCATATCGTCCGGGTCGACGACGTGATAGCCCATGGACCGCCCTCGAACGGCGGTCACGTAAGCGTTGCTTCAGCGCCGATATCGCGGACGTACCGGTGAGCTCGACAGACCGGGGCCGTCCTAGGCGGAGTTTTCACCGACGGGGTCGCGCTCGCCAGTCCGGTAATCGCGGCCCCACGACCGCGGCGGGCCTCGGCTCGCTCCGGGCTAACGCTTCGCTCCGGGACTGTCGACCGGTAACGTCACCCGACTCCGCGAGCCGGGCGCTCGCCCGGCGGCCCCGCTCGGTCGCCTCGTTCCGGCGTCGGACGCGGAGCGGCGGCGGCCGGCCGCTCGGCGAAGTAACCCCGCGCTTTCGCGGATTCGTGCGAGCGTACTCTCGCCGGCGAACTGCGGCCGTCTCGTTGCCCGTCGTTACCGAATAACGGTCAGTTAATAACAATGTCCGGTGCGGGCGGAGGTTGTTCCGTGCCACCACTTAACAATACGGAACTGAGTCTCAGTCGATCCGCCGTGATCGGTGTCGTGCTGCTCTTCCTGACGAGTACGGTCGTCGCGGGCGCCGCCGGGTTCGGGACGAACTCGGGGACACCGGCCAGCGCACCGACGCTCTCTCAGCCGGAGCCGAGCGGGTACGACGGTTCGATCAACCTCTCGACGGCGGACGTGACCTACGCGGGCGCGGCCGCGAACGACACGGCCGGCCGGTCGGTCGCGACCGCGGGCGACGTGAACGGTGACAACGTCACCGACCTCATCATCGGCGCCCCGCGCAACGACACCGGCGGGCGGAACTCCGGGGCGGCCTACATCGTCTACGGGCCGGCCGACCCGGGGACCGTAGACCTCTCGGTCGCCGACGTGACGCTGCGCGGCGTCGAGAACAACGACCTCGCCGGGTGGTCGGTCTCGACGGCCGGCGACGTGAACGACGACGGCTACGCCGACGTGGTCGTCGGCGCGCCGTACAGCGACTCGGCCGCGCCCAACGGCGGTGCCGCGTACGTCGTCTACGGCAACGAGTCGATGCCCGCGACGATGAACCTCTCGGAGGCCGACGCCGTCCTGACCGGCACCGAGCGCAACCAGCTCGCCGGGTACGCCGTCTCGAACGTCAACGGTTCGGGAGATCAGAGCGGCGTCGTCGTCGGCGCGCCGTACACCGACGAGGGCGGCGAGAACGCCGGCGCGGCGTACGTCGTCTCGGGGCTCTCGCTCGTCGAGTCGCCCACTCCGTCGAACCTCACGAACGCCGACACCGCGTACCTCGGCGAGCGCAACGGGAGCCTCGCGGGGTGGTCGGTCTCGACCGCCGGCGACGTCGACGACGACGGGTCCGAGGACGTCGTGATCGGCGCGCCGCGGTACAACGTCACCGCCGCGGAGTCGCCCACGGGCGAAGCGATGAACCTGACCGGCGCCGCCTACGTCGCCGACACCGCCGAGTTCGGCACGGTCTCGCTGGCGAACGCCTCGCTCACGCTGTTCGGCGAGGGCGAGGGCGACGGGGCCGGCTGGTCGGTCTCCGACGCGGGCGACGTGAACAACGACAGCGTCGCCGACGTGGTCGTCGGCGCGCCGTACAACGACTCGTACGACCGGACCGACGCGGGCGCCGCGTACGTCGTCTACGGCGGCGAGGCGGTCGACGGCGAGACGAGTCTCGGCGACGCCGACCTCCGCGTGACCGGCGAAGGCGCGCTCGACCGGGCCGGTTGGGCCGTCTCGGACGCCGGGTCGGGCGACGTGACCTGTGACGCCGTGGGGGACGTGCTCGTCGGCGCGCCGTTCAACGACACCGCTGCCGGGGAGAACGCCGGCGCGGCGTACCTCGTCGCGGGCGGCGACGCGCTCGCCGGCGAGCGCAACCTATCGGACGCGCAGGCGAAGTTCGTCGGCGCGAACGCGAGCGACCGCGCCGGCCTGGCCGTCTCCAGCGCCGGCGACGTCGACGACGACGGGTTCGAGGACGTGGCGATCGGTGCGCCGTACAACGACTCGGCCAACCGGACCGACGCCGGCGCGGCGTACGTCCAGTTCAGTAGCTGCGCGGTCGCTCCCGCACCGACGCCGACGCCGAGCGCAACGCCCACGCCGACGCCGACGCCAACCGCAACGCCGACTCCGACGCCAACCGCAACGCCGACTCCGACGCCAACCGCAACGCCGACTCCGACGC
>JBDGSU010000069.1:0-13354 GCA_042217395.1 Halosimplex sp.
ACCACGTTACAGCGAGCGGGGAGCGGGGCGGGTGGCGGTCGGGTGCACACCGGCGGCCGGTTGCGAATGTCCGGTCGGGGCTTTTCGGTGTGCCGCCGCAACGACGAGGCGGGTAGTTCGCTGCGATGACTCGGCACAGATCCGTCCGTCGCGCGTCGGACTGGTTTCTGATGGAGGGGAACCGGCTCGCGGTCGCGGCGATCGTCTACGCGCTCACGGCGGCGGTCGTGGTGGCCGTCGACCCGTTCCGGGCGGTCACCGGTCGGAACGCGGCTCCGCTGTACTACGCGTACAGCGCGCTCATCGGCGGGAACCTCAACCTGTTGACGATCGTCGTCTCGGTGAACCAGCTCGTCCTGACCCGCGAACTGGAGTCGCCGGGGAAGTTCGAACGGGAGCTCGACTCGATCCGGGAGCTGCGCGAGGACGTTGGCGAGACCATCGAGGAGGAGTACGCGCCGACGACGCCGGAGGCGTTCGTCCGGGACCTGCTCGACGCGGTCGACGAGCAGGCCGACGCGGTCGACCGAATCGCCCGCGGCGCGAGCGGCGACCTGACCTCGGACGTGGGGGAGCTGGTCGAGGGGCTCCGCGCGGACTTGGACCGGGCACGCGGGTCGCTCGACGAACGGGTCCCCGTGGTCGAGTTGATCGTCGCGCTCACGCGGATCGACGTGACGGGGGCCCACCGCTCGGCCTGCCGGCTCCGGGACGAGTACGCGGACGAACTGAGCGCGGACGAGCGCGAGGCGCTCTCGGAGCTCGCCCGCCAGGTTCGGCTGCTCGTCGTCACGCGCGAACACGTCCAGCAGCTGTTCTCGCGGAAGGACCTCTCGAACCTCTCGCGGGTGCTGCTGGCGGTCGGCACGGTCGTCGAGGCGCTGTTGCTCGCGGCGCTGCTCGCGTTCGTCGGACTGGTCGGCGTCGGCCCGTTCGCCCCCTTCTCGGCGCCGGTGGTCTACGCCTCGGTCGCGGTCGGGCTCGTCCCGCTGGCCCTCGTCTTCGCGTACGTCGTGCGGTCGGCCACGATCGCGTATCGTACGGCGTCGACGACGCAGTTCGTCGTCAGTTCCGGCCGGTCGTGACCGCCCGAGTCGACGGGGACGGGAGGCGCCGTCGGGCGGCCGCACCGCCGAAGGGTGTGTTTTTTGCCCGCCGCCCTCGCAGACGCGATCAATGAGCGACGCCGACTACGACTACGAGGACCTGGGGCTGGTGGCAGGGCTGGAGATCCACCAGCAGCTGGACACGGAGACCAAGCTGTTCTGCCCGTGTCCGACGGAGCTCAGGGACCCCGAGGACGCCGAGCGGACCTTCACTCGCTATCTCCACCCGACCAAGAGCGAACTCGGCGAGATCGACGAGGCCGCCCTGGAGGAGAGCATGGTCGACCGCGAGTTCGAGTACCTGGCCTACGACACGACCTGTCTCGTCGAGGCGGACGACGAGCCGCCCCACCGCGTCGACCGGGAGGCGATGGACGTGGCGATGGAGATCGCCCAGTTGCTCGACGCGAGCGTCGCCGACCAGGTCCACGTCATGCGGAAGATCGTCGTCGACGGCTCGAACACGAGCGGTTTCCAGCGGACGATGCGCGTCGCCGGCGAGGGGGCCATCGAGACCGAGGAGGGACCGGTCCGCATCGAGGACCTCATGCTCGAGGAGGAGTCCGCCCAGCGCGTCGAAGAGACCGACGCGGGAGTGCGATACTCGCTGGACCGGTTAGGGATCCCGCTGGTCGAGATCGGGACGAAGCCGGACGTCCGCTCGCCCGAGCAGGCCCGCGCCGCCGCCGAGCGCATCGGCATGCTGCTGCGCTCGACGGGACAGGTCAAGCGCGGCCTCGGCACCATCCGCCAGGACGTCAACGTCTCCATCGCCGAGGGGGCTCGCGTCGAGATCAAGGGCGTCCAGAGCCTCGACGACATCGACGACATCGTCCGCAACGAGGTCCGCCGCCAGGTCGAGCTGCTGGAGATCGCCGAGGAACTCGGCGAGCGCGAGGCATACCGCGGGAAGACCGAGGACGTGAGCGACGCCTTCGAGGACACCGACTCGGGGGTCATCCGCGGGGCGCTCGACGACGGCGGGACGGTGATGGCCGTCGCGCTCCACGGCTTCGACGGGCTCGTCGGCCGGGAGATCCAGCCCGACCGCCGGCTCGGCACGGAGCTCTCCGACCACGCCAAGCGCCACGGGGCCGGCGGCATCTTCCACACCGACGAACTCCCGGCCTACGGCGTCACCGAGGCGGAGGTCGACGCCGTCCGCGAGGCGGTCGACGCCACCGACCCCGGAGACGCGGTCGCGCTCGTCGCCGACGACCCCGAGACGGCCGAGCGCGCCATCGAGGCGGTCGGGCGACGCGCGGAGGACGCCCTCGACCGCGTCCCGGAAGAGACCCGCGGCGCGAACGAGGACGGGACGACGCGGTACCTGCGGCCGCTGCCGGGCGCGGCGCGGATGTACCCCGAGACGGACGTGCCGCCGGTCGAACCCGACCCGTCGGAGGTCGACCGGCCGGAACTGCTGACCGAGAAGGTCGACCGCTACGAAAGCGAGTACGGCCTCGACGCCGGCCTCGCGGAACAGGTCGCCTACGGCGAGTACATGCCGCTGTTCGAGCGGGTCGTCGGCGAGGGAGTCTCCGCGAGCGACGCGAGCGGGGGCTCGTCGGACGAGTCCGGCGGCGTCGACCCGACGCTCGCGGCGACGACGTTCGAGTCGACGCTGACGGAACTCCGGCGCGACGGCGTGGCCGTCGAACGCCTGACCGACGACCACCTCGCCGACGCGCTGGCGCTGGTCGACGGCGGTGAGGTGCCTCGGGAGGGGCTCGACGACCTCCTGCGGGCGCTGGCGGCGGATCCGTCCCTCACCGCCGAGCAAGCGGTCGAAGCGGAGGATCTGGGCGGGGTCGGCGAGGCGGAGGTCCGCGAGGCGGTCGAGCGGGTCGTCGAGCGCAACGCCGAGCAGGTCGAACGCGAGGGGATGGGCGCGTTCTCGGGGCTGATGGGCGAGTGCATGGGCGAACTGCGCGGGAAGGCCGACGGCGACACGGTGAGTAGCGTGCTTCGCGAGGCGATCCAGGAGCGAGCGGGGTGATCGACGTGCGGGCGACCCGACGGCGCGGCGCGAGCGCGCTCGTCGCGACGCTGCTGCTGGCCGCGGGGACCGTGGCGCTGGCGTCGGTGCCGCCGCGGCCCCTGCGGAGCGTCCTGACGGTCGTCCACGCGCTGGGCCTGCGGGTCGCGACCGACTGGCTGGCCGTCGTCGCGCTGCTGAGCCTCGGCGAGCGGGTCGCGGCGGGCGACCGGACGGTCGGTCGGGCCACCGTCCATCGACTGGCGCTGGCCGTGTTCGCCGGCGGGACCGCTATCGAGGTGTCGCCGCTGGTCCGCCGCGTCGTCGAGCCGCCGCCGGTCGCGGCGAGCGTCCTCGCCGAGGGAGTCGCGAGTGCGCTGCAGGAGGCGCTGTTCGCCACCGGGCTCTTCCTCGCGGTCGCCGCGGGTGGCGCGGCCCTCCGGAACTCGCTCGGTTCCGACGCGACCGGCGGCCTGCCGCTCGCGCCGGACGAGGGGCGTCCGCGCGTCGGGCCGCGAACGCTCGCCCGCGTCGCGCGGGTGCTGGGCGCGGTCGCGCTCGCCTGGTTCGCGGTCGAACTCGGCACCCGGCTGGCGCTCGGGGTCCCGTACTTCTGGCTGGCGGTCGCCGACTCGGCGGTCGCGGCGCTGGGCGGCGCGGTCGACTACGGCGTCCTCGCGGTCGCCTTCCTCGCGCTGGCGGTCGGCGGTGCCGACGTCCGCTCGGTCGTCGGCGGGACCGCGGTCGTCTGGACCGTCCTCGTCGTCCTCGGCGTCGGGGTCGCGGTGCTGAGCGCGGGGCTGGGCGTCGTGCTCGTGGGCGCGACGCCGACGCCGATGGGCGCCGTCGAGGCCGCCGGCATGGGGCTGTGGCCCGCGCCGGACTCGTGGACCCAGCTGCTCGCGATCGGGACCTTCCTCGCGGGCGCGGTCGGCCTCCGGATCGTCCAGCGGGCGACGCCGGATCCCGGCGCGTCGACTCCGACCGCCGCGGTCGAGGACTCGGGGGCGACACGGTGACTCGCGCCGCCGGGGCGGTCCGACCGGAGGTGCGGCGATGAAATCGTCCTCGCACGCGGCCATCTCGCTGGTCGCCGGGCTGGCGGCGCTGGCCGTCACGACGCCGACGGTCCCGGGCTGGGCGGTCGTCGTCGTGGCGGTGGGCGTCGGCGTCGGCATCGACTTCGACCACTTCCTCATCGCCCGGTACAGAACCGGCCACTGGGGAGCGGCCAGGCGCTGTCTCCGCGACCCCTCGCTCGTCTTCTTCCGGCAGGAGGAGATCTTCGAAGAGGGGGACGTGGGAGCGCTGAACCGCCTGCTGACCCACGTCCTCATCGGCGGGCTCGTCGTTCCCGTCCTCTGGACGCGGCGCCCCTATCTGGCCGGCGTCGTCGCGCTCTCGCTGTACGCCCACGTCCTCGCGGACCTGGTCGCGGGCGTTCGGAAGCGACGGGGCCTCGAGCGCGCGGCCGCGACCGACTCCGAGATCGGCGACGACTGACACGTCTGGCCGATAGACCTGTGTACTCCCGGTACGGAGGAGGGCTATGTATGCGACGGGGAGCTGGATACCTGACGCACCGGTAGCCGGCGGGACGACGATGCTCGTTCGTGGCCCCTCGATGACGCGAAAGACCGCGCTCACCCTGCAGTTGCTCGCCGCCGACGACGGGCCCGGAACGGCGACGGTCTTCGTCACGACGGACGAGAGTCCCGCCGAGCTGTGGGCGCGATACCGGGCGCGAGCCCCGGACGCGGACCCGAGTCGGGTCGGGTTCGTCGACGCGACCGGGAGCGCGGCCGCCGACGGTCACGCCGGCGCATCGACCGACGGCGCCGGTCTCTCGTCGGTCGACGTCGTCTCCTCGCCCGCCGACCTGACCGGCGTCGGGATGAAGACGAACGCCTTCTTCGAGCAACTGTGTTCCCGTCCGGACGTCGAGAGGATTCGGTTCGTCGGCCTCTCGCTCAACACGATGGCGATGTACGCCGACGAGGAGCGCCTCGCGAAGTTCGTCCACGCGATCGGTCGGCGCGTCGCCGCGGTCGACGGGTTCGGCCTGATCGTCGTCCACACGGACGGTCTCGGATCGCTCGTCGACGCGGCGCTCGGATCGCTCGTCGACGGCGCCGTCGAGGTGCGAGCGGAGGACGGCGCGCTCGCGGTCAGGACGCGAGGCGTCGGCGACGGGAGGGAGTGGACGCCCGTCGACCTGGACAGTCCGGAGCCGTCGGCCGACGCGGCGAGTCGCGGCTCGCGGGCGGGACGGTCCGGCGGTGTCCGCCCGCCCGAGTCGCTTCACGCCGCGATCGCTGCCGTCGAGGCCGAGCGGCCGACGCTGACGCTGTGTAACTACGGCGGCGCGACCGATCCGGACCGGGCGACCGACGCGACCGGCGCCGAGAGGCTGCGCGAGTACTTCGGGACGCTCGACGTGCCCGTCCGGACGGCCTCGCTCGACGTTCCCGCACCGCGGGACGTCGCGCTCCTCCATCGGGGAGACGAGTTCCTCGCGGCGTCGCCGGTCGCCGGCCTGGTCGACGCCGTCGCGGTCGACAAAGCGGAACTGTTCGAGTCGTCCGAACGACCGGCGGTGCTGCAGGCGCTCGCGGACGACGCTCACGCGACCGGCGGGGTCGATCGCGCGTTCCTCGTCGAGGTGAGCCGCGTGGCGGAGCTGCGGGCGCTCCGGACAGACGGCGGCCGGCTCGACGCGGGATTCCAGTACCTCTCGCGGCTCTGGGACGTCCCCCGGACCCGCCGAATCTACGAGCGGCTGGCCGGGAGCGGGGTGGACGTCCACGTCTACGGTATCGCCGACGCGGCGGGTCCAGCCGACGCGTCTATCACCGTCCACGCGTCGGACGACGAGGAGATCCGCGACACCTGGTTCGTGGTTCACGACGGCGACGGCGACCCGGACCGGGGGATCGCGCTCGTCGCCGAGGAGCGCCAGCGCGACACCTACCACGGCTTCTGGACGCGGACGCCGGCGCGGGTCCGCGCGCTCTCCGGGTACGTCGCCGAGGCGCACGCCGCCTGACCGGTCGCGCGTGCGTCCCCGCCGCGCTCACTCCCGGTCGTCGTCCGCCCGTTCGGCGCGCTCGATCTTCTGGGCGGTGCGCCGGAAGAGGCCCCGCAGCGTCTTGGCCTCGCGGCCGGTCGGGTGCGCGCGGCCGACGAACCGCCGCCAGAGGCGCCGAGCCTTCCCGCGTTTCTCCTCGGGGTGGTCGACGGCGTCGAGCAAGTCGCCGAACTGGTCGTGCAACCCCTCGATCGCCCGCTCGTCGGCGCGCTGGTGGCGCGGATCGGGCAGTTGCGTCTCAGCGACGGTCAACTCGCGCAGTTCGTACAGCACGACCGTGGCCGCCTGGCCGAGGTTGAGGACGGGGTACTCGTCGTCGGCGGGGATCGAACACACCTCGTCGAGGCGGGCGATCTCCTCGTTGGTGAGCCCGACGCGCTCGCGCCCGAAGACGACGCAGGTGTCGGTCTCGACGCCCCGGAGGCTGTCGGTCAGCTCCGCGGGCGTCCGGAAGGGATAGCGGGTGTGACTGCGCTCGTCCTCGTTCGTGATCGCCGTGCAGCCGACGGTGTGGAAGTTCTCGACGAGGTAATCGAGGGAGACCTCGCGGGCGTTCGGGAGGACGTCTTCCCGGGCGTGACCGGCGAAGCCGTAGGCCTCGCTCTCGGGGCCGACCTCGGGCGGGTCGACGAGGTAGAGATCCGAGAGCCCGAAGTTCTTCATCGACCGGGCGATCGTGCCGACGTTGCCGGAGGTCTCGGCGTCGACGACGGCGACCGATATCGAGGGGGCGGCCCCCGCCGACTCCGTCGCGTCGTCGCCGTCGTCCGATCCGCGACCGGGCGCGTCGCCGGCGGCCGGGTCGACCGCACGCTCGCCGTCGCTCATCCGTCGAAATCGAGGTCCGAGAGGTCCAGATCGAGCGCCTCGAGCTCGTCGTCGTCCATCTCCTCGATCTCTTCCTCGAGGCCCGGCAGCTCCTCGTCGGGCTCGGGCGCCTCGGGGACGTCGTCGGGGTCCTCCTCGACGTGTTCGAGCTCGAACCCGTCGGGGGAGCGGCCGCCGTCGGCGAACCACTCGTGGAACCGCGCCTGGAGCTCGCGCTCGCCGGCGTAGCGTTTCCCGTGCTCCTCCTGGAACCAGTAGACGAAGTCGGCCTCGTGCTCGTCGCAGCAGAGCACCTCGCCGAGCGGTTCGCCGTAGATGGCCTGCGCGGGGTTACAGCGCGTGATCTCCTCGTCGCCGTGGATCAGATAACAGCAGTCGCAGGGTTCGCCCATCATCGCCGAGAGGCGGACGATCCGCTCGCGCGTGTCGGCGTCCATGTTCGCCAGCGGCCGGATCGTCCCGTCGGCGGCGAACACCGCCTCCTCGTCGAACCGCCAGCCGCGGAGCCCGATCGATACCTTGCCCATACCGGCGGGTAGACGGTCGGGCGACAAAAAGCGACCGAGTCGACACCGACGCCGTCCGACCGGCGGTCCCGACGGCGCCCGACCGGAACCGGCCGGAGTCCCCCTCGACCGACGATTTATGGTCGTGGGACGCGTTGTCACACGCATGACGAGCGTGATCGCCTTCCTGGCCGTGGTGTTCGTCGCCGGGGCCGTGGTCGGCGCGGTGGTCATGGGGCTGACGGTCGCGGCCGGGCGGGTGCTACCGCGCTCGCCGCGCAGCGACGAGGTGTTGCCCGCGCAGTACTCCAGTCTCGTCAACGCGAACCCGTCGAACTATCCGGGCTACTGCCCGGAGTGTGGCACGAACAACGACCCCGAGTACACGGTCTGCCGGGACTGCTCCTCGCGGCTCCCGAAGTCGCGCTACGAGCGCTCGAAGCCGTCGACCAACGCCATCTTCGAGCGAGAGCAGTAGGCGCCGGCGCCCCCCGAGCGAACCGGCGGCCGGCACCGCACCGCTTTTGCACGCGTAGTCCTCACCACCGCGCATGCAGAACGTCGACGCGGCGGGCCTGGGCATCGGCGACGACTTCCCGCCGCGGATCATGGGCGTGCTCAACGTCAGCGAGGAGTCCCCCTACGACCCGAGCGTCTTCGACGACCCCGGCGAGGCCGCGGCGTACGTCGACGACGAGCTGATCGCCGAGGGCGCCGACATCGTCGACGTGGGCCTCGAGTCGGCGAACAAGCGCTTCGACGTGCTCTCGGCCGACCAGGAACTCGACCGCCTGGATACGGCCATCGAAACCCTCCACTCCACGTCCGGCGAGGCGGTCTGGAGCATCGAGACGCGCTACGCCGAGGTGGCCGAGGCGGCCCTGGACCGGGGGTTCGACATGGTCAACGACATCGCGGGCTTCGCCGACCCGGAGATGCCCGACGTGTGTCGCGAGTACGACGTCGCCGTCGCGAAGATGGCGAGCCCGCCCGACCTGACGAAACCCGGCGACGTGCGGGCGACGCCGTGGGCCGAGCGCCGCTCTCGGGAGTGGGCCGAGCGGGCCGACTACGTCGACCAGGTGTACGAGGCGCTCACACAGAACGGGCTGACCGACAAGACCATCGTCGACCCGGCCTTCGGCGGGTGGGCCGAGAACCAGACGCTCGAAGACGACCGCGAGACGTTCCGCAGGCTGCGGGAGTTCCGCGGGCTCGACCGGCCGATGCTCGTCTCGATCAACCGGAAGAACTTCCTCCGGTCGCTGGCCGACCGCTCGACGGAGGGCGCGCTGCCGGTGAGCCTCGCGGCCACGTCGATGGCGGTCGAACGGGGCGCTCACGTGGTCCGGACCCACGACGTGGCCGAGACGCGCGACGCCGCGCTCGTCGGCGACGCGTTCACCCGGGAACGGGCCCACGACGGCGGAGCGGCGAGCGGGCCCGACGGCGGGGTGGCGAGCGGACCCACCGGCAGCGGGAGCGCCCTCGCCGTCGAGGAACTCGACGTGACGACGCCACGTGAAGCGGCCCGTCACTTCGAGCGCGTCGGCGTGACCGACATCGACCCGGCGGCGACGGTGAGCCGCCTCTACGCGGTCTCCGGACTCGACGAATCCGCCGTCGAGACGCTCCGAGCGGCGGCGGACGCGGCGGACTGCGGATTCGCGGTCGGCGCCGGCGGCGACCGCGGGTTTTTGTGGGGCCCGATCGATTCGCTGGCCGCGCTGGCGGACAGAACCGACGTGCCACGTCCGCTCGCGGGGACGCTGGCGACCCCCGGGTCGGGTGACAGGTGAGAAAACTTATACCGGATGCGCCAAAACGGGTGGGTGAAGGCCGAAAGGGCACCTGGGTAGGGGTACCTTGTCCGTGCCACTTCGGCTAATCCGGTTTATTGGGGCCCAACTTGGATAGCCACAGCTATGGACTTTCACGACTGGGAGCCCGTCTACGCGGCGATACTCGCCGACATGGGGTTCGACCGTACCGCCGACGAGCGGGCCCGCGACCTGCTGGCGACCCTCGTGAGCGACGGCCGATCGAGGGGCGATTCCGGGTCGGAGACCGCTGCGCGTGCGTCTGACGCGAGCGCGGCGAGCGACGAGGGCGCCGACGGTGGGACGGCCGGCGGCGGCGCTGCCGACGGCCGCCCGCGAACGCTGACGCCCGCAGACCTCGATTTCACGGGCGAGACGGTCGCCGTGGTCGGCGCCGGGCCGTCGCTCGGCGACGAACTGGACGCGGTCCGGGCGGCAGACGCCGTCGTCGCGGCCTCCGACGCCGCCGCGGGCATCCGCACCGCCGGACTGGCCGTCGACTGCATGGTCACGGATCTGGACGAGGAGAGCGACGTCGCCCGGGAACTGACCGCCGAGGGGATACCCGTGGCGGTCCACGCTCACGGCGACAACGAACCGGCCCTGCGCGAGCGGGTCCCGCGGCTGGCCCTCGAGTCGGTCCTCCCGACCACCCAGGCGGCGCCCGCCGGCCCCGTCCACAACACCGGCGGGTTCACCGACGGCGACCGCGCGGCCTTCCTCGCCGACCACTGCGGGGCCGCGGAACTGGTGTTCCCCGGCTGGGACTTCGACGACCCGGACGTCGATCCGATGAAGGCGCGCAAACTCGTCTGGGCCGAGCGCCTGCTCCGGTGGCTCGAGATCCGTCGCGACGAGCGATTCGCGGTGCTCGACGGCCGCCGGGACGGGATCGACGAGTCCGCGCTGCCGGTGTGAACGGGGACCGACCGTGCACGACGGCGGTCCGTCACGGACCTTTCGGCGGCAGCCTTAGGTGCGCCTGGTACGTGCCGACACGGCATGGCCAACTATCCGCCGGAGTACTGCCCGTACTGCGGGTCGGAACTGGAAGCGCTCGATCCACCGACCGTCTACCGGTGCGACGACTGCGAGGACTACGTGTTCCACAACGCAGTCCTCGGGGGCGGCGCCGTCGTCGTGGACGGTGAGGAGCTGTTGCTCGTCGAGGACTTCCGCGGGGCGGGGACCTGGAAGATCCCCGAGGGCGTCCCGGAGATCCCCGAGTCACCGCGGGAGGGCGTCGCCCGGGAGCTCGAGGAGGAGACGAACCTCACCGTCGATCCCGCTGACCTGGTCTACCTCTACGACGTCGGCAAGGAGGTCGCCGAGGACATGTTCCGGATGCACGTCTACTACGCGGTCGACCGGAGCGCGACGACCGGACCGCTCGAAGCCGGCGACGACGCTACCGACGCCCGCTTCTGGACGCCCGAGGCGTTCGAGGCCTCCGAGAACGCGCTCAGAGAGATGCCCAACCCCGAGGAGACGCGCTCGTGGGACATCGGCCTGGACGTGCTGCGCGATCAGGCCACGGCGGCGCTCGAACGGGAGAAGACCTACGCGGAGCTGTTCGAACCGCACGTCCGGACGTAGCTCCGGTCACGCTATCGACCCGCACACGACCGCAACGCTTCTCCCGGTCCCCCCGCGAGGAGGCGTATGACCGACGACGCGGCCTCGCCGACCGACGAAGCGGTCACGGACGAGGCAGTCACGGACGAGGCCGTCACGGGCGAAGCGGTCCGCGGGATGGTCGCCGAGATTCGGCCCGACTGGACCGTCGAGGCCGTCGAGCGCAGTCCACACGGGACGGATTTCGTCGCGACGCTCGACGTGCGGACGCCCGAGGGGCCCCGATCGGTCGTCCTCAAGGCGATGACGGCCGACCTGGTCGATCCGCCGATCGCCCGTGCCGAGTCCCGACTGTTCGAGTTCGTCGGCCGGGAGACGAGTATTCAGGTCCCGACGGTCTTCGGCTACTGCGACGCCCACGAGGCGTACCCCGCCCCGTTCTACCTGGTCGAGCGCGCCGACGGCGCGAACCTGGAGGACGCCCCCGAGTCGCTCCCGTCGGCGGCCCGAGAGCGGGTGGTCCGCGACGCCGGTCGGAACCTCGCCGAGTTACACGAACTCGGCCCGCTTCCGGCCGTCGGGAGCGTCGGCGTCGCCGACGGGGAGCTGACGGTGCTCGACACCGACGACAACCCGCGGGCCGACGACTTCCGCGATCGACTCCTCGAAGACTACGAGGAGACGCTCGACGCGCTCGCCGAGGGCGGATACTTCCCCGACCTCGCGGACGATCCCGAGCGGTTCGCCGACCTCGTGGCCCCGGTCCGCGAGTATCTCCGGGAGGCGATCCCCGCGCTGCCCGAGTCCGACCCGCCGACGTACAACCACTGGGACTACCGCTACGGCAACCTCTTGCTCGACCCCGAGACCGGGGAGACCAGCGCGGTCCTCGACTGGGCGAACCTCTCGGCGGCCGACCCCGCCTACAACCTCGCGAAGGTGGAGTTCAACCTGCTCAAGCCCGTCCGCGGCGACCCCGACCGGGCGGCCGAACTGCGCGAGGCCTTCAGGTCGACCTACGCCGACTCCCGCGAGGGGTGGGCCTTCGACGAGTCGACGCGCGAGCGGATGGACCTGTACCGGCTGGTCGACCGGCTCGACGCGATGGCCTGTCTGCCGCTGTGGTACGAGGACGCGACGCCGGGCGAACGCGACGAGCGCGCCGCCGAGCACCGCGCGTTCGTCGAGCGGTACCTCTGACGTCGCGCCCTCCCGGCCGAGTCCTCCGGCGCCGACGGAGCTAAACCCGAGCGGACCCCCCTCTCGGACGATGACCGAGGAGTTCGACTTCCTGACCGACGCCGTCGACGCCGATCGAGTGTCGGTCGACGAGTACGCCCGCGACGAACACGCCGGCGACTGGGGCACCCACCCCGAGGACGAGGTCCGCCCCGACGCCGTCGTCTGGCCGACGACCACCGAGGAGGTGTCCGCGGTCCTCGCCGCCGCACACGAGCGGGGGATCCCGGTCACTCCCTACGCCGCTGGGACGGGGCTCGAGGGGAATGCGACGCCTACCCACGAAGGTATCAGCCTCGACACGACCCGTATGAACGACGTTCTCGAGATCCGACCGGACGACCTGCAGATCGACGTCGAGCCGGGCGTGCTCGGGAGCGCGGTCGACGAGGCCGCCGCCGAACACGGGTTGACGTTCCCGCCGCTGCCCTCGTCGGGCGACATCTCGACGGTCGGCGGGATGGTCGCGACCGACGCGAGCGGGATGCAGGCGGTGAAGTACGGCGTCGTGGGCGACTGGGTGCTCGAACTCGAGGCGGTGCTCGCCGACGGGACGGTGGTCACGGTCGGGAGCAAGGCGGTCAAGAGCTCGGCGGGGTACAACCTGAAAGAGCTGCTCGTCGGGAGCGAGGGGACGCTGGCGGTGATCACGCGGGCGACGCTGAAGCTCGCGGGGCGACCCCAGCAGATCCGAGGCGGGCGCGTCGTCTTCGACTCGTTCGACGACGCCGCGGGCGCCATCGCCGACGCCATCCAGTCGGGCGTCGACGTGGCGAAGATCGAGCTGATGGGGTCGTTCGCCGCCGAAGTCGCCAACGAGTACGTCGGGACCGACCTGCCCGACTCGCCGATGGTCTTCCTGGAGTTCCACGCCGACCACGGGATCGACGAGGAGATCGACTTCTGCCGGGCGGTGTTCGCCGACTACGACCCCGTCTCCTTCGAGATGGCGGCCGACGAGGAGATGGACCAGCTGTGGGAGCTGCGCCGCGAGATGGCCTACGCCCTCGACGAGTACCGCGAGGACCTGCGACCGCTCCACCCGGGCGACGTGACCGTCCCCATCAGCGCGTTCCCCGAGATCGTCCGCGCGGCCCGGAGCGAGGCCGAGGCGCGGGACCTCCCGATGGCCTGCTACGGCCACGCCGGCGACGGCAACCTCCACTACGAGATCCTCGTCGACCCCGACGACCCCGAGATGGTCGCCCGGGGCG
>JBDGSU010000111.1:0-13350 GCA_042217395.1 Halosimplex sp.
TCGTCGTCAGCGCGGTGTCGCCGTCGCCGAGTTCGGTCATCACCGGCGCGACGAGTTCCGGGGTGACTGCCCCGAGCACGACGAACCCGACGGTCAGCGCGGGGGCGAGCCCGAGCGCGCGGGCGACGAGGTACCCGGCGATCGGCATCCCCGTCTGGACGGCGAGGATCGTCGCGAGCGCCCGCGGCCGGACCGCCCGGAATGCGGCGGGCGAGAGCGTCAGCGAGACGCTCCCGATCATCACCGCGAGGACCGGCGTCACCAGCGGTGTCAGACCGGCGATCTCGGGGACTGCGACGCCGCCGGCGACCGACAGGAGCACCCACGCGAGCAGGTAGTCGTCGACGGCCGTCGCGACGCGGGAGCGGGCGGACACGTCTGGTCGTGGCGGCGAGCGGCCCGATAAAAGCGCTGTCGGTGTGCGCGGGTCAGGCCGTCGCACCGACGTGTTCGCCCACGCTGTCGACGATGGCGTCGACGTCGTACTCGTCGTCTTCCTTGTCGAAGACGACCTCGCCGTCGACGCGGACCTCGAAGATGCCGCCGTCGCCGGTCACCAGCGAGACGGTCTCGACGCCCTGGCCGAACTCCTCGAGGATCGCGGTCTGGAGGTCGACGGCGCGGTCGCGCATACCACACGGGACGCAGTACTCGATTTCGACTGTCGTCATGGTTCGATACGCGCTACGGACTCGGCCCGGGAAAAGGCTGGCCAGGCGGACGGTCTCGCCGGCGCTCGGCGGCCCCGCTCGCGCTCCGCCGGCGACCCGTCCCGCTTGCGGTCCGTCGGCCCGCCGTCACTCCGCGTCCGAATCGCCGACGGGCGCCTCGAAGCCGACGGCGTCGGCGTCCTCGGCCGCGCGGTCGGCCGCGGCGCCGAGGTCGAACTCCCGGACGACCTCGCCGTCGCGGACGAGCGGTTCGAGGAGCGGTTCGCCCTCGTCGGGCCCGGCGGTCGGCCCGCTCTCGGCCGGTCCGTCGGCCAGCGCGACGTGGTGGCCGCCGTCGGGCGTGCGGTAGACCTCCTTCTTCCCGGTGAGCTTGCCGCGCTTGGCGGCGAGTTCGTCCTCGACCTCGACGATGTCGAGCGCGAAGTCGACCGGGTCGGCGTTGCTGACGTGGCTGCCGACGCCGAACCCCTCGACGTACTCGCGGAGGTCTGCCAGCTGTCGGGGGCCGAGCCCGCCGCTCGCGAAGATGCCCACGTCCTCGAACCCCTCGGCGTCGAGCGTCCAGCGGACCTCCCGGAGGATGTGCTCGAAGTCCCCCCGCCGCGAGGAGGTGGTGTCGATGCGCACCGAGTCCAGCGCCTCGACCGCCTCGGCGGCCCGCAGCGACTCGTCGACCTCGTCGCTGTAGGTGTCACAGAGCGCGACCCTGGGGACGTCCTCGCCCACCGCCTCGTCGAAGGCCCGCCACCCCGCCTCCTGGTTGCCCCGGCCGAAGCAGATGAGCAAGGCGTGGGGCATCGTCCCGCCCGCCTCGCGGCCGATCACGTCGCCCGCCGCGACGTTCGAGAACCCGTCGAGCCCGCCCAGCAGCGCCGAGCGCTCGACCATCGCGCCCAGCGAGGGGTGGACGTGTCTCGACCCGAAACTGAGGACGGTCGAGTCGGGCGCGGCGCGGCGCGCCTCGAGCGCCGCCGTCGCGACGCCCGTCGGGTGCGAGAGGAATCCGAGGAGGGCGGTCTCCAGCCGGCAGAACTCCAGGTACGGGCCCTCGATTCGCATCACGGGCCCGCCGTCGAACAGTCTGCCCTCCCGCAGCGCGTCGACGTCGACCGCCCGTCCCTCGAACAGGCGCGCTGCGTCTTTCACGCCCGCGAGGAGGCTCCACTCGCCGGTGGGGAACTGGTCGGCAGTCACTTCGGCGACGACGCGGGGGTTCCGGCCGGCGTGCTCCAGCGTCTCGACCGTCCGGTCGAAGTAGGCGTCCGTCGCCCGCCCCTCGGCGATCGCTTCCGGCGGGACGACGTCGAATCCCGGTTCGTCGGTCATGCTCCGGTGTACCGGGTGAACCGTGAAAAACGGTCCGCGTTCGACCCGCGCGCTCGGTCCGCGGGCGGAACGCGGGTCGCCGGCCGCGTCAGCCCCCTCGCGTGCCGCGTCAGCCGCTCCGCGAGTGAACCTCGTCCAGCGCGTCGACGGTCGGGGCGTTGACGATACGGACCCGCTTGCCGTTCCGGACCACGCGGAACGCGTCGCCGAACGGGTCGTCCTCGGGGACGACGTAGACGTTCCCGCGCGGGTTCCGGGCGTCGTGGTGAGCCAGCACCTCGCGGTAGGCGTCGAGGAACTGCGTCGCGTCCGTCTCGGTGTCCCAGGCGGTCGTCCACACGTAGGCGCCGGCCGTCCCGTTCGTGTAGGGGACGACGCTGTCGCCCCCCCAGCCCGCCGAGGGCTTCGAGCGGTAGCCGTAGCGGTTCTCGGGGTCGACGGCGCCGTTGTGGACGAGCATCGCGTAGATCGACGCCTCGCCGACGGTGTCGGCGACGGGGTCGACGTCGAAGCGGTGCCACTCCTCGCTCGAGCGGTCGGGGACGGTCACGTTGACCGGTTGTTCGTTCGGGTACAGGTCGGGGTGGATTATCTGTTCGGTGCTGTCGGGCCACTCTCCGTAGAGGTCGTCGACGGCGCTCCACCCGCCCCGGTCGCGGACGCGGTCGATAAACTGCGAGCCGGCGGCGTAGGGCGTGTAGATGGTCAGGAAGAGACCGCGGTTGTAGTCGGCGCTCGCCCCGCCCCCGCCCGACGGCTCCGGTTCGGGGATACAGGACCACTCGCTCTCACAGCGCCGACTGTAGATGGACTCGACGTAACGGGCGTCGCCCTCGGTGACGCCGCGCTCGGCGAGTTGCCGGTCCTGGGTCTCGGCGTTCGGTCCGAAACCGAAGTGCTGGTCCTGCAGCGCGTGGACGAGTTCGTGCGCCAGCGTCGCGCGGTCGATCGTCGGCGTCGACGAGTCACTGACGACGACGATGGCGTCTTTGCCGGGCGAGTAGTAGCCCTGGACGGTCTGGCCGAGCGTGTCGTCCGAGGAGTTCGAGAACGACGACTGCTCGCCGACGATAAACAGCGACTCCCAGACCTGGTCGTTCCAGCGACCGTGAACGGCGGAGGCGTTCCCGCTCGAGCGGTTGGCGAGGTACTGTTCGCGGCTGACCACGTCGACCGGGACCGTGGAGTTGAACTCCAGCCGGCGGATCCGCTCGACGCGAGCCATCGTGCGAGCGACCAGCGCCTCGCGCTCGCTCGCGTTGTAGCCGTCCGCCGGCGTGAGCGACAGGTCGTCGTCGTACCAGTGGCCGTTCTCCCAGCCCAGCCGGTCGCTGTTGGGGTCGCCGTCGGGATGACCGCCCGTCGTCGGGGCGGTACACCCCGAGAGGACCACGAGCACCGCGAGCGCGACCAGAACAGCGCGGGAACGAGCGTCGGTCACGGCTACCGGCGACATCCCGGTGCGTTACTCCCGCCGCCGGAGCGCCAGCGCCGCGAGCGCCAGCGCCGCGAGGGCGGGGCCGCCGCCGAACCCGGGGCCGCCGCTCGCGGTCGTCTCGCCGGCCGGCGCTTCGGTCCCGGCGCCGTCTCCGGCGCCCGCGCCGCCGTCGTCGGCCATCGGTTCCTCGGTCGCCGTGGCGGTGGCCCCGCCGGCCCCCGCGTCGTCGGTCGCCGTCGCATCCGTCACCGTATCGTCGTCGGTCGGCGTGGAATCGGTTTCGGTCCCGCCCTCGCTTCCGTCGGTAGCGGTGTCGCGGTCGGTCCCGTTTTCGGGCGCGGCGCTCGCGTGGACGCCGCTCAGCTCCGCGACCGAGGGCGCGTTGACGATCGTCACCGTCGAGCCGGTGTGGTTGACGGAGAACGCGTCGGCGTACGGGCCGCTC
The DNA here is from genome assembly GCA_042217395.1 of Halosimplex sp. Classification (GTDB taxonomy): domain Archaea; phylum Halobacteriota; class Halobacteria; order Halobacteriales; family Haloarculaceae; genus Halosimplex. The sequence goes on from JBDGSU010000111.1 coordinate 3,881, forward strand.
TCGATCACGTACGTGTTCTCGCGACCGTCGACGGGCCTGGCGTCGTGGTAGGCGAGCAGCTGCTCGTAGCCGTCGACGAACTGGGCGGCGTCTCGCTCGGAGTCCCAGGCGGTCTTCCAGACGTAGCCCGTCTCGTTGGTCTCGTATGAGTCGTCCGTGACGTAGGGGTAGAGCTTCTCGCCGTCCCAGCCCGCGGTGTACTTGTTCGAGTAGTTGATCGGGTCGTACTGGCTGACCCCGCCGCTCGCGGTGATGTTGAAGAAGGAGCGGACTCCGATGATCGGCGTCTCGGTCCGTCCGGAGTCGTAGTAGGGGTAAAACAGCATCGACGCCAGTCCCGCTTCGCCGAACTGGGCGAAGTCGACGCTGTTCGGTCCCAGGTCGAGGACGCGCCACTTCTCGTCGGAGGTGTCTTCGACGGAGACGTCGGTCGGCGCGTCTTCGGGGTACTTCTCGGGATGGATCGTCTGCTCGGTGCTGGCCGGCGGGTTCCGGTAGACGTCGTCGACGGCGCTCCAGCCGCCGTCCCGGTAGATGCTCTTCACGAACGGCGGGCCGTCGCTGTAGGGCTGGTAGGAGACGAGGTACATCCCCCAGTGGATGTCCGTCGCCCCGCCACCGCCGCCCTGGCTCGGACGGGGCATCAGACAGTCCCACTCGGCCTCACAGCGCTTTCCGTAGAGGCGGTCGACGAGGTTGCCGTCGCCCTCGATGATGCCGTCCTTGGCGTTGTGGAGCTCGCGGGTGGTCTGGTTGAACGACGAGATGTTGAACCGCTGGTCCTGCAGCGCGTGGAACAGCTCCTGTGAGAGGGTCACCTCGTTCATCTTCGGCGCGGTGGTGTTCTCCGAGACGATGACGATGCGCTCGTCGGTCGGGCTGTAGAAGCCGCCGACGGTCGAGCCGGTCGTCGACCGCTGGACCGCGACGGCGTCGGTCGACTCCCCGACCATGAACATCGCCTCCCACTTGACGTTCTGGTGGAGGCGGTTCGCGCGGGTGCGGTTGGTCCCGGTCTCGTTGCCGCCGAACGTCGAGTTCCGGAACTCGGCGCGGGAGACGATCTCGACGGGGACGGTCCGTTCGAACTCGAGCCCGCGGACGGCCTCGACGCGCGCCATCGCGCGGGCCACGACCGCGTCGAGTTCGGTCTCGTTGAGGCCGTTCCCCCGGGTCACGTCGATCGACGTGTTGGCCCAGCAGCCGTTCTCCCAGCCCAGTCGGTCCTCGTCCGGAGCCGCGCGGACCGACCCGTTGGCGACCGGCGCGCAGGCGCTCTCGTTGGACCGGAGGGCGGTCTCGGCGGGCGGGAGGCCACCGCTCCCCGTCGCGTCGGCGGCGTTCGGAGGCCCGTACGTCGTGGCGTCGCTCGGCCGAGACGCGGCGCTCGCGATGGGGATACCGGCCATCGCGGACAGCGCCAGCATCCCGACCATCGCGATCGAGAGGGCGGAACGCATGCTCGGCTCGTACGTCGAGTCACAGCCATAAATATCGCCCGTCGGAGAACGGGACCGCGGGGGCGTTCCGGGCGTGCCGACCGAACGGCTTAATCCGCGGAGGGCAGTACCGGACAGTGGCAGAGGGAGCCCGGCCTCCGTGCCCCGGCCCGTCGGTCCGATCCCGGACCGTCGATAGGGGCATGAGGAAAGTCCCCCCACCGTCCGGGCAGGTGACCGGGTGCAAATCCGGAGCGGGAGACCGCTGGCGCTGGAACAGAAACGAGACCACTCCACGCGACCGATGACGTGTGCGAACCCGGAGCGACCGGCCCCGCCGGGAAGCGACGGGGAGGTAACCCACAGAGGGCGCGGGACGGCGTAGCCGTCCCGCTACGAGCGGGCGGCGTTCGCCCGCTTCACCGCGGCGCCTCGCGCCGCGCAGACCGTGGAGAACGGATGGAACGGCGAATCCCCACCGGTGCAAGTCCGCGCGGCATGGTAGCCCGGACGCGAGCGCGGACGCTCAGCCGAATGCCGGGCCGAACAGAAGGGGGCTTACTCCCCTCAGCCATCTTTTTCGCGGAGGGGTGTCCTCGCGCCCGAAGGGCGCTGTGGGCACTGCGTGGCGGCTACGCCGCCACGACATGCGGTCGCGGGCCCCCGGCCCGCGACCCGCCCCTCCGCCAAAAACAGGGGGTGAAAAAGGCCGGACGCTCCCTGCTCGCGGCTTCGCCGCTCGCTATCGAGGCGCTCCCGCTGGTCGCGCCTCGCAACGGTCGCGTCCGGTGAATCGCGCTCGCTCCGCGAGCGCGAATGCTCAGTGCAGGTGATGTAGGTGTCGTTCGATCATCCGTCGAGCGAACGTAGTGAGCGAGACGGTTCTCCGGACGCAAGCGAGCGAAGCGAGCGCGCCGTCCGGCCTTTTTCCCCAAGTTTTTCCAGCGGAGGATCCCCGCAGCGGCCCGAAGGGCCGCGAGGAGCTCTCCGCTGGAAAAAGTGGGTTCTAACAGCACTCCTCGCCCCGTTCTATCGCCCACTCGACCAACGGCTGGAGTCGCTCGCCCAGCTCCTCGCCCTCGTCGCTGAGTTCGTACTCGACTCTGGGCGGGATCTCCGCGTATCGCTCCCGTTCGACCAGCCCAGCGTCGACGAGTTCGTCCAGTCGCGTCGACAGCGTCGACGTGCTCGCACCCGGCAGGTGGGCCTCGATCTCCCCGAACCGCACCGTCCCGTGGTTCGCGACGACGCAGACGACGTCCATCACGTACTTGCGCCCCAGCAGCGCCATCGGCTCGGCGAGCAGGCACCGACACGCCGCGTCGTCGGCCGCACACTCCATCTCCGCCAGCGCTTCGGATTCGCCCATCGGATTCGATACTTTGGACTTGACAGCTTAATAACTTTGCTCTCCGAAGTATAGGCGCATGTGGACTGAAGTCCGAAATTCAGACGGTATCGAAACCGGGGAATCGGCCGCCGAACTGTCGCTGTCTCCGGCGGTGGGCGAGCGGTTCGCGCGGCTGTACGGGGCCGACGAGCGGCCGGAGACCGTCGGTGACTGGGCGGCCTCGATGCGGGAGGCGATCGAGCGCGAGCGCGGTCGGCCGCCCGCGGTCGAGGACCTCTGTACGGACGAGGCCGGCGACCACGCGTTCGTCGGCGACGACGGAGTCCAGACGTACGTCTGCGTGCTCGACCCGCTGGTCTACCCGTTCCTGACCGGCGAGACCGGGACGGTCAGGTCGACGACGCCCGTCCGCGGAACCGAGGTCGCCTTCGAGGTCGGCGCCGACGGCGTCGCGGTCTCTCACGGGGGCGCCGTCGTCTCGATCGGCGTCTCCGAGGACGTGGACGCGATGGCCGACACGCCGCTGGAGACCGTCTATCGGGAGGTCTGCGAGTACGTCCAGACGTTCGAGGACCGCGCGGAGTACGAGGCCTGGGCCGAGTCTGTCCCGGCGGTCACGATGGGCGTCCCCGCCGAGACCGGCCTCGGGATCGTCCGGGAACTGGCCGACGTGCTGTTCGAGGTCGAGGTGGGAGACGTCGAGACGGGGCCGGGCTGCGACTGCTGCTGAGCGGTCGCGTCCGCCGTCGCGACGGCGTGAGGATCCGCGGCGTCGTCAGTGGTCGCTGTGGCCGTTGGTGATCGTGGTGTGGGCGCCGATGAGCGCGCCGGCCAGGTCGAGGTTCTCGAGGCGGGTCTCGCGGTCGATGATCGACTCGCGGATGTCGCAGTCGCGCAGTTCGGCCCCGGGAAAGACGATGGAGTTGTCGAGCCTCGAATCGACGACCTCGGCGCCGTCGAGGACGTGGACGTTCTCGCCCAGCTCCGTCCCCTCGACGGTGGCGCTGTCGGCGACCTGGGTCCCTCCGTCGAGGTGGTAGGCGACGGCGGTGAGGTAGCTCTCCGGAGTGCCGATGTCGAACCACGCCTCGTCGAAGGTGTAGGCGTACACCTCGTCGGTGTCGACGAGCCACTGGAGGAACCAGCCGGGCTCGTCGGGGTTGTTCCCGTCTTCGAGGTACTCGCCGAAGCGGACCTGGTCGGCGGGGAAGACGTAGCAGGCGATGGAGACGAGCGTGCTCTCGGGGTCGTCGGGCTTCTCCTGGAAGTCGACGACCCGGTCGCCGTCGAGGGTGACGAGCCCGTAGGACCGCGCCTTCTCCAGCGACCCCACGTCGTAGGCGGCGAGCGTCGTCGCGCCGTTGTCCTCGTAGCTGTCGAGGAAGTCGCTCAGGTCGAAGCTGATGAGGTTGTCGCCGGCGATGACGAACAGGTCCTCGCCGTCGATGCCCTCGCGGTCGACCAGCTGGGCGAGCGCGCCGACGACGCCGAACTTCTCGTCCTCGCCGGTGGTGTCCTCGACGGACAGCTGGGGCTTCTCGTAGTCGCGCTCGGCGAGGTGTGCCTCGAAGTCGGGGGCGAACCGCTCGTTCGTGCTGATGTAGACGTCCTCGATGCGGTCGTCGCCCTCCAGCTCGGTGAGCACCCGGTCGATGACCGTCGTCTCACCCACCGGAAGCATCATCTTCGGTCGGTGGCGCGTGATGGGCCAGAGTCGCGTAGCGTAACCGCCAGCGAGTACGACAGCGTCCATACACACGTCTCCTCGGCCCGAGATGAAGGGCTTTTTCATTGGCACAACGTGTCTAGATGGCTGTACGACGGAGCCTCGGTCGCGGGTGCGTCGGCGGACCCCGCCCGGCGGAAAGGATTTGTGATCCGTTCACCAACGCCCCGTATGCGCGAGGCCAGCCGGACGACGCGCCAGCGGATCGCCGACAGACTGCGGGCGGAACCGATGGCCGCGGGCGCGCTCGCCAGCGAGTTCGAGGTCCGAACCGCCACCGCGCTCGACCACGTCGAACACATCTCCCAGTCGCTCGAACCCACCGACGAGACGCTCCTGGTGGCGCCGCCGACCTGCGAGGAGTGCGGCTTCGACGAGTTCGACGACCTGATCAACCGCCCGGCGCGGTGCCCCGAGTGCAAGAGCGAAGCCGTCAGCGAACCCGCGTTCGTCATCGAGTGACGCGGCGAACACGCGCCGGGGCGCTGCCCGCCGCTCACAGGATGACGTTCGAGGACGACGAGAGGTCGTCGTCGTTCTCGACGGGCCCCTCGCCGACGTACTCGAACCCGTCGTCGGCGAGGTAGACGCCGCCGTCGGCGACGGCCACGTCCACCTCGTTCAGGAACGCGCCCTCGCAGGGGCCGTAGGAGCACTCGCCGGAGTCGGCCTCGAACAGCGCGCCGTGATTCGTGCAGATCACCTCGCCGTCTCGCACCGGCGCGCCCGACCCCTTGTCGAGGTTGATGTGGGTCATGTGCTGGCAGTAGTTGAGCCAGCAGACCGGCTCGCCGGGCTCGCCCTCCGCGGTCGCCAGTCGGAGGAGGATCGCCTCCCGGACGTCGTCATCGTCGTCGTCGGCCGTCACGTCGTCCGGCATCGCGATGCCGTCGTCGGCGTCGTCGCTCTCGTCGTCGTCGTCGGCCGCGGACTCGCCGTCGGCGGTCACCGGTTCGCCGCCGTTGGTCGCCCTCGCCGTACTCTCGTCCGAGCGAAGCGCGGCCTCGCCGCTGGCGACGGCGTTGCCGTCCGTCGAGCGCACGCGAAAGAGGAAGGTGTCGTCGGTCGAGAGGTCGTCCAGATCGACGACGCGCGTCCCGTCCATACCCGTCCGTGGATCCCCCGGCGTTTGAACGATCCGGTCCGGGCAGCTCCCACGCGGCGGCGACGCCCTCGCGGCCGTCGCCGTTCGCGCCACGCTTATCCCGGTCTCGGGTGAACGCGACGGCATGGCGGATCTGCTCGTCTACGGCTCGTACGGGTACACCGGCGGTCTGATCGTCGAGGAAGCGACAGAGCGGGGCCTCGACGTGGTCGTCGCCGGCCGGGACCGCGACGCCGTCGAGAACCGGGCCATCCGCCGGGGCTGCGACGAGCGGGTCTTCGGGCTCGACGAGCCGCGACTGGTCGACCTCGCGCTCGAGGAGGTCGACGTCGCGCTCAACTGCGCCGGACCGTTCGCCGGGACCGCCGACCCGATGGTCGAGGGGTGTCTCCGCACCGGGACCCACTACCTCGACGTCACCGGCGAGATCGAGGTGTTCGAGCGCCTCGCCGCCCGGGACGGCGAGGCCGCCGAGGCGGGGGTGACGGTCCTGCCGGGCGTCGGCTTCGACGTCGTCCCGACGGACTGCCTGGCGGCCCACCTCGCCGAGCGACTGCCCGGCGCCGATCGGCTGTCGCTGGGGTTCGAGGCCATGGGCGGCGGCGTCTCGCCGGGGACCGCGCGGACGACGGTCGCGAACCTCGGCGAGGGGGGCGCGGTCCGGCGGGACGGTCGGATCGAGCGGGTCCCGAGCGGCTGGCGGACCCGACGGATCGACTTCGGGAACGGCGAGCGGACGGCGACGACGGTCCCGTGGGGCGACGTCTCGACCGCGTACCACACCACCGGGATCGGCACGGTCGAGGTCTACATGGCCGTTCCGTCGTGGTTCCCGACGGCCGCGCGCGTCGGCCGGTTCCTCGGGCCGCTGGCGAGCGCCGGCCCGGTCCGGTCGCTGCTCCAGTCGCTGGTCGACGCACGCGTAGAGGGGCCGGACGAGCAGGCCCGTCGCGAGGGGCGGAGCTACGTCTGGGGCGAGATCGAACGGGACGGCGAGCGCGCGGTGTCGCGGCTGGTCGGTCCCGAGGGCTATCGGCTGACGCGACTCGCCGCGGTCGAGGTCGTCGAGCGCGTCCTCGGCGGGGACGCGCCGGCCGGATTCCAGACGCCCGCCGGCGCCTTCGGACCCGACTTGGTCCTCGACGTCGAGGGCGTCGAGCGGACCGACGAACCGGTCGAATCGGTCGCGGCGGGCGACTGACCACGGAGGCGGACGGCCGTCACCGCCGGTCCGCGGCGACGAGCACGGCCTCGTCGGCGAGCGCGACGAGCGCGAACCCGGCCGCGAGCGCCGGTCGACCCGCGGCGGCGAGCGCCGCGGTCGCGAGCCCGAACGCGAGCAGTTCGGCGCCGAGTCGCCAGGGGTCGGGGAGTCGCCGCGGCGCCTTCGGGGAGACGAACGCGCCCCACGCGAGCGCGAGCGCCAGCGGCGCCCCGATGGCCAGCGCGTAGCCCGCGGTGCCGGTCCCCGTTCGAAGTCCCCAGTAGCCGACCGCCGCGAGGGCGCCCAGTTCCAGCAGGAAGCGGACGCCCAGGGCCGCGCCGTCGATCAGTCCGATATCGTCGGCGCTCACGGCGCTACGCTCCGTCGCCGTAGTGCTCGCGCTCGACGCGCTCGTCGAAGAGGCGAGCGAGGAGCTTCGTCATCGGGCCGACGCCGACGTCGATGCCGTCGACGCTCGTCACGGGGCGGACCTCCCACGTCGAGTTGGTCAGGAAGACCTCGTCGGCCTCGCGCAGGTCGTCGAGCGCGTACGTGCTCGTCCGGACGGTGAAGCCCTCTGCCTCGGCGAGATCGATCACGACCGAGCGAGTGATACCGGGGAGGACCGGCAGGTCGGTGCCGGGCGTCTTCAGGGTCCCCTCGTCGACGAGGAAGAGGTTGCTCGTCGCGCCCTCGGCGAGGTAGCCGTCGGCCGTACGCATCACCGCCTCGTCGGCGGCGAACTCGTCGGTCGCCGCGCGGCGGAGTTCCAGACGGGCGAGGATCCCCGGCAGGTAGTTGTGCGTCTTCGCGTCGGCCGGGAGGGAATCGGCGGGCGGCCGGCGCGTGCGAACGGTCTGGACCGTCGCGGGCCCGTCCCAGACGGACCCCCCGTCGACCCCGCCGCGGGGGAGGGGGGAGACGTAGACGACCACGGTCGGGTCCACGTCGGGGTCCGGCGTGAGCTTCCCCGGCTGGACGCCGCGGGTCACCGAGACTTTGCAGTACGCCTCGTCGAAGTCGTTCGCGGCCAGCGTCTCGTCGACCCGCTCGCGCAGATCGTCGGGGACCGCCTCGGCGAACCCGAGCGTCTCGGCGCTCCGCCGGAGGCGCTCGCGGTGGGCCCGCCACTCGAAGGGGTCGCCGCCGTAGACCCGCAGCGTCTCGAAGGCGCCGTCGCCATACATGAACCCCCGGTCGCGGACCGAGACGGTCGCCTCGTCCGCGGAGACGATGTCGCCGTTCAGATGGTAGTGCAGCGGTTCGGCGCGCTCCGCGTCCGGCCCCGACCCGCGGGCGTCGCCGTCCCCGCCGTCGCTCACAGCGACCCCTCCAGCGCCAGCCGACAGAACGTCTCGATCAGCTGTTTGCCGTGGTCGGTGAGGATGCTCTCGGGGTGGAACTGAACGCCGACGTGGGGGCGCTCGCGGTGGCGCACGCCCATGAGGACCTCGGCCTCGTCGTCGGACTCGCTCCGCTCGTCCGGCGAGCCTCCGGTCGCGTCGCTCCCTGGGGCGTCGTCCGTGTACGCGGTCTCCTCCAGCGCGTCGGGCAGGTCGTCGCGCTCGACGGCCAGCGAGTGATACCGGCCGACCTCGAAGCGCTCGGGGAGCGCCCGGAAGACGCCGCGCCCGTCGTGGCTGATAGTGGACGGTTTCCCGTGGACGACCGCCTCGGCGCGGCCGACCGGAGCGCCCGCGACGGCACACAGCGCCTGGTGGCCGAGACAGACGCCGAGCGTCGGATAGTCGAGTTCGCGGAATACCGGCATGGAGACGCCGGCCTCCTGGGGGGTGCCGGGTCCCGGCGAGACGACGATGGCGTCGGGGTCGAGCTCGCAGATCCCGGCGACGTCGACGGCGTCGTTCCGGCGGACGACCACCCGGCCGTCACGGACCTCGGGGAGCCAGTCGGCGGTCGTGACCGCCTCGCCCTCGTCGCGCGACCGCGTCGCGGCGCCCGGCGACGTGACGACTTCCCCGACGTACTGGACGAGGTTGTAGGCGAAGGAGTCGTAGTTGTCGACGACGAGGACGGTCACCCCGTCGTCCGCGTCGACCGCCGTCGCGTCGGCGGCGAGGCGATCGTCGGCGGCGGCTGTCTCCGGCCCGCCCCCGACGTCGGGTGCGGAGGGATCAGTCATGGTCCTCCACGGTGAACGCGGCCCGTTCGCCCAGCGCCTCGTCGACGGCGGTCACGAGCGCGCGGCCCTTGTCGAGGGTCTCCTCGTACTCGCGGTCGGGCACGGAGTCGTGGACGATCCCCGCGCCGACGCGGAGGTGGTACTCCTCGCCGTAGCGGACGAGCGTGCGGATCACGATGTTCAGCGTCGCCCGGCCGTCGAAGCCGAAAACGCCGATCGACCCGGTGTAGGGCCCGCGCCGCGTCGACTCGACCTCGTCGATTATCGCCATCGTCCGGGGTTTCGGGGCGCCGGTGATGGTGCCGCCGGGGAACACGGCGGCGACGGCGTCGCCGAGGTCGAACTCGGGACGGAGTCGCCCCTCGACGAGCGAGACCAGGTGCATCACCTCGGAGTAGCGGTCGACGCGGCGGTACTCGCTGACTTCGACGCTCCCGTACTCGCTGACCTTCCCGAGGTCGTTGCGCTCGAGGTCGACCAGCATCGCGTGCTCGGCGCGCTC
>JBDGSU010000072.1:0-13340 GCA_042217395.1 Halosimplex sp.
GTCCGCGACGCCATCGAGCGCAAGGGCGTCACGGGCGTCGACCTGGACGAGATCCTCGAGATCGACGAGGAGTGGCGCGAACTGAAGTCCCGCGGCGACGGCCTCCGCCACGAGCGCAACGAGGTCTCTTCCACCATCGGCGAACTCAAACAGGAGGGGAACGACGAGGAGGCCCAGGCGGCCATCGAGCGCTCCCAGGAGCTCAAAGACGAACTGCAGGAAATCGAGGACCGCGCGGACGAACTGGAGGCCGAACTGGAGGAGCGCCTCCTCACGATCCCCAACGTCCCCCACGAGTCGGTTCCCGCGGGAGAAGACGAGAGCGACAACGTCGAGCGCTACCGCGAGGGCTTCGACGACCTGCGCGTCGACCCCGACGACGTGGTGCCCCACTACGACCTCGGTGAGGAGCTGGACATCCTCGACTTCGAGCGCGGCGCCAAGGTCTCGGGCGGCGGCTTCCAGTTCGTCAAGGGCGACGGCGCCCGCCTCGAGCGGGCGCTGATCGACTTCTTCCTCGACGTCCACCGCGAGCAAGAGTACGTCGAGGTCATGCCGCCGATCCCCGTCAATTCCGCGTCGATGCGCGGGACGGGCCAGCTCCCGAAGTTCGCCGAGGACGCCTACCGCGTCGAGGCCCGCCAGGACGATGACTACGACGACGACGACCTGTGGCTGCTGCCCACCGCCGAGGTGCCGGTGACGAACATGTACCGCGACGAGATCCTGCTCGACGACGACCTCCCCGTGAAACACCAGGCCTTCTCGCCGAACTTCCGCCGGGAGGCCGGCGAGCACGGCACCGAGACGCGCGGGTACGTCCGCGTCCACCAGTTCAACAAGGTCGAACTCGTCAACTTCGTCCGCCCGGAGAACTCCTACGACCGCCTGGAGGCGCTCCTCGGGGAGGCCGAGGAAGTGCTCCAGCGGCTCGGCCTGCCCTATCGCGTACTGGACATGTGTACCGGCGACATGGGCTTCACCCAGGCCAAGAAGTACGACATCGAGGTGTGGGCGCCGGCCGACGACATGGCGGAGGGTCCCGACGTGGGCGGGCGCTGGCTGGAAGTCTCCAGCGTCTCGAACTTCGAGGACTTCCAGGCCCGCCGGGCCGGCCTGCGCTACCGCCCGGAACGCCACGAGTCCGCCGAGTACCTCCACACGCTCAACGGCTCGGGCGTGGCCGTCCCGCGGGTCATGGTCGCCATCCTGGAGTACTACCAGAACGACGACGGCACCGTCACCGTCCCCGAGGCGCTCCGGCCCTACATGAACGGTCAGGAACTCGTCGAGGGCCACGAGCCCGTCGGCGAGAGCGCCGTCGGCGCCGGCGAGCGGGAGTGACGCACACGGGAGTGCGTCGGGCTCGCCGGCGACACCCAGCGGTCGGCGCCGGCGAGCGGGAGTGACGCACACGGGAGTGCGTCGGGCTCGCCGGCGACACCCAGCGGTCGGCGCCGGCGAGCGGGAGTGACGCACACGGGAGTGCGTCAGGCTCGCCGGCGACACCCGGCGCTCGGCCCCGGCGAGGCCCAAGCGCCCGGTCAGGGCTCGCCCGAGTAGCCCTCGCGGAGGAACCGCCCCTCGGCCTCGTAGTGACCGATAACCTCCGCGAGGAACTCCTCGCGACTCACGTCCTCCTCTCGGTGGGTGTCGATGCGCTCGATCAGGTCCTCGGAGCATTCGATCGTCGCCATCGCTTCCGCTTGGGGTTCCACGCTGATAAGGTTCCCACGGGACGGAACTCTGATAGGTCCGTCCGGGCCGAGGCTCGGACGGCGTATCGTGCTACTCCGTATCAGCGGCCGGGGATGTCCCAGTCGGCCCGCTCGTCCGGTTCGGCGTCGTCCTCCTCTTCGGCCTCCGTCGGGTCGACGAGGTCGAGCTCCTCGACGTCCTCGTCGGCATCGTCGGCATCGTCGTCCGAGTCGCCGTCGGCCTCCGGTTCCGCGGCCGACTCCGCGCCGTCGGTCTCGGAGCCACCGCCCGCGTCGTTCCCTCCGGGCGGGCCCCCCGCAGTCCCGCCGGCGGCCGGGTCGGTGCTCGGCGGTCCCGATGACTCGTCGCGGGACCCGCCCCTGTAGACCGGTGTCGACTCGGCGGACCGGCGGTCCGCCGCTGCGGTCGGGCCGTCGGCGTCGCTCCCTCCAGGGTTCGCTTCGCCGTCTCCGTGGGATCCGGTTTCGTCTCCGCCTTCCGAATCCGTCTCGGCCGCCGCGTCGACGGCGTCGAGGTCCATCTCCAGATCCCCCTCGACCGTATCGCCCTCGACGTCTGACCCGGGGGCGGCCGAACTCGGTCCGTCCCCGTCGCCCTCGCCCGCGACGGCGGCGTCGAGGTCGGCGTCGTCGACGCCCAGGTCCGTGTCGACCGCGTCGGCGTCGTCGGCCCGCCAGTCGTAGCCCTCGTCCTCGTCGGGGTGGACGACCACCGACTCCCCGAGGTCGATCCCGTCGTCGGTCGGCGCGAACGCGTCGGGGTCGGGCGGCTCGGCGAGGTCGGTCGCGGCGTCGAGCAACCGCTGTGCGTCCTCGCGGTACTGGGCGCCCTGTTTGCCCCGGCCGCTGGCGAGCGCGGCGGCCGAATCGGCCAGCCAGCTCGCGGCGTGCGAGAGCGTGTCGGCCTTCTCCTCGGTGCGGTCGACGACCGTCTCGAAGTCGGCCGTCTCGGCGAAGCGGACGGCGGTGTCGAAGTGGTCCGCGGCGGCGGTGAACTCCGGTTCGGCGGCCTCGAAACCGTTGCGAGCGTCCATCCACTCGCGGTCCTCGTAGTCGGCCATCGCCGTCGTGAACGCCTCGCGGCCCCCCGCGTAGTGGTCGTGACCGACGCGGTAGCGTTCGAGCGCGGTGTCGTCGCCGCCGACGTCGCCGACCGCCTGCTTGACCGGGGCCGCGTCTATCTCCTCGGCGAGGTCGTCGGTCGACCACGCGTACCGGACGGTCCCGCGGTGGTCGACGACGAAGACCGCCCGCCGGACGAGTCCCTCGCCGATCTCGGTCTCGGTCGTCACGCCGTAGGCCTCGGCGGCCCGCCGCTCGGGGTCGCTCAACAGCGGGACGTGCAACCCGTAGCGCTCGGCGAACGCCTCGTGGCTGTAGGTGCTGTCCGGCGAGACCGCGAACACCGACACGTCCTTCTGCATCGTGAACAGGTCCAGATCGCCCAGGTCCGACTCCTGCATCGTACAGGCCGGGTTGAAGTCCGCCGGGTAAAAGGCGAGGACGACGATCCCCTCGCCGAGGTACTCGTCGAGGTCGAGGCGTCGACGCTCGCCGTCGACGTACGCCGGCAGGCTCACCGCCGGCGCCTCGCTACCCTCCGAAAGCATCGTATCGTATACACGATTTGCCCTATTTAGGTGTTCCGTGGGTTTTCGCGCGCTGAATCGACCCCGAGGACGGCGCGGCCGAGCGCGGTGCGGCCCGGTTCGAGCGGCTTTTGCCACCGCGGCGAGTACCGGCGGGCGTGGAGCTACACGTGCGCTACGAGGGCGACGACGACCCCGAGAAGTGTTCGGCCCGGCGCCTCGCGCGGTTCGACCACGCCGAGTTACACCGCTCGGCGCGGGCGACGCCGCCGGGGATCGTCCTCGACCCCTTCGCCGACCGCGCGCTCTCGCCGGCCGACCGCGAGGGGCCCGGCAACCGGCGCGACCGCCTGGTCGCGCTCGACTGCTCCTGGGAGACCGCCGAGCGCGAGGCCTTCGAACTCGAGGGGATCCACCGCTCGCTCCCGTTTCTCGTCGCCGGCAACCCCGTCAACTTCGGGACCCCGTTCCGACTGAACACCGTCGAGGCGTTCGCGGGCGCCCTCTGCATCCTCGGCGAGCGCGAGCAGGCCGAGTCGATCCTCGCGGAGTTCTCCTGGGGACACACCTTCCTCGAACTGAACGAGGAGCCGCTGGGCCGGTACGCCGACTGCGCGGACTCGGCGGACGTGATCGCGGTACAGGACGACTACCTCGCCGACGAGGAGGCGTAGCCGCTGCGCTGGGCGATTCGGCCGCCGAGAACGGATTCCCGCGACTGCGGGAGCCGTCTCAGTTCGACGCGGCGATGGGACCGAGGACCGGCAGGCCGTAGCGCTCGCCCTGATAGGCCTTGAGTATCAACAGGAGCCAGCCGCCCATCGCGGCGAGTCCGACGAGCCCGTTCAGCGGGAGCGCCAGTATCGCGAAGAGATCGCCCACGAACGGGATGGCCGTGAGCACACCCATGACCACGCCGAGGACGACCCAGACGCCGACGACGGTCGCTCCGAACCCGATGCCCTGGATGGAGTGGAAGCGAACGAAGTCGTCGTCGCCCTCGAGCAACAGCACGACGACGCCCGACAGCGGCGCGAACACGTACGCGAGCGCCGCCGCGACGGTGGGCTCCAGGTCCGTCCCGCCCGCCGCGGGCCCCGTCATCGAATCGCTCGGCTCGACTCCGCGGTCCGTCCGACGGGCCGTCCGCCCCGACCGCTCGTCCGCCTGTCCAGCACCCCGTCCCCCCGACGGACGGTCCCGCCCGTCGCTCGACCGATCGCCCGCGGACCGACCGTCCGACGACTGACCCGACGCCGACCGACCGGTCGCCGATCGGTCCCCGGCGGACTCGCTCTCGGCGCTCCGCTCGTCAGTCATCGCCGTCCCACCTCGCCTCCGCTCGGCGTTCGCACCTGTGCACCGGCAGTCGGTATCCCCCAATCATGTCAGCTATCCCGAAACTCGTTTTTGTAATACTTTCCATGTCCGCGAGACGTCGTTGCGCGCTCGCGACGCGACTCGGCCGCCGCCAGGGGGGCACCGGGGACGGAACCGGGGGCGCCGGAGCGCGGTCCGGCTCACCGCGAGGCGGCGAACGACCCGATCACGGGCAGCGAGACGCGCTCGCCCTCGTAGGCCTTGTAGATCAGGAAGGCCCAGCCCGCGAAGGCGGCGAGCGCGACGACCGGATACAGGAGGCCCAACAGGAGGCCGAAGGCGCCGCCGATCACCGGGAGGAACGTCACGACGCCGATGACGACGCTCAACAGGACGTACGCGCCGACGACCGCCACGCCGTACCCGATGCTCTGCAGCGAGTGGAACCTGACGAACTCGTCGCGCTCGCCGTCGAGCAGGTACAGCACGACGCCCGATATCGGGGAGAACACGTACGCGAGCGCGGCGGCGACGTTCGGGTCGAGTCCCGTCCCGCCGGTCTTCGACGGCGTCGCCGTCTCACTCACCTCCGCGTCCGGACTCGCTCGCTCGTCTGCGGGCTCGTCCGCGACGACCTCTCCCTCCGCCGAGGCGCGTTCGACGGTCATCGGTCGCCCTCCGAGACTGCACCGTGCTCACATCCGATCACCGACGAGTGGATTCTCGCATCCATGTCAGTCATAGGATACCAGCTATCGTAATACTTCCTACTAGTTCACCGTTGATGGCGCGCAGCGTACCGGAACCGGTCGATATCGCGGATTTCGGGTCGAAACCGCGTCACTCGACCCCGACGGCCGCGGCGGGGGTGAACTGCGCGAGCGCGACCACGAGCGGGGCGGCGTAGTCGATGGCGGGTTCGTTCGACGCGTACGACGCGGTCTCGTCGAGGTAGCACTTCGCCGGGGACGGGTCCTCGCGGTCGATCAGGCCGTCGAGTGCGGGGTCGCCGCCGTCGGCGTTCGGGCCGCCGACGAGGTTGCCGGGGACGTTCACGCCGGTGCTCTCGACCGTGCGGCTGTGGGGGTTCCGGGGCGGGGCGTCGCCCGACCCCGTGACGTACGAGCGGGCCGTCGGCGTCCGGCCGAGCACGTAGTGGACCTGGTCGAGCGCGGCCCGGACGTAGGCCTCGCTCGATTCGACGGCGTCGGCGTAGAGGAGCCGGTTGCCCTTCGCCACGGCCGCCTTCGCCGACCCCAGTGGTACTCGTCGGGCGAGAGCGAGACGCGGTACCCCTCCGAGCGGACGTGTGCGACGAGGTCCTCGGCCGCGGCGACGAGTCGGTCGGCGACGGCCGAGCGGCGGCTCTCGTCGGCCGCGTCGGCGGTGTAGTACGCCCAGTGGCCGAGCAGGAGGGCGTCGTGCCAGCCGACCGCGGGCGGCGCGACCGAGAACCGGTCGGCCAGTTCCGAGTCGAGGTAGTCGGCGTACCGGGTCTCGCCGGTCGTCTTCAGCAACTCGGCGGCGGCCCAGAACCGCTCCGTCCGGTCGGTCTCCTTGGCGTAGCCGCCCGACCCGGCGTTTTGCCCCTCGTCGCGCCGGAAGATCGGGTCGGGTTGAGATTCGAGGAACGCGAATGCGTCGCGGGCGTTCGAGAGCGCCCGGTCGGCGAAGGCGGCGTCGAACTCGCGGTAGACCCGGGCGGCCATCGCCATCACGCCTGCGACCAGCCCCGTGCCGTACGTCGAGAGGCCGAACACGTACCGCGTCTGGTCGTCCTCGGCGGGGCGGGTGTCCATCCCCGGCCACCGCTCGCCCGCGACCTTATGGTAGGCGGCGCCGTCGGGGCGTTGCATCCGTTCGAGCCACTCGAGTTCGAACTTCGCCTCCGCGAGGAGGTCCGGCAGCCCGGCCTCGCGCTCGGCCGTCGAGACGCCCGCGGGGAGCGAGAGCTGGTCGGCCTCGAATGTGTCGGGGTTGCGCTCGTAGGCGAGGAGCAACTGCGCCGCGGTGACGGCGCCGGTCGGGACGTACTTCCCGTAGTCGCCCGCGTCGTACCACCCGCCCGAGACGTCGAGCTGTTCGCCCTCGTCGTGGAACTCGTCGCCGAAGTAGAGCCGGGCCTCGCTGTCCTGCGGGTGGCCGGGCCCGTACTCCAACCCGGTGACGGGGTCCTCGATCCGGGTATCGGCCCGCCGCAGCGTGTACCGCCGGCACAGCTGCGCGAGCGTGCGCCCCCAGACGCCCTCGCCGACCTCGAAGCGGTGCGAGGCGACCGTCCCGTCGCCGACCGCGAGCCGGTAGCGCCCCGGGTCGGAGACGCCGTCGAAGCGAGCGTGCCGGACCGTCTCGCCCGACGCCTCGTCCTCGGTCGGATCCGAGAGCTCGCCGGTCGCGACCCGTTCGTCGCTCTCGGCGTCGAAGACCGCGAAGGCCGTCGCGTCGGTCCGGACGACCGCTTCCTTCGGGTCGCCCGGCCGGTATCCCACCTGGTCCACCAGCACTGACTCCCCCGGATCGGCGGGATCGATCTCGGAGGGCGGCTCGGCGACCGTCCGCTCGGAGGCGTCGGTGTCCGCCGAGTCGTCGCCCGTGGCTCCCGGGTTCGAGTCGGTCGCACCGGCGGATCCGTCGCCGTCACCGGCAGTTCCGTCCGCGCCCCCACCCGACCCGCTCCCGCGCGTCGCCGTCGAACCGCCCCGTCCGGGACACCCTGCGAACGCACCCAGTCCGGCCGCCCCCGCTACGAGCAGCGCCCGTCGCGGCACCGCAGCCTCGCTGTCCTCAGCCATGACGGCAAGAATATGCACACCTCGATATAAGAACGTTATATCGGATCCGAAGAAACAGTTCCGCTCGCTGTTCGACCGGTCGGCGGGGTGCGAGGCGATCGAGGCGCCGGTCGCGACGGCGAGACAGACGGCGGCGTCGGCCGCCCACGGTAACGCTTTACTCGGCAGGGGAGCATGAGCGGACATGGAGACGGATCGCCTCCGCGAGGCGTTGCAGCGAGCGGGGCTGACGGAGTACCAGGCCGCCGTCTATCTCGGTCTCCTCGACCGGGGGACGGCGCCGGTCGTCGACGTGGCCGACGCGGCGGGCGTGCCTACCTCGCAGGTCTACGACGTGGTCCGGACGCTCGAGGAGCGGGGCTTCGTCGAGACCGTCGAACAGGACCGCTTGCACGCGCGGGCCAGCGAGCCCGGCGAGGTGCTCGAGGAGCTCCGTTCGACGGGGGAACTGCTCGCGACCGCCGCCGACGAGATCGAGGACCGCTGGGAGCGCCCGGACCCCAGCGAACACCGCGTCAGCGTCGTCAAGCGCCGGCGGACGGTGGTCGACAACGCCCGGGCGGCCGTCGGGGAGGCGGAGGTCTCCGTCGAGTTCGGCGGCACCGACGAACAGTTCGCCGAGTTACGCCCCGCTCTGGCGGCCGCCGCCGAGCGCGGCGTCGTCGTCCACGCCTCGATCAACGGCCCGCTCGACGCCACCGCGATCACCGCCGCCGACCTCGCCGACAGCCCCATCACCGAGGTCAGACACTCCCGATCGCCGGGCTCGTTCCTCGCGGTCGTCGACCGCCGGCAGGGCTTTCTCTCGCCGAACGTCCAGGGCGGCGAGGAGTACGGCGTCCAGGTCGGCGACGACCTGCTCACCTTCCTCTTTCACTGGTCGTTTCTCACCTGCGGGTGGGTCCCGGCCGAGCGTCTCCACGTCGCCGACGGCGGCGACGCCGCCTACGTCAGCATCGAGGAGTTCGTCCGCCACGCCGCCGTGCTCTGGCACGAGGGCGCCGGCGTCACCGTCTCGGTCACCGGCCGGGACACCGACAGCGGCGAGACCGTCGAACTCCGCGGCGACCTCGTCGACATCCGCCTCGGCCAGGCCGACGGCTCGGTGATCGAACCCACCTACGACGAGCTCGGCGGGACGGTCGCCATCGTCGTCGCGACCGACGACGGCGAGTACGTCGTCGGCGGCTGGGGCGCCGTCGAGGAGGACGTCGAGGCCGAGGTCGTCCGCGTCGAGGACGTCCACTCGCCGGACGTGACCTGAAGAGCGGATACGTCTCGACGCGAGCGGCTCGACCCCCGACGCGAGCATCCGGTCGCGCGGTTCGCGCCGTCGCGGACCCGCTACGCTACTCTCGCGCCCAGCGCAGCCCCTTCGGGTCGGCCGGCGGGCCGAGCGGACTCGTCGGCACGTCCGCGTGCGGTTCCGGTGCGTGATAGGGGGTGGGGGCGACGTCGTTCGGCCCGTCGGGATAGAAGGTCGAGGCGACCGCGTGGAGGTGCTCGCGGCCGACGCCGAGTTCGTACTGGCCACCGCCGTACAGCGATATCTCGCGCTCCAGGGCGTACTCGATCGTGTCCAGCAGGTCCGCGACGGTGCCGAACCGGGAGGGCTTGATGTTGAGCCAGCGCGGCTCGAAGGGGAGCGCTCGGACGCTCTCGACGTCGGTGATCGGGTAGTCCCACGAGAGCCGGTCGACGACGGGTTCGAGGACCGCGCGGGTCTCCTCGGTGACCTTCGCGTCCTCCAGGACGGCGTCGGGGAACGCTTCGGCCACCCGGCGGTAGCGCTCGGGGTCGGCGTCGGTGTCGACGTCGGTCCCCTCGTGGTAGCTCTTCAGGTCGAGGATGCGGACGCTGTCGGTCGCCGCGAGGTCCTCGAGCAGTTCGGGCGTCCACTCGGCGGTCGGGTCGAGCTTGAACTCCATCGCCGGGTCGACGTCGAGCCACCGGCGCACCCGGTCGGCCGTCGGCTCGCCCTCGGTGTCCAGGCGCGTCGAGACGACGAACCGGACGGGGTCGTACGTCCGGTCGAGCGCGGCGGCGAACGTGGTGTCGGCCTGCCGGAGCGCGAGGTCCAGCGCGGCGCTCTCGAGGGCCCACCGCCGGTAGTGCCGGGAGACCTCGCGCTCGGGCGGTTCGGGGAAGAGCTCGAGGCCGTCCAGCGCCGCCGAGAACTCCTCGAAGGCGTACTCGCCCGACAGGTCCCACTCGAGGTCGCCGGCCTCGCGGGCGTCGCGCAGCCGGTCGTGGTCCTCGGTGTCGTAGGTGACGTCCTCGCCGCGCCCGACGGCGCCGTCGCCGCGCAGCTCCACGACGGTCGTCACGCGCGTGAACCCGGCGGAGGTGTCCATCTCGTGGCGAGCGAACTCGAGGCCGTCGATCGCGACGGGCAAGTCCGCGATCCGATCGTAGAAGGCCGTCATGTCCGCCCGTTCGACGGCGACCGGGAAAACCGTACTCCTCCCCGCGAGGTGCGCGGACGCACTCCGAGACGCGTGGAGACGATCCGCGCGGCTACCGGCCGCTCGCCGTAGCGGCGGACAGCCGCGGCCGGTCGACGGCGGTGAGCAACCGATCGACCGTCCCCCCGGACGGCCGGCACGAGCGGCGGACAGGCGGGCGCCTATGACCGCGACGACCGAGCCTCGCGCACCTCGGCACCGTCACGGAGTTTGTCCTCGCAAAACGGACAGACGCGGGGGCCGGTGTGACCGTCGGGCGTGAATACGCGGACGTACGCCTCGGTGACAAACGACCCACAGTTCTGACACTCTGGCATCCCTTGTGTAACTGGTATCCTCGGCCATATGCTTTCCGGCCGTCGATGGCGGTATAGACCGATTAACTCGCTTTCACCGACCGAAAACGGACGACTTCCGACGGGTACACCCCCTTTACCCATCTGCGAGCTGAGACGTCGACGCCAGCGCCCGACGGCGACCGAATCGGTCCCCGGTCGGGCCTCGCGATCCGGCCGGACCCCCCGGTGCGCGACGCCTACCCGCCCCGGTCGCGCCAGAACCGGTCGAGTTGCCCGTCGATGAACTCGGCGGTCATCCGGACGAACTCCTCGCGCTCGGCGGGCGAGAGGTACTCGTGGACCGACCGCGGGGCCCCCGCCGTGTAGCGGCGGTCGGCGAAGACGCGCACGCCGACCTCGTCTGTCCCGCGGATGACCCGGCCGATGGCCTGGCGGGCCCGGCGGACCGCCGGGACCGTCAGCGCGTACTCGAAGGCGACGTCCTCGCCGAACTCGTCGGCGTAGGCCCTGCGGACCGCTCGGACGCGCGGCGACGCGACGTTGACGAGGGGGACGCCGATCACGAGCGCCGCGGCGAGTTTCTCGCCGTCGTAGTCGACCCCTTCCGTGAGGGTACCGCGGGTGCTGGTCACGAGCACCTTTCCGCTCCCGCGGAAGAACTCCGCCTTCAGGTCCTCCGTGGCCTCGTTGCTCGAGCTCTCGTCGACGAGCACCGGCTTGTCCACGGCGTCCGACAGGTAGGCACCGGCCCACTCGGCTTCCCGGTAGTTGGGCATCGCGACGAGGACGTTTCCCGGCGACCGCGCGATCGACCGCAGGACGTGCACGTACTCGTCCCGCGTTCGGTTCCAGCCCTCCCCCAGCGGGTCCATCTCCGCGGGGTCGCCGCGGTTGCGCGCGGTGAACGGCTCGGCGTCGACGACCCAGCTCGCGCGGTTCTCGGCGGGGAACCGCAGCGGGTAGCTCCTCGTCTCGACCGGTCGACCGGGGTCGCCCTCCTCGGGCGTCGGCCCCGGGTCCGGGTCGCCCTCGCGCAGCGATTCCAGCCCCGAGACCTCGGTGAAGACGTCCAGCGGCGAGAGCGTGGCGCTCATGAGGACGCCGCCGCCGAGCGAGTCGAATATCTCCCGCAGCGACTCGGCGGGCATGCAGTCGAACAGCACGAGCCCGGGGGTGTACGTCCGCAGGTAGTCGGCGTCGACCGCGTCGGCGGCCTGTCCGGTCTTCGGGGAGTGTTCGAGTTCGATCTCCCGGAGATAGCGGTCGTGGCCCCGGTCCCACCAGTGGGCCGCGACGGCGCCGACGGCGGCGCAGACCGGCTGGCGCGCGAGCCCGAGGCCGTCGATGGCGTCCTCGACGGCGGCGCCGACGACGGAGAGCGTCCGCCACACCTCGCCGTCGTACCCCTGCCGCTCGGCCCACCGGGTCAGCTCGTCGGGCTCGGGTTCCTCCGGGTCCCGGAGGGGGATCTCCACGTCGCGCTCGGGCAGGGACTCGGCGGGGTCGCGGACGCGCCAGTCGCGCTCGAACTCCTCGTCGAGGTGTCGCTCGACGCGCTCGTCGATCCACCCGAGCAGGTCGTCGTAGAACTCGCGAGCGGTGTCGACCGCCGAGAGGGGGACGTCGTGGCTGGCGAGGCGGTCGCGGACCTGCTGTTTGCGGTCCCGGCTCTCCCGGGCGCGCGAGAGCAGGTGGTTGCAGTCGTTGCGGGCCCGCTTGATCGTCGAGCGGCCGACCCTGTCGGAGAGGAGATCCCGCACGCGCTCTTCGAGGCGGTGGGCCTCGTCGACGACGAGGAAGGTCGAGGAGTCCAGCGCCGCCGAGACCAGCGGGCGCGACCCGGGGTCGAAGACGTGGTTGTGAGACTTATATCTACTATTACTTTCGGGGCCAACCATCCTCTAATACGCCGAAAATAACGGTAATCAGGAACCGAGAAGCAAGAATTTACGATTCGTAGTCTACTAATCGTAGCATTTATTTCTCCGCAGGAATGAATATCCGGTATGCCCCTCACGGCCGCCGACTTGAACAGCACGGATCACGAGGTTCTTGATGAGCTCCGACAAGGCCGAGTTACGCCACAATTCCTTGCTAATCAACTGAATATCACCCGCCAGTACAGCAGCGAACGACTGAAGCGTCTCCAAGAGCACCAGCTCGTCG
Source organism: Halosimplex sp. (assembly GCA_042217395.1). GTDB lineage: Archaea > Halobacteriota > Halobacteria > Halobacteriales > Haloarculaceae > Halosimplex. Next base: position 12,350 of record JBDGSU010000072.1, read on the forward strand.
CTCGCATCGGGTCAGGACTCTACGAGCTGAAAGATGACCCTCGATGGAATGCTCAGCTCAGGTTTCTGGACCTCCAAGAAGAATTTGAGCGTCAGAGTGGGTTCCTTCCGCTGGAGGTAGCCGTCATCACCGAAAGCGAAGAGGGCATCCGGTTCACAATCGAAGACATCGCTTCGAGCCAACTCAAGCACAACTACTTCACGGATGCTGATCGAGAGCTACTCGAACAAACTGGTGCACCTGGAGACCTCCTTCTTCAGGATCGACACGGTGCTGTCTCCGACGAATACGAGGTAGAGTACGAGTTAGAATGGAGAGACGTGAGTAGCGATCGTTGGGCTGTGAAGCACATATCCGAACTAACCGTGGTGAAATAGAACCCCGGGTCGCCCAGCGCCTGCACCTACTATCATATCCTCCAAGTCTACTCCGCGTATCCCCGACCACCCTCGTGATGAACTACGCCGTCAGGGAACAGTAACGTCGAAAGCACTTCCCCTGGCAGAAACAGGGGAATGATGAACCCAGTTACAATCCGAAGCAGAAGTTGTTGAAGGAGAGGTGCTGAGAACAGACTGAGCCACTTCCGATTGGCGAGTGAGACAGCCGTTCCCATCAGGTGCTGACGATTGATGAGAAAGCCTACGTCGAATCCTGTCTTGAGCAGTCAAAACAAAATCAGCTTTACTTTCACTGAGGACGGCGACTATTTATGCGGTTGCAACATCAAGATTGATGTGTCAGGGTATATCAGAAAGAGATTATCCAGCGTCTTCAAATAACATGTCCATCGACCATCCTCCTGCAGAACGGCCGATTCTCCAGAAAGTCGAGAACGGTCTGAAGCAGGCGGTCGAGGACGATCCTGATCTTGATTGGGCAGAAGACGGGACCCGGATTCGCCGGCAGAAATACACTGAGCAAGCTGTTACTCATTTCACGCAAAACGATGATGAGCCGGTGCTAACTTCTTCATGGTATAAATTCGGGA
>JBDGSU010000073.1:0-13332 GCA_042217395.1 Halosimplex sp.
TTGCATCGCTGTCAACGTGTTCCGCTAGTTCCGCCAGTCTACCGAAGAGCGACCCCACAAGGGTCCGTCTGAAACGCACGTCCGCGAGGGTGTACCCCGCGACGGCGACGAGCTTCAACCCCACAAGGGTCCGTCTGAAACGCGGTCCGCCGACGTTCTCGATGCCGGCGCCCGACGCTTCAACCCCACAAGGGTCCGTCTGAAACCATGGCCGGATCACCGGCCTCACACACGGCTATCGGCCGCTCACACTTCACGATTTCCGTCGACCCGCGATACCCTCGGCACCCCCGGGGGGTCGACGGACGGCAGAGACGGTTTCGATCCGATCACCGTCTTTCGCATCCGTCGTCGGGAAGCGGAGTCGAAACTATCCCGGCGGAACTGGACCGAAAGAACGGGTGTTCGAGAGAATACGCGACGTGTCGATGACGGGCGATCGGTTCGCCCGCGGCGCAACTCTGCGATCAGCTCGCCGAGATGACGTCGTCGATGCGGACGATCATCGTCGCGGCCTCGGTGGCGGACTCGACGGCCTCGTGCTTGACGGCGGCGGGGTCGAGGACGCCCAGTTCGACGGGGTCGTCGATGACGCCGGTCTGGCCCTCGGAGATGATGCCGGCGATGCCCTCGCTCTCGTGCTCGGCGCGCAGGTCGACCAGCGCGTCGATGGGGTCCATGCCGGTGTTCTCCGCGAGGGTGCGCGGGAGGACGTCGACGGCGTCGGCGAACGCCTCGACGGCCAGCTGCTTGCGGCCCTCGACGCTTGCGGCCTCGCTGCGGATGTGGTCGGCGACCGCGATCTCGGTGGCGCCGGCGCCGGGGACGACGCCGCCCTTGTCGAGGGCGGCCGTCACGACGTCCAGCGCGTCACCGAGGACGCGCTCTAACTCGTCGGTGACGTGCTCGGTGCCGCCGCGGGCGAAGACGGTGACCGACTGGCCGGCGTCGCCGTCCTCGACGAAGGTGACGTAGTCGTCGCCGTACTTCTGGACGGAGAGCGAGCCGGCCGAACCCAGGTCGTCGGCCTCGAGCTCCTGGACGGCGGCGGCCCGCGAGAGGCCGGTCGCGTGGGCGAGCTTGTCGCCCTCGTCGTCGCCGACCTCGAAGGCGGCGACGCCGTTCTTCGCGAGGATGGCTGCGACCTGGTCGGCGACGTCGCCGTCGACGAACAGGACGTCGACGCCCAGGTCGATGACGTGCTCGGCGTAGCCGCGCAGCTCCGACTCCTCGGCCTCGAGTGCGGTGTTCAGATCGTCGACGCTGGAGACGCTGTACTCGGCGTCGATGTTGGCCTCGCGGACCTCGACGTCGTCGTTGACGAAGGCGATCTGGGGGTCCTCGAAGCTCCGGGGCATGTTGTCGTGGACCGGCTCCTCGTCGATGATGACGCCGTCGATCAGACGGGTCGCCGAGGACGAGGAACCCGTCTGCGTGTAGACGGAGACGTTGTCGCGGACGACGCCCTCCTGGTCGGAGACGCGGCGGACGGCGTCGACGACGGTCTCGGCGAGGCGCTCGGCGGAGACGTCGCCGGTGCCCTTGCCGGTCATCGACGAGCGGGCGACCGTCTCGAGGAGGTCGTCGTCGAGCTCCTCGTCGAGCGTGACCTCGTCGACGGCGTCGTGGGCGAAGGAGAGGGCCTGATAGTACCCCTCGACGATGGTCGTCGGGTGGACGTCGTCGTCGAGCAGGTCTTCCGCCTGCGAGAGCAGTTCGCCGGCGAGCACCGCCGCGGTGGTGGTACCGTCGCCGACCTCGCTCTCCTGGGTCTCGGCGACCTCGGAGATCATCTGGGCGGCGGGGTGCTCGATGTCCATCTCGTTCAGGATGGTCGCGCCGTCGTTCGTGATGACGACGTCGCCGGCGTCGGAGACGAGCATCTTGTCCATGCCGCGGGGACCGAGTGTGGTCCGTACGGCCTCGCTGACGGCCTTGCCGGCCGTGATGTTGGAGCTCTGAGCGTCTTTTCCTTGCGTGCGTTCACTGTCCTCGTTGAGGATGAACATCGGCTGTCCACCCATGCGTCGCTGGCCGGATGACATGGTTGAGGTTCATCTATTCATCGTAAGCGGTTCTATATAAAGTTTTTCAATGTGCCCCCGGAACCACCGCCAGCGGTGTGTCAGGGCACCCCACTCGGTGCACGGGGAAGCGTTTAAGTACGATAGTCAGAAGTCCGGGCCGGGCGGTGTGAACCGGGGGTTTGACCGGAGTGGGCGGGACTGCGGCGAAGGCGCGGACTCCGGGGCGGCCGCCGGGGGGCCGTCGGCTCGGCGTGGGCGACCGGGTGAGGCCGACGGCGGGTCGGGTCGGCGGGGGCGTCTCCGACAACAGTTTTACCGAGGTGTGCGCATGGTAGGGTGAATGCTGGAGCTGGAGCACGGGTTTCGGGTGGTCGACGTGCACGCGCGCCTCGAGCCGGACGAGGACCGTCGACAGCGCGAGGGGCTGGGCGACCCCGAGCGACTGGAGCGAGAGATGCACCAGGCGGGGGTCGTGCGGTCGCTGGTCTTCCCGAGCGGCCGCGAGGGCAACTACCTCCCGGCGAACAACGCCGTCGCGCGGATGTCGGTCGGTCGTCCCTTCGTCGCCGTCGCGCGGATCAACGGGGCGCGCGACCCCGCGGACACCACGGCGGCGACCCTGCGTAATCTCACCGCCCGCCGGCGAGAGCACCACACCTCCCCCGCCGACGTCGAGCAGTACGCCTACGACGACCGCTTCGTCGGGTTCAAACTCAACCCGCCCCGCGACGGGCTCCCCGACGAGGAGGTCCTCGAGCGACTGGCCGACGCCGGCCTCCCCGTGATCGTCCACGGCGGCCGCGAGTTCGAGCCCGCGGCCGTCGAAGCGACACTCCTGCAGTACGACGTTCCGGTCGTGCTCGCGCACTTCGGGGGCCACCCGCTGGATCGGGACCTGATGGCGACCGCCATCGACCTGCTCGACCGCGAATCGTCACTCTACCTCGACACGAGTTTCGTCCGGTATCGGGACCCGCTCGAACGGGCCATCATGGAGCACCCCGACCGCGTCCTGTTCGGCAGCGGGTCGCCCGCCGCCCATCCCAACGTCGCGGTCATGGAGATACTGACCCTCGACGTACCCGAAGACGCCATGCGGAAAGTCTTCTCGAACAACCCCGGCCGCGTCTTCGAGGCGCTCGCGCCCTCCGGCGGGACGTAGCGGTCGGGTGGTCCGACGAGTCGGTGACGGCCTCTCGAAGTCCGACGTTCGGCTCGGCTTCCAGACGATGGCAGTTATTGCGCTACCGATACTTATTGGAGACAGAGAGGTAACGAGTAGACCAATGGACGACGAAATGGACGTGCAGCTAAAACTCGCTCAAGAGAGAACTCGGTTAGCACGCGAACGAACGATCCTCGCCCATCTCAGAACCGGTTTCGCATCGTTTCTCTTCGGAGTGGCGGTGCTCGGCGTATTCGAATCCCCGCTAACTCTCATCGGGATCGGATTTATCGTCACTGGCGTCGGATTTCTCCTCGCCGGTGGGATCTCGTACGTGCGAAGCAACCGGCGTATTAGCCATCTTCTGGGAGATCTGGGACACTCGATCCATCAGAACGGGTAGTGGCTCCGTCACTCAACTCGCACGCAGACGTATCGGGTCCAGATAGAAGTCTATCAGCCCGTGGACGACGCGTTCTAGGACCGCTCAACGTCGGTCGTAGACGGCGACGGCGCGGTCCGAGCGGGCCGAGCGGCCGTAGGGGTTGCGCCGCGTCGAGCGGTCGAGCACGCGCGCCCAGGCACCGTCCTTCGAGCCCACCGCGAGTCCGGAGACGACGGCCCGACCGGTCCCGAGCCAGTTCGAGGGGGTCCCGTCGCCGCGGGCCACCTCGCGCAGCGACCCGAGCGCGTCCGTCCCGGCGTAGGCGACCAACCGGGCGGCGACGCGCGGGCGGACGCCGTAGTTCTTCACGAGGCGGTAGGCCAGCGAGCGGTACTTCCAGCCGGGGTCGGTCTCCGGGCCGCCGCCGTCGGCGCCCACCTCGCGGGCGACGCCCATCTCCGGCGCCCACCGCACCGAGAAGTCCATCGCGGCGAGCCGATGGGCGCCGTCGCGGGCGCTGCCGATCTCGAGGTACTCGTCGAAACCGTCGAGCGCGTCCAGCGCCGACCGGGCGAACGCGACGTTGCCGCCGTTGAAGTAGGTAATCTCCCGGCCGGCCAGCGCGTCGGACTCGACCTCCTCGGTCGTCATTCCGCCGCGCAGTTGCTCGTGGACCGGCCCGGAGACGACGTCCGCGCCGTCGACGCCGTCGGCCAGCGCCTCGCGCCACCGGTCGGTGACCGACAGGCCCTGGTCGACGAGGGCGACGACGTCGCCGGTGGTCCGCTCGATCCCGGCGTTGCGCGCGGCGGTGACGGTCCGGTCGGCCACTTCCACGAGCACGTCGACGTCGTCGCGGTCGCGGACCATCCCGGTCGTCCCGTCGATCGAGGGACCGTTGACGACGACCACCTCGGCGCCGGGGGCGTGGTCGGCCAGCGCGTCGAGCGTCCGGGCGAGTTGCTCCCGGCCGTCGAGCGTCGGGACCACCACCGAGAGCTGCATATCATGCGTACCTGCCTCGATGGTCATAAAGTCCGCGGGACGGTCGACCGCCGGCCGTCCCGGACGACCGACGTCGACGGCCGCCGTCGACGGCCGCGACCGTCGCCCCGCCTCTCAGACGGATTCGAAGCAAGCGTGTACCGGATCGACCGCACGCAGTCGTGCGGTCGATCCCGGAATGTCTTGCAATAATCCGTATCACTCGACGGTCGCGGACCAGTAGGAGATCGAGGCCAGCCGGTCGCCCAGCGGCGTCCGGTCGATCGCCTCCTCGACGCGACGGAAGACGGAGGCGACGCCGCCGGGAAGCTTGCGGTACAGGCCGAACGGGACGACGAACTCGTGGGTCTCGTCGCGCAGCCGCAGGTCGGCTGCCTCTAACATCCCGTCGACCTCTCGCCGGGAGTACAGGCGCGAGCCCATCGGGAGCGCCCAGTTGTACAGCGACCGGCCCGAGAAGCGGTTGTACGTCTCGAAGACGACCTGATCCTTCGAGACGCGGGCCATCTCGCGGAGGTACTCCGCCGGCGTGTCCGCGAGGTGGAAAAAGCGGATGGCGAAGACGGCGTCGAAGTGGTCGTCCGGGAACGGCAGGCGGGCGGCGTCGCCGCGCATGAACTCGAGGTGGTCGTCGACGCCCGCGCGGCGCGCCTTCTCGCGGCCCTCACCGAGCATCGGCGCCGAGATGTCCAGCCCGACCACGTCGGCGCCCTGTTCCGCGAGCATCACCGAGAACCGACCGGTACCGCAGGCGATCTCGAGGATCTGCTTGTCTTCGACCGGCGCCAGCTTCTCGAACACCGCCTCCTTCTCCAGGCGGTCGGTGAGCCGACCGCCGCCCCGGGAGAAACGCTTGTCCTCGTAGGACTCGACGACAGTTTCCTGCTGGTACCACTCCTGACCCTTCACGATACCCGAATTTGCCCCCGCGGGGGCCAAAAGAGTACTGGAAGCCGCGTCCGCGCGCCCGCGGCGCACCGGCGGTGTGCGGTGTCGCGGTCCGCGACTCGCCAGGCCCACCGCCGTCAGGACGTGTACACTCGGTCGGGCCGGATCTCGAGGATCACGCGGTCGCCCGGGTCCTCGTCGTAGCCCGGGTACTCGTCGACGTCGAGGTAGCGTCGGGCGAGTTCGTCGATGTGGTCCTCGGCGCCGTCCTCGGTCACCGCCGTCACCTCGCCCGTGACCGAGCAGTACCGGTAGGGTTCCTCGGGGTCGACCATGCTCACCCCGACCTTGGGGTTCTCGGCGACGTTTCGCTCCTTCCGACGGCCCCGCGCCGTGTTGATCAACACCCGGTCCGCGTCGGGGTCGTAACCGACCCAGACGGGCGTGACGTGCGGGAACCCGTCCGGCGTCATCGTCGCGAAGTGCGCGAACGTCTGCTTCTCGAACAGGTCGTGGAACGACTCGGGGATCGACGCCATGTCCCACCCCACGGACTACAGCAACGAAAGCGCTCCGTCTCGCACGGAGTCTCGGTACCGGCGCCGCCGATCGGTTCCGGGATCGACGCCGCCCGCCCGTCCCGAGACCGAGGTCCACCCCGTCGCGACCCGCTCTCGATCGAGTCACGTCGCCGCTGTGGGGCGATCCGGTCGACGGTCGCAGAAAATACAAGGACTCCTTATATGGTTTGGATACTTTGGTCACCCATATAGCCAACGTTTACCAGGTACCTCCGGAGAGGGGAAGATATGAGCACGACGATAGACGAACCGGGGGCCGAGGAGCGACTCGGCGAGGCGGAGTTCCGCGAGCGACTGCGCGAGCTCCCGCCGAGCGCGAAGCTGGTGGCGAAGGTGCTGGAGACGGACGCGCCGCTGTCGCAGGGGCAACTCTCCGAGGAATCGCTGCTGCCCGACCGGACGGTGCGCTACGCGCTGAACCGACTCGAAGAGGAGGCGCTCGTGGGGTCGCGCTACAGCTTCCACGACGCGCGCAAGCGAGTCTACTACCTGAATAACTGATACCGACTCCCCGAACGACTGATACGGATTCCTGGGAGACGGCCCGGGATCGGCGCACGCGTGCGTGCGATCGATTTATCGAAAACGCGTGCTCCGAATCCGTCCGAGACGGTCGGAACCGCGTCGAAAAATCCGGTCCGCGCCTACCGCGGCGCGAGCGCCTCGTCGACCTCGTCGAAGCCCTCGATGTCGACGCCGTCACCGGTGACGGTCGCGACGTAGACGCCGTTCCCGGAGCCGGTGTCGCGCTCGCTGGCTGCGGCGACCGCCCGCACCGCGAGATCGCGGGCGTCGTCGAGGCTCATCTCGGGGTCGTACTCGCCCTCGATGGTCCCGTAGGCCAGTTGCATCCCCGAACCGGTGACGGTGTAGTCGTCGGCCATGACGCCCCCGGCGGGGTCGATGCTGTAGACGTGCGATCCCTTGCCGTCCACGCCGGCGAGGATGGGGTTGATCGCGAACCACGGCCCGCCGCGGGCGAAGTTGCCCGCGAGCGTGGCCAGCGCGTGGATGCTGATCGGTTCGCCCTTCCGGACCTCGTAGAGGTCCGCTTCGGAGCGCAGCGTCCGGATGAACGACTGGGCGCCCCCGACCGAGCCGACGAGGGTCAACACGCCGGTCGGGTGGACCTGCTCGACCTTCTGGACGGACTTGTTCGAGACGAACCGGCCGCCGAGCGAGGCGCGCATGTCCGTCGCGACGACGACGCCGTCCTCGGTCGCGATGCCGACGGTCGTGGTCCCGGTCTTGTTGACCGAACTCTCGTCGCGCGCGCTCGCGTTCGCGCCCTCGCTCCCGTCGAACCGTCCGACGTCGAGCTCCGGTGCGGTCGGGTCGCCGACCGCGTCGGCGCCGGTCAGCGGGTCGGTGAATCTACTCATCGCTCTCACCCCCGTGGTCGAACTCGGCGAGATGCGCTTCGATCTCCTCGGCGTCGAGCGAGCGGACCGTGTGGGTCTCCGTGTCGACCACGGTCACCTCGACCGCTTCGGGGTCGATGTCCTCGTTGCTCTGGGCGAGCGTCTCGAGGGCGAGCGTGATCCCGGCGTCCAGATCCATCTCCTCGCGGTACTCGTCCTCGAGGAAGCCCTGGAGGGTCTCGCGGTCGCCGCCGATGGCGGTCGCGCGCCACTCGTAGGGCGTCCCCGAGGGGTCGGTCTCGAAGAGCTTCGGCGTGCCGTCGGGGTCTACGCCGGCGATGGCCAGCGCCACCCCGAACGGCCGGACGCCGCCGCTCTGCGTGTAGCGCTGGATGTAGTCGGTGACCTCCTTGGCCAGCGACTCCACGCCGATGGGCTCGTCGTAGCGCAGGCGGTTCATCTGGGCCTGCTGACGGGCGAAGTCGACGAGCTGCCGCGCGTCGGCCACGTGCCCCGCGCTCGCGATGGCGATGTGGTCGTCGATGCGGTGCAGTTTCTCGATGCTCTGTTCCTCGACGAGGGGCGAGCGCACCTGGCGGTCGGCCGCGAGCACCACGCCGGCGTCCGTGCGAACGCCGACGCTCGCGGTGCCTCGCTTGATGGCCTCCCGGGCGTACTCGACCTGGTAGAGGCGCCCGTCCGGCGAGAAGATCGTCATCCCGCGGTCGTACGCCTGCTGATTGTCCTGCATAGTGTGCGTCACTGTATCAGCGTGACTAACGTCTGGTTAGGGGTTGTTGTATATAAGCCTTTCTAGCAGTCGGCCTCTCGTCGACGGCCGCGGTCGGGTAGCTCCCGCCGACGGTCGGGGTCGAACGGGCTCGTCAGTCGTCACCGACGGGGTCGTCGAGGTAGCGCGCCTCGAGTCGCGCGGCGGTCTCGGGTCGCTCGACGTATCGGACGTCGATAGCCGCGAGAGCCGCGGCGCTCAGCGCGACTCCGACGGCGGCCGCGGCGAGTCCGACCGGGCCCGCTCCCGTGAGGGCTCCGACCACCGTGAGGTCGACGGCCACCGCGGCGAGGTACAGGACCGAGACCGCGATCACGCAGACGAGCAGCCCCAGGGCGTACTCCGAGCCGCGCCCGAGGGGAGTGCGGTCGTCGGCGTACCCGAACGCGAGCGCGCTGAGAGGGAACATGACCGCGAGCGCGAGCGCCCACGTCGTCACCGTGACCTCGCCGGTCGCGAGCAGGGACAACAGCCCCCAGACAGCGAGCGAGGCGAAAAGCGAGAGCGCGCCGGCGACGCGGGCGACGGCGGTCGTCTCGTAGGTCACGGGCGGTCACCGCGACCGTTCCCGGCGTTCGTTCGGCGGCGGAGCGAGGTCGGACCGCCGGTCGGATGCTGTCTCGGGCCGGGCGGCGTTGCGACGGATCGCACGGGCATATCGGTACCGTACCTCTCCGCTGCGGAGGCTTAACTCGTGCCATCGGTCGCTCGAACGGCCGACCGCGACGGTTCGACGGACCGGGCGCTCGGCCCGGACAGCGGTCGAGAGCAGACGCCGGGAACTCGACGGGGAAGAAACGACGGGGAGGACGCGCCCGGTAACTCGAGCGTTCTCGGACGCGATCCGTACGTCGAACGGGGCGATTCTCAGGCGGCGGGTCGGCCGGTAGCCCCCGGTTCCGGCGCGACGGCTCCGCCCACCGCGCCACCGATGGCGCCGGGGATACCGGTCGCGGCGACCCAGATCAGCGCGACGACACCGACGCTGAATCCGAAGATCCCGGCCACGAGAGTCCCGATGAGCAACAGGACCAGCGTGACGATGATCGCACCGATGGTCGTCGCCAGGAATCCGTGCACCGCCCCGCTCCCCAGCCCCTCGCGCGCCGCGTATCCGGCGATACCGCCGGCGATCAACCCGGTCAAACCCGCACCGATCACCGGGACCGTCGCGTCGGTGAACGGGAGGCCCAGACCGCTGATGAACCCGATGACGAGCGATGCGACGATTCCGTAGAGCACGGCCATCCACTTTACCATGCGTCAACGGAGACGGGCAGCGGAGTTAAGCCAAGTTGCCGGAACCGAGACGTAATTTCAGCTTCACGTACCAGATAACCGCGGGCACGGGACGGTTCGTCGCCGGTTGCCCCGCGATCGGAGGCGATCCGCCGTCCCGGTGATCCTGCGCCGTCGAACTCCTCGCGGCCCCCGCGGGCCGCTGCGGGACTCCGGGCGGGGAAACGACGGACTCAGTAGAGCGAGAGGTCGCCGGTCACGCTGTCGACCAGGTCGTCGCGGGCGGGGCCGACCGCGAGCGCGCTCGCCGTTCCGGGTTCGAGCTGGGTGTGACCGGCGTCCCGGACCACGGCGTGGGGGAGGCCTTCGCGTTCGGCTTCGTCGGCGAGCTCGAACAGCTGCGATTCGCTGTCGGCCCGCAGGACGATCTTCTTCTGGCCGCTGCCTTTCCACTCGCTTCGCGCTTTGCGGTCGGCGTCCTCGAAGGCCATGAGCGAGGCGTGGGCGACCTGCGCGGCGAGTTTCCCCTCGCCCATCCCCAGGTCCGCGCGGGCGACGATAACCTGTTTCATACCCGCGACTGGCGGCCGGCGAAGGAGAGGGTTTCGCATCGGCGACGGGACGGTCGCCGACGGTCCGGGCGGGTCGGCCACGCAGCTTCCGCGGTCGAAACCGGCTTGTCTCACCCGACCCCACACCGGGCAATGCACGTCGGCATCCAGCCGTACACGATGAGCGAACTCGAGGAACCGCTGTGCGACAAACTCGACCGGATCGGTCGCGCCGGCTTCGAAGGGGTCGAACTCGGCGCGGACGCGAACACCGCTGCCGTCCGAGCGGCGCTCGACCGGAACGACCTCGAGGTCGCGAGTATCGCCTCGAACCTGGACGAACTCGACGGCGAAGACGGCTTCGAGGCCCACCTCGACGCGAGCGAGGCGTTCGGGACCGACGACGTGGTCGCGATGTGGATCGGTCCCGAGGAGTTCGAGAGCCGCGAGTCCGTCCGGCGACAGGCCGAGCGCCTCGACGAGTTCGCCGACCGCCTCGCCGAGCGCGGGCTCGACCTGCACTACCACAACCACGCCCACGAGTTCACCGACCTGGGCGAGACCACCGGGTTCGAGGCGCTCGTCGACGCCACCGACGCCGTCGGCTTCGAAGTCGACGTCGGCTGGGCGGGCGTCGGCGGGGCGGACCCGGCCGCGCTACTCGGAGACATCGCCGACCGCGTCTCGCTCGTCCACGTCAAGGACATGGACTTCGCGACCGGCGAGTTCTGCACCTTCGGCGAAGGCGACCTCGACGCGGGCGAGACGGTCGCGGCCGCCCGCGAGGCGGGCGTCGAGTGGGCCCTCTTCGAGAACGACGAGCCCGTCGACCCGGTCGCCGAACCCGGACACGCGTCGCTGTTGCTCGACGAATACACCGGCCACCTCGGACGGCCGACCGGCGCGCACGGCGAGTGAGGCCGGCTCCGAACCTTCGCCTCCACTCGCCCCGACCGGTCGGTCCGCCGGGTCGTCGAACGCGTCTCGCCGACGGCCCGTCTGCGAACCGGACACCGGCCGGCCCGATTCCCCTCGAGCACGCAATTGCAGGAACAAGGCTTTCGAGACAGCGGCGTGTCACCGCCGTCGATGGTCCTCCGCACCTCCACCGTCACCGACGCCCTCACCGAGGCGGTCCCGGACGACAGCCGGTGGCGCGACGCGACCGCCGTCTTCCTCGTCGCGCTCGCGCTCCGGGGCTGGCTCTGGGCCGACGTCGGAACCCACGTCGTCCGGGACGCCACCCGCTACCTGCGGTGGTGCAACGAACTCTCCGTCGGGACGCTGTTCGGCAGCCGCGCGCTCGCCTACTCGGGGTACTGGCTCCCCTACTGCGGCTGGCTGAACGCGACCGGCGGCTGGGTCCACGGCTGGGTCGGCGTGCAGGTCGTCTGCTCGGCGGCTTCGTGCGCCCTCGTCTACGCCACCGGACGCCGCCTCGTCGGCCGCTCGGCGGGGCTCGTCGCCGGCGGCGCGCTGGCCGTCCAGTGGGACGTCTACCGCTGGGCGGTCCGACCGCAGTCGGAGTTCATGCTCACGTTCGCGCTCGCGCTCGCGCTCTGGCGGCTCGCGCACTACCACACGGCGCCCACGACGCGCAACCGCTTGCTCGCGCTCGGCTCGCTCGGGTTCGTCGCGCTCGTCCGGCCCAACGGCCTGCCGATCGTCGGCGCGTACCTGCTGTACGACCTCTTCCCGGCGAGCAGCGATCGCCGACTGAACCTCGGGTTCCCGGCCAGGGTCAACCTCGGCCTCGTCGGCGCGCTCGTCGCCGCCATCGCCTACCGCCTGCAGTTCGGCTGGGCGAAGGGGTCGATGCTGTATCACTGGCGGGAGGGCATCGTGATCACGCCGCGGCGGTTCGTCTACCTGTACGACCCCGCGCCCGCGAACGGGGTCGTCGACTTCTTCGTCGCCAACGCCCCCCACGCGGCCGCCATCGCGCTGCTTCGGGGCGCCTGGTTCTTCTCGCCGGTCATGCCGGGCTACACACTCCGGCACGCGCTCAAGGCGGGACTCACGCTCACCCCGTTGCTGGCCTTCGCCGCGCTCGGCGTCCGCGCCGCGGTCGGGCGCCGCGAGTGGGACCTGCTCGTCCTCTGGGGGACCCCCGTCGTCGCCGTCGTCGTCACCGCGATGGGCATCTGGGTCGCCGGGTGGCGCAACTTCCTCGGCCCCGCCGTCGTCTGTTATGCCCTGTTCGCCGGCTACTTCGCCTCGCTGACCGACTGGCCCCGGCGCGTCCGCACCCACAGTCCGGTTTCGTAGCGGTCTACCCGCCCGAGAGGGAGTCCTGTCCCCCACCGGACGCGTGATACGGAGTAGCGCGAGACAGCCCGGGAGCGGACCCGGACCGTGTACGGCCGACCTGGGAACCGCCTGGGAGACCCCGTCTGAGAGCGCGGCGCTCGACGCGCGGCGCCGGACCGGAACGGACCGTGAGTCTTTACCCGCCCGGGAGACAGGAGTCTGTATGATACTGTCGGACGCCGACATTCTGCGGCGCCTGGAGGCGGAGGATCTGGTCGTCGAGCCCCTCGACGACCCCGACGTCCAGATCCAGCCCGCCAGCGTCGACCTGCGGCTGGGCCGGGAGTTCCTCGAGTTCCAGCACGCCAACATCCCCTGCATCCACCCCAAGAGCGAGCGCGAGGTCGACGAGTACGTCGAGGAGACCGTCGTCGACGAGGACGGCGAGTTCATCCTCCATCCCGGCGACTTCGTCCTCGGGACGACGCGCGAGCGCGTCGAGATCCCGCCGGACCTCATCGCGCACGTGCAGGGCCGCTCGTCGCTGGGACGACTCGCGGTCGTCATCCACGCCACCGCGGGGATCATCGACCCCGGATACCGCGGGCAGATCACGCTCGAACTCTCGAACCTCGGCACCGCGCCCGTCGCGCTGACGCCCGATATGCGCATCTCGCAGCTCATCTTCACCGAACTCACCTCGCCGGCCGAGCGACCCTACGGGAGCGAGCGCGGCTCGAAGTACCAGGACCAGTCCGGGCCGCAGGCGTCGAAGATACAGGGGGACCTGGAGTTCGGAGGCGACCAGTGACGACCGCCGAGCGTGTCGCCGTCGTGTCGGCGAGAAACGACTCGGAGTTCGGAGGCGACCGGTAGCGCGATGACGGGAGCTCGCGTCGGCACGGTCGGGGTGATCGGCCGATGAAGTTCGTCGAGGAGCTCGTCGTCGAGGAGTTCCTGCCGACGTTCAGGTCGATGCTCGCGGAGGCGCTGCGCGACCGCGGGCTGACCCAGAGCGAGGTGGCGGAGCTGCTGGGCATCAGCCAGAGCGCCGTCTCGAAGTACGTCCACGGCGAGGTCGAGCGCAACG
>JBDGSU010000173.1:0-3866 GCA_042217395.1 Halosimplex sp.
ACTCAGGTCCGACGCACCCCATGCGCCGAGGATACCGCTACCCCACGGTCCCGCGTATCGGCAGACGACCCTCCCCGGATTAAGCCCTTCGCTTTCGGTCGGTCAGACCAGCACTCGTTCGAGGTCGATCACCACGCCGTCCTCGGCTTCCGGATTCCCAGCGAGGGTTCCGAGACACACCGCCGCACCGTCGGGCGTGTAGCAGGCGAGCAGGTCGCCCCGGAACACGTCGTCGACTTCAATCAGGCCGGGCGCATACACCGGCGCGCCGTTCGCGACCTCGCGGGCCGCGCTCTCGGCGATGGTCGCACTGGGCACGTCGACGAGCGCCCGTTCGGCCGGCTGGACCACGTCGCGGAGCGGTTCCGCGTCGCCCTCCTCGGCCCAGGCCAGCGCGTCGGCCAGATCGTACAGCGACGCCATCTCCCGGTCGTCGAACGACCCCGTCGTCGTCCGGCGCAGGTGACCCATGTGGGCGCCGGTGCCCAGCGCCAGCCCGACGTCGTGACAGAGTTTTCGGACGTACGTCCCGCTCTCACAGCGGATCCGCAACAACGCGCGGCGCTCTTCGACCTCCAGGGCGTCGAGGTCGTAGATCTCTCGCGTACGCAGGCGGCGGACGACCGCGCTCTTCTTCGGGGGTTTCTGGTAGATCTCGCCCTCGAACTCGGCGAGGACGGATTCGAAGTCCGCCGGTGCCGGTCCGTGTAGCTCGAGCACGGCGACGTACTCCTTGACGCTGTCGTCGAAGACCTGCGCCATCCGGGTGGCGTCGCCGAGCAGCATCGGGAGACAGCCGGTCACCTTCGGGTCGAGCGTGCCGGCGTGGGCGGCTCGGTCGACGCCGGCCATGTCGCGCACCCACGCGGCGACCTGGTGGGCGGAGGGACCGGGCGGTTTGTCGAGGTTGACGACGCCGAACTCGAGGAGCTCGCCCACCGAACGCTCGTCGGGCGGGCCGCGCAACGCCATCAGAAGTCGTAGTCCACGCCGGTTACGGGCGGTTGCCCTTCGTCCTCCTCGGGGTCGTAGGACTCGACGGCCGCGAGGACGATCTCCAGTTCGGCCGCGGGGGTCCACCGCGCCGTGTTGAGTACCAGGTCGTAGATCGAGCGGTCGTCGATCTCGATCCCGTAGTACTCTCTGTAGCGCCTGGCCTCGCTCTCGGCCCGGGCCGTCGTCTCTTCGCGGGCGGTCTCGACGGACTTGTCCTCGCGGTCGGCGATACGCTCGGCGCGGACGGACATCGGCGCGTCGAGCCAGATCCGCAGGTCGGCGTGTTCTCCGGCCATCCACCCCGCCAGCCGCGACTCGAGGATCAGGTCGTCGTTCTCCGCGGCGATATCTCGCAGCCGTCGATCGAGTTCGCGGTCGACCTCGTCGTCCTCCTCGGCGAGTTCGTTGAACGCGACCAGAGACATCCCGCGCTCGTCGGCCAGCGACCGAAAGATGTCGCCGCCGCTGACGTGGTCCACCTCCAGCGCGTTCGCCAGCGCCGCGGCGAACGTGCTCTTGCCACTCCCGGCCGGGCCGGAAACGGTTATCAACATACTACCCGTCCGGCCGGTCCGTAAATAGGCTTAACGAACCATCCTTTTCCCGGAGGGGTTTCCTCGGTCGCTACGCTCCCTGCGGGAACCCCTCCGGCAAAAACATGGGTGAAAAAGGCCGGACGACTCAGTCGCTTCGCTCCTTCGCGTCCGGGGAATCGCGCTCGCTACGCTCGCGCGAATGCTATGGGGACTCATCGAGCAGTCGCGGTGGCGCGCGCTGTCGCGGCCTCCGTGCCGCGACGGAACTGCGCGAGGTCTGCTCACGGGCGCGAAGCGCCCGTTCGCACGGTCCGAGGGACCTTCGGTCCCTCGCTATCTTCGCGAGTGATACGAGCGAAGGCTCGGAAGACGAACGGAGTGAGTCTTCCGGTGGACGAGCGAACGGAGTGAGTCTTCCGGTGGACGAGCGAACGGAGTGAGCGAGTCGGCTGGGGAGGTGTGTGGCGCGGTGTGATGCGATGGGGTTCCTCGGCGGACTGAAAAGGCGAGGCGCGCGTGGCGGCGATAGCGAGGGAGCTTCGCTCCCTCGGACCGTTGGCGCGGCGAAGCCGCGCCAAGAAGCCGCCACGCCATGTGGAGGTCGGCTCCGCCGACCTCCCGGCTCGGGCGGTCTGCGCGACCCCTATCCGAACGGAGTGAGGCTATGTCGCAGAGACCGCCCGAGCGCGCCGAGGGCTTTCGGTGCTCACCGTCGAGTGCGGTCACGACGGTTCTCGTTCGTTCCACACCCACTCGACCAGAAACACATGCTCGACAAGCAGATCAGACAGAACGACTCGAGGACGAACCCGCGCGAGACCCGTCCGTATCGGGTCACGCCCGCTGTCGACCGGTACGCTCCGGGTCGGACTTCGCGTCCGGCGACGACCCGCAGCCGACGCAGACGTACTCGCGCCCGCTCGTCCGGACGACCTGTGAACCGCACGTAGGACACTCCAGTCGAGCGTTCCGTTCCCCTCGGGGGTACCGTGACATACAGGAGCGTCGTCGCTCCGGTCCCATTGGTATGCGGTCTCTACCCGACGATCGAACGATGATACCGAGTGGTGAACCCGCACGTACGTGGCAGCGACAGACAGACCGGGTTCGGCTCGCCAAGATCGATACGGGGTATCGCAAGAGAGTCCGGGATCGACCGCACGCAGTCCCGAATCGACCCGGCCAACGCGTGCTCCGGATCCGTCCGGACGGTGCCCGGAGAGGCACGAATCGTCGAAAGAGGGTGTGGGCCGGTCCGGAAGCCGGGGTGCCGGTCAGGAGGTCGGCGTGGTCTGGACGTTGAGCGCCTTCCGGATGATCTGGGTGAAGCTCATCGAACAGACGAAGTACCAGATGATCCACGACCACATCGGACCGATACGGACGTTCCAGCTGGCGACCTCGCCGATGAGCGGGAGGATCATCACCGGGCCGGAGCCCGCGACCATCTCGGGCGTCTGGACCATGAAGTAGAGCCAGAGGAAGACGGGGATGTTGACGAGCATGATCCACACCATCGGACGGAACTGCTCTTTGAACATCCCCAGCTGGTCGCCCATCGCGCTCATCTGCTCGTCCTGGATCTCCTCCAGGGCCTCGTCGTCGCCGCGCTCTTTGGCCTCCTTGCGCCGCTCCTGGATCTCCTGCATCTTCTCCTGATACTCGCCCATCTTCTCCATGTTCATCAGATGGCCCTGGAGGATCGTCGAGCTGAACCCGGTGAACGTGGCGAGCACGATGATCATGACGTAGAAGGGGACGACGTCGGCCAGCGGGCCCAGAGCGATGTCGAGCACGGCCCCGACGGTGTTGCGGATGGGCGCCTGCGAGTAACCCAGGAAGAGCCCGACCGTGAGCGCCCCGGCCATCTTGTCCCATCGGGACCATCCCTCGTCGTCGTCGGCGGCGTCGGTCGACTCGTCTGCCGAACTCCCGGCGGAATCGGACCCGCTCATCGACGAGGTACCCCACGAGTCGCCGCTCTCGGTCGGCGCGTCGTCGCCGAGGACGTCGCGGACGCCCTCGGGGTCGTCGACGACGAACCCGTCGCCGTCGACGTCGACGAGGATGCCCTGCTCGATGAGCCGACCCCACTCGCCGCTCGTGATGTCGCCGCTGACGTCCGACCACTGGACGGTGCCCTTTCGGTCGGCGACCGCGAGCACGCGCGCCATCGCGTCGGCCATCGACTGGCTCTCGTCGGCCAGCGAGGCTGCTTTCTCTGCGGTCCGTGCCATTGAGTTGTACCTCGGAGCTTCTTCGTTATCAAGTTTTTACTCTCGCGGCGAGGGGGACGCGGACGGGTCCCGCCGTACCACCGCCTTCGAGAGCCGG
>JBDGSU010000173.1:3966-13164 GCA_042217395.1 Halosimplex sp.
TCAGGCGTTCGTCGAGAGCCGGTCAGGCGTTCGTCGAGAGCCGGTCAGGCGTTCGTCGAGAGCCGGTCAGGCGTTCGATTCGACGGCGGCCTTCACGGCCGCCCAGACCTCGTCGGGCGACTGGTCGCCGTCGATCTCGACGAACCCCTCGTGGTCGGCGTAGAGGTCGAGTACCGGCGCCGTGTTCTCGCGGTACACGGAGAGCCGGTTGCGAACAGACTCCTCGTCGTCGTCCTCGCGCTGGTAGAGCTCGCCGCCGCACTTGTCGCAGATCCCCTGCTCTGCGGGCGGGTTGAACTCGACGTGGTAGTTGGCGCCGCAGTCCCTGCAGACGCGGCGACCGGTGAGCCGGTCGACGAGTTCCGCCTCGGGCACGTCGAGGACGAGCACGACGTCCAGGTCGGTCATGTCACGCAGCGCCTCGGCCTGGTCGCCGTTGCGCGGATAGCCGTCGAGGACGAAGCCGTCGAGGTCCTCGAGCGCCTCGGCGACCATCGCGTCGACGACGACGTCCGGGACCAGGTCGCCCCGGTCCATGTACTCCCCGGGCGTGTCGTACTCGGTGTCCATGTCGCTGATGTCCATCTCCTTGTTCGACCGGAGCGCGTCGCCGGTCGTGACGTGCTCGACGTCGAACTCGTCGGCGAGTCGCTCGCTCTGCGTGCCTTTGCCGGCGCCCGGCGGACCGAGGATCAGGATCTTCGGGTTCATGCCCGTCGGTTCGACACAGCGCCTCTTTGTAGTGTCGTTCTGGCCGTCCGTCGGGACCGACCGCGACGTGTCGGTGGATTTACGGCCGAGCCGGGGGGCCCCGCCGACAGGGACGAACGCGTCCGGCGGACGGTTGCGACCTACGAGCGCGTCGCGAACACGTACGCCAGCGTTCACGGCGACGACCGCGAATCGGTCGCCGATATCGTCGACCGGTTCGTCGCCGCGCTCGGCGAGCGAACCGACGGAACCGCCCACGCCGACGAAGGTCCCGCTGACGCCGGTGACGAAGCCACTCACGCCGTCGAGGCGGGCACTCACGCCGGTGAGAACGCCCGACCGTGGGTCCTCGACGTGGGTTGTGGCCCCGGCTGGGAGTCCGCGACGTTCGCCGAGGCGGGCGTTCGACCGGTGCCGTTCGACCTCACCCGATCCTTCCTCGACCAGGCGCGCGAACGAGTGCCCGAGGCACCACCCGTCCGCGGCGACATGCGCGAACTCGCGTTCGCGGACGGCGCGTTCGACGGCCTCTGGGCCTGCGCGTCGCTGTTGCACGTCCCCGAAGCGGAGGTCCCGGCCACGCTCGCGGAGTTCGAGCGGGCGCTGGCCGACGGCGGCGTCGTCTGTTGTTCGCTCAAGACGACTGCGAGCGACGGCGGTGACGGGAAGGGGGACGGGAACGGAACCGCGAGCGACGACGGCGGCGTCGGTCGGAGCCCGTACGACGACGACCGGCGCCACTTCGAGCGCTACGACCCCGAGCGCGTCCGCGACCTGTTCGCCGAGGCCGGGTTTCGAGCGGTCGATGCGGAGACCGGGTCGGCTGCGAACGACTCGTGGGTGGCCGTCCTCGCGCGCGCCGAGTGAGCCGGCGACGGGTTCGGCTCTCGGCGGTCGCACTTTTCGCGATGCGAAACTGGGAGCACGAGGTATCGCGGTTCGATACCGAGGCGGTCGGACCCGACGGGATCACGCGGAAACGACACACTTTCGAGTGACGCCCCGGAACGACCGGCCAAGCATGTACATCGTCATCGTCGGCGCGGGCGACATCGGGACGCCGCTGATACAGATCGCGACGGCGGGGGGGAACGACGTCGCAGTGATAGAGCGCTCCGAACAGAAAGCTGCGGCGGTCGCCGACAACTTCGACTGCCTGGTGATCAACGCCGACGCGACGGTCAAAGAGACCCTGGAGGACGCGGGCGCGGACCGGGCCGACGCGATCATCAGCACGACCGACCAGGACGCGACGAACATTATGGTCTGCCTGCTCGCCCAGGAGCTGTCGGTGCCGAACATCGTCTCGGTCGTCCACGCCCCGGAACACATGGGCGTGTTCCGACAGATCGGCGTCAACACGATGGAGAACCCCCAGCGGCTCATCGCCGAGTACCTCTACCGGTCGGTGAAACGACCCTCGATCGTCGATTACATGCGGGTCGGCGACGAGGCGGAGGTCTTCGAGATCATCGTCGCCGACGACGCGCCGATCACGGGCGAGACGATCCAGGAGGCGGCCGACAACGGGACCCTGAGCGACGACGTGTTGATCGTCGCCATCGAGCGAAACGGCGAGGGCAACCCGATCACCCCCCGCGGGCGGACCGAGATCCACGGCGGTGACATCCTCACCGTCTACTCCTCGGTCGGCGCGACGCCCGAGGTGACGGACATCTTCGGCCACTACGAGGACCACGGCCGCCAGTACAACAGGCCGGGCAGTGACTCCTGAGGAATGGCCGCGAACGTCGCGGCCATGTCAGTGATTATTTACCCCAGCATACGGGATCCGAGATAGATGAGTCGGACGGCTCCCGCCAGACGGACTCTGGCGACGATCGCCCGCGACCTGGGGCGCATGTTGCAGGCGCTGTCGGCGATGATGTTCGCCACGCTCCTGGTCGCCGTCGTCTGGGAAGAGTTCTACGCCATCCCCGCGATCCTGGTCTCGGGTCTGCTGCCGGCGGCGACAGGCCGCTTCCTCGCCACTCGATACGACGAGGCCGACCAGCCCGGCAAGCTCCACGGCATGATGATCGCCGCGTCGGGCTGGTTCTTCGTCGCCCTGTTCGGGTCGCTCCCCTTCTTCCTCCTCGCCTGGAACGCCGCGATAGCGCCCGACCTCGTTCACCTCCCCGCGAGCGTCGACACCCCCACGCTCGCGGCCTTCAGGGACCCTCTCTCTGCGTTTTTCGAGTCGATGAGCGGCTTCACCGGCACCGGCCTGACGATGACCGACGACGAGTCCGTCCTGCCGGCGACGCTCCAGTGGTGGCGCTCGTTCATCGAGTGGGTCGGCGGCGTCGGCGTGATCGTCCTCACGACCGCGATCCTCGCCCGCCCGGGGAGCGGGTCGCTCACCCTCTACGAGAGCGAGGCCCGCTCGGAGAAGATACACCCGAGCATCGTCTCGACCGTCCGGACGATCTGGTGGATCTTCACCATGTTCACGTTCCTCTCTATCACCCTGCTGTGGGTCGCGGGCATGCCGATCTGGGGCGCCATCAATCACGCGATGACGGGTCTCGCCACGGGCGGGTACTCCATCACCGACCAGTCGATCGCCAGCTACCACAGCGCGGCCATCGACTTCGCGCTCGTGCCGGTGATGATCCTCGGGAGCATCGCCTTCCCGATCCACTTCCTGATCCTCCGCGGCGACGTCGAGAACGTCTACACCGACCTCCAGACCCGCTGGGTCTTCGGGTTTTTCGGCCTCGGGAGCGCCCTGCTCACCTGGGTCCTCTACGCCGCCGGCGTCTACCACGCCGGGACGACCGCCGCCACGGTGTTCCGGTCGTTCCGATACGCGCTGTTCCAGTTCGTCTCCGCCGCCTCGTGTACCGGCTTCCAGACCGCGGTGTCGCTCGGGACCGCCTGGCCCACCGGGAGCCAGCTCGTCGTCTCGATGGGGATGGTCGTCGGCGCCGCCGCCGGGTCGACCGTCGGCGGCATCAAGCTGATCCGCGCCATCACCCTCGTGAAAGGGACGATCTTCCGCGTCCAGGACGTCTTCTACCCGGACACGGCGGTCCGGCGGTTCAAACTCGACGACCGGCGGCTCTCGGACACCGAGGCCGCCCGGGAGTTCGAGGAGGCGGCGATCATCAGCTTCCTCTGGATCGTCTTCCTCGCCGTCGGGATCGCCGTCATGCTGGCGACGGTGAACATGCACCGATTCACCCTCGAGAACGTCATCTTCGAGGTCTCGAGCGCACAGGGCAACGTCGGCCTCTCGACCGGCATCACCGGCCCCGGAATGCCGTGGGTGTCCAAGGCGGCGCTCGTCCTCAACATGTGGGTCGGCCGCCTCGAGATCATCCCCGTCGTGGTCCTCTTCCGGGCGGTCCTCGACCGCGGGGGGTTCTACCGATGAAGGTCACCGACGTCCCCGTCGTCGGCACGGTCCTCGAAGTCGGCGAGCGAAACCCGGTCTTCGACACGGTGATCGCGCTGGGCCCGATACTCGTCCTGGTCATCGCGCTCGCCGGCCGGAACGCCGTGACGACCGCTCTCGCCGTCCTCTATCTCCTGATCGTCCCGACCTACGTCGCCCTCAGAGCGGTCCGGCGGTGAGCGCCTCGGTCGACGTGACCGACCGAGATCGACCGCGAGATGCGATCGACGGGCAGAGTTAAGGGACGCGCGTCGTAGAAACCGGTATGAACCACGCTTCCCGTGTCGAGACGCCGGTCGGACCGTCCTCCCGGAGCGAACGAGTGTCGACGACGGACCCGGGGGGAACATGACCGGTCTGCTCGACCGGATCGTCCTGCCGATCGCCGACGACGACGACGCCCGCGCGACCGCTCGCGCCCTCGGCGGGCGCGAGTTGGGGTCGGTACTGGCCGTCCACGTCGTCGAGAAGGCGGGCGGCGCCCCCGACAAGGCCGGCGTCGAACAGCGCGAGGCGGTCGCCGAGGAAGCGTTCACCGCCCTCCGAGCGCACCTCGGCGATCGGACGGACCTGGAGACCGATATCCGCTACGGGACCGACGTGGCGGACGCGATCTTCGCGGCGGCCGACGAGTTCGACGCCACCGCGATCGTGATCACCCCTCGCGGTGGCAGCCGGTGGATCCGACTGCTCACCGGCGACGTCGCGCTCTCGCTGGTGACCGAGACCGACCGCCCGGTCGTCGTCCTCCCGGACGTCGACCCGGCCGAGGACGGCGACTGGGACGACTCCCGAGGCGACGATGAGTGACGAGGAACTCGCCAAGGACCTCGGACCGCTCGCGGCCCTGACGATCGGCGTCGGGACGATGATCGGCGCCGGGATCTTCGTCCTGCCGGGGCTCGCCATCGAGACGGCGGGCAGCCTGGCCGTCGCGTCGTTCGTCCTCGGCGGCGTCATCGCCATCTTCACCGCCATGTCGGCCAGCGAGCTCGGGACGGCCATGCCGAAATCCGGCGGCGCCTACTACTACGTCAACCACGCGCTGGGCCCGCTGTTCGGATCGATCGCCGGCTGGGCCAACTGGCTCGGCCTCGCCTTTGCCTCTGCGTTTTACATGTACGGCTTCGGCGACTACATGACGCAGATCGTCGGCGTCTCCGGCACCTACGGCGTCGGTCCGGTCCAGATCTCGGCGGTGAAGCTCGTGGCGCTGGCGGGCGCCGCCTTCTTCACCGGGATCAACTACGTCGGTGCGAAAGAGACCGGGAAACTCCAGAACGGCATCGTCATCGTCCTCGTCGCCATCCTCACGGTGTTCACGATCTTCGGGTCGCTGCGGGCCGACCCCGCGAACCTCCCCGACCCCGAGGGGTACGGTCCGATGATGGCCACCACCGGCCTGATCTTCGTCTCCTACCTCGGATTCGTCCAGATCACGAGCGTCGCCGAAGAGATCAAAGATCCCGGCAGGAACCTCCCGCGGGCGGTCATCGGGAGCGTCGTCATCGTGACGACCATCTACGCGCTCGTCCTCCTCGTGATGAGCGCCGCCGTCCCCGAGGGGTTCGTCGCCGACGTCTCCGCCCGCGGGGACACCGCCGTCGTCGAGGTGGGCAGACAGGTCCAGGGCACCGTCATGGCCGGCGCGTTGCTGTTCGGCGGCCTGCTCGCGACGGCCTCCAGCGCCAACGCGAGCATCCTCGCCTCCTCGCGGATCAACTTCGCGATGGGCCGAGACAACATCGTGACGCCGAAGCTCAACGAGATCCACGACCGCTTCGCGACCCCGTACCGCGCGATCGGGATCACCGGCGTGCTCATCCTGGTGTTCATCGTCGTCGCCGACCTCGAACTGCTCTCCAGCATCGGCTCGGCGCTCCACCTCGTCATCTACGGCCTGCTCAACGTCGCGCTCGTCGTGATGCGCGTCGCCGACCCCGAGGAGTACGACCCCGATTACCGCGTCCCGCTGTACCCGCTCGTCCCGCTGCTCGGGACGGTCTCCTCCTTCGCACTCATCTACTTCATCATCGACTCGGCGAAGGTTGTCAGCGGCGTGCTCGTCCTCGGCGCCGTCCTCTGGTACGCCCTCTACGCCCGGACCCGGACGGAGAAACAGGGTATCCTCTCGAAGTACGTCCTCGAACGCTCCGAAGAGATGCCCGAACCGGCGGTCTCGGCCGCGGCGGGCGTCGCGCCGGACGGCGGCCGGTACCGCGTGATGGTCCCGCTCGCCAACCCCGAACACGAGAAGGACCTCATCACGCTCGCCAGCGCGATAGCCAAAGCCAAGGGCGGGACGCTCGTCGCGACCCACATCGTCACCGTCCCCGACCAGACCGCCCTCGCCGGCGCGCGCGCCCGGGCCGACGAGATCGACGCCACGTCGAAGGGCCTGCTTGACCGGGCCCGCGAGGACGCCGAGACCTTCGGCGTCGACGTCGAGACCCACACGATCGTCTCCCACCGCGGCTTCGAGGAGATCTTCGACGCCGCGCGCACCCACGACGCCGACCAGGTGGTCATGGGGTGGGGCGAGGACTCCCACGGCTCGCCCGGCCGCGCCGAGTCGGCGCTCGACGAGATGACCGGCGACCTCCCGTGTGACTTCCTCGTCCTCAGGGACCGCGGGTTCGACACCGACCGCGTGCTCGTCCCCACGGCCGGGGGCCCCGACTCGGACCTCTCGGGCGAGATCGCGGCGGTCCTCCGGCGGGAGTTCGGCGCCGACGTGACGCTGCTGTACGTCGCCGACGAGGGCGAGAGCGCCGTGGGCGCGGACTTCCTCGCCCGGTGGGCGGAGGACCACGACCTGGGCGACGCCGACCTGCGCGTCGAGACCGGCGACGTCGAGGTGGCCATCGAGTCCGCTGCGAGCGACGCGACCATGGTCGTCATCGGCGCCACCGAGGAGGGCCTGCTCCAGCGCCTCGTCGGCGGGTCGCTCGTCATGGACATCGTCGAGGACGTCGAGTGTTCGGTGCTCCTCGCCGAGAAGCGCCACGAGCGGTCGCTGTACGAGCGGTTGTTCGGCTGATCAGTAGTCGTCGAGCGCCCGCTGGCCCGTTCCCCGGCGCTCGGTTTCGGGGACGTTCGTCGCGACGATCTCGTCGACCTCGCCGCGGGAACTCGCGTCGCTGTTTATCGCTCGCGTCGCTCCCTCCCGTTCGACGAGAAAGCCCGCCTCGTCGTAGCGGTCGTAGGTCACGCCGCTGTTCGACAGCACGACCCAGACGCCGCGCTCGTCGAGTTCCCGCGCCACCTCGAGCAGTCGTTCCTGGTCCTCGCGGTCGAAGCCCGCGGCGCTGTACTCGGCGAAGTCGGCCGTCGGGCTCATCGGCTCGTACGGCGGGTCGAAGTAGACGAGGTCGCCCGGTCGTGCCACGTCCAGCACGTATCTGAAGTCGCCGTTTCGGACCTCCGTCTCCGCGAGCGCCCGCGAGGCGGCCCGGACGCGGTCGGCCTGCACCCAGTCCGGGTCCGCGTAGCGCCCGATCGGGACGTTGAACCCGCCGTCGCCGTTCTCGCGGTAGAGGCCGTTGTAGCAGGTGCGGTTCAGATACAGCAGGAGCGCCGCCTCTTCGAGGCGGTCCTCGGCGTCCGCGGGCCACCCGTCGCCGTAGGCGCGCTCGTTGAACCGGGCGCGCTGCTGGTAGTAGTACTGCTCGACGGCCTTCCCCCGGCGTGTCTCCTCAGCGAACCGCAGGTCGGGGTCCGGGTCCGCTTCGGGGTCTCGGAACTCGCGGAGCCGGTCGATCAGCGCCTCCGGCCGGTCGCGCACCTGCTCGTAGAAGTTGACCAGCCGCGGGTTCGCGTCGTTGACCGTCGCCGCTGCCGGTTCGCGATCGAAGAAGACCGCGCCGCCGCCGAAGAAGGGCTCGTGATAGCGATCGAAGGCGGCGGGGAACCGCGCGTACAGCTCGTCGAGCAACTGGCGCTTGCCGCCCGCCCACTTCAGTACCGGCTCGGCCATTCACCGGACCGTAGTCGGACAGACTCTTAAGTAGTGGGCATCCCGGCGAGCCCGTGCCCGCGCTCGCCCCGTCACGGATTCGGAGCACCCGTGTCCCGGGACGGCCGCACGCGGTCGTGCGATCCCGAACTGTCCTGCTCCGAAACCGTATCAGACGCCGGCACCGCGGCCGCCAGCCCCGCCGGCCAGCCAGCCGCCGATCCGTGCACCGAGCGTGCCGAACAGGACGGAGAACCCGACGATCAGCGTACCGATCGCCACAGCCGCAGCCGCGGCGAACAGCAGGCCGGCGGTCACGAACCAGTCCGGGCCGCCGAGTCCGCCGGTCGCCCACAGCAGGTCGCGCAGCACCCAGAGGCCCGGGACCGCGGCGAGGACGCCGACCCGCGGGCCGACGCCACGCCGCGACCCCGACTCGCGCGTCGCGAGATAGCCGGCCACGACGCCCCCGAGCACCACCGGCATCAGGGAGAGTTCGGATCCGCTCTGCCGGAATCCGAGGACGATCAGAGGGACCGAAACGAGCGCGCCGGCGAGGGCGTACCGCCAGGCGTCGCCCGGTCTCGAACTGTCGGCAGCCGACTCCGTCATACCCGTAACGTGTTGGCAGAGGTTCATAAACCCCGCTCACCGCGCTCGCTGGTCGGGTGCGACCCCATCGTGGCCCGGAGACGGTTCGTCGCTGTAGGCCTCACGAGCGTGAAATCCGAGTGAGGAACCGACAGCCCGCGGTCACGCGGCGACTGTCGCGGCTCGCAGCGGTCGCGAGAACTGATACGGATTCGGAGCACGCGTGTACCGGGCCGACCGCACGACTGCGTGCGGTCGGCCCCGGACTGTCTTGCAATAATCCGTATGAGAGGGTCGCAGAAGACAGATATTCGGCGCTTTCAGCCGAACATCTGGCGCATCATCCGTTTTACGGGGACATATTAGGGACCCAATAAGGGAGACTCACGCTGATTAACGCCTTTCCGGCAAGAGTTTCGTTTTAGCTGTACGACTGCCATAGTTAAATTCCATTAATATAATCGGCGCTACTGATGCAGTTCTGATATCGGAGACAGAGCGTGGGCTTATTAGGGCATCTTAGCAAATCCAAATAAAATGG
>JBDGSU010000194.1:0-13110 GCA_042217395.1 Halosimplex sp.
GTAGTGCTGGGCCATGTCGTCGATGCCCTTCTGGCAGAAGACGACGTTGGCGCCCGAGTCCTCGATCGTCTGGACCATCTCCTTGAGGCGCTGTTCCTCCTGCTCGATGAAGTCCTGGAGCTGGTCGGGGCTGTCGAGGTTGAGCTGGGCGTCCGTCTCGGTCTCCTCGACCTCGATGGGCGTATCGAGGAGCAGGACGTTGGCGTCCTCGACGGTGCTGGGCATGTCGCTGTGGACGGCGTCCTTGTCGATGATCCCGCCCGCGAGCAGGTCGGACTCGGAGACGGAGCGGCCGGTCTGGGTGTGGAGCTTGAGGTACTCGAGATCCGGGACGTGGCTGCCGTCGTCGGCCTCGACGGTGACCTCCTGGATGGCCTCGACGACCAGGTCGACGAGGACGTCCTTGTTGAGCTCGGCGCCCTTGCCGGTCATGGAGGTCTCGGCGACGGACTTGAGGATCGCCTCGTCGCTGGGGTCGACGGAGGTGGCGATCTCGCCGATCTCCTCTTTGGCCTTGCTGCTGGCCATGTTGAACCCGCGGATGATCGACGTCGGGTGGATGTCCTGCTCGAGCAGGTCCTCGGCGTTCTTGAGGAGCTCGCCCGCGATGGCGACGGCCGTCGTCGTGCCGTCGCCGGCCTCGTCTTCCTGGGCCTCGGCGACCTCGACGATCATCTCGGCGGTCGGATTGTCGATGTCCATCTCGGTGAGGATGGTCACGCCGTCGTTCGTGACCGTCACGTCGCCGAGCGAGTCGACGAGCATCTTGTCCATCCCCTTCGGTCCGAGCGTCGAGCGGACCGATTCGGCGACCGCACGCGCGGCGGAGATGTTGTGGCTCTGCGCGTCCTTGTCCTTCATGCGCTGGGAGTCCTCGCCCAGAATAATCATGGGCTGCCCCTGCATTCGCTGCTGACTCATGTTCACCCGAAAGTATGAAAGTCCTTCTATATAAATATGGGTGTTCGAGGCCGTGGGCCGAGCGGCCGACAGCGTCGGTTGATGTCCGCATACACGCCATATCACGTCCGCTACCCCGTTCGTGTGTGGTATCTACCACCAACGTATGCGGACGGTTCGCATGGGGGTTTATACGTTCAGCGGTCGAGCGGCGTTCAGTCGGGGTGAGCGCCCCGTCGCGCGAGCGAGGGCGCTACTCGACGGGTTCCTTCCAGTGGACGATGACGACGCCGACGACGAACGCGTCGGTCGTGGTCGTGTCGCGTTCGATCTGGACGGTGTTGGTCCCCTCGGAGAGGTCGAGCCCGGAGAGGGTGTCCATCCAGTGTTGCCAGCCCTCGGCGGGCGGGATGTCGAACCCGGAGAGGGCGACCCCGTTGATGCGGATCTCGTGGCCGTACTCCTCGACGTCGTAGGCCTGCAGTTCGAGGTACGCCTCCGTGGCGTCGGCGGTGGGAACCTCGAACTCGAACTCGTCGGTCTCGTCGCCGACGAACTCCGCCCACGGGACCGCGAGGCTCTCCTCGTTCTGACCGAGGTGTTGCTGGACCGGGACGAGCGCATAGTTGGAACGGCGGTCTCCCATACCCGAACGTCGAGCGGGATCGGTTTATATGTCGGGGCGAGTGCAGCTCGGTCCGCCCTCGCCGTCGAGGCCGACGAACGTGTTCGGCTACAGGTCGAGGGGGACGGGGGCCGTACCTCGATCCATGAGCGCCGTTCCGGGGGACGTCGACACGGAACAGCAGCCGCCGATGACGATCCCGCTCCGGCACTTCCTGGTGGGAGTCGGCGTGCTCGTCACGGGGGGCGCCCTCGGCGTGCTCGACGCCGTCGGCGTCCTCTCGGGTTCGGCCGTCCTCGCGCACGTCCACCTCCTGCTCGCGGGCTGGGTCTGTCTCACGATCATGGGCGCGATGACGCAGTTCGTCCCCGTGTGGTCCGACGCCCCGTTGCACTCCCGGCGGCTGGCGACCGCTCAGCTGTGGCTCGTCGCCGCGGGCGTGACCGGGATGGCCGCCGCCTTCGCCACCGGTACGCTCGGGTGGGTCCACGCCTTCGGCGGGCTCGCTCTCCTGGGCTTCTGGGCGTTCGTCTACAACATCGGGCGGACGCTCCTGCGCGCCCGCCCGTGGGACGTGACCGAACGGCACTTCGCGTTCGCGCTGGCCTGTTTCGTCGCCGTCCCCGCGATGGGGTTCGCCCTCGCGATGGACTACGCCGTCCCGTTCCTCGCCGCGTCGCCGGTCGCCCGCCCGCGGCTGGTCGCGGCCCACGTCACGCTGGCGGTGTTCGGCGCCGTCCTCGCGACCGTCCTCGGCGCGCTCTACCAGCTCGCCACGATGTTCACCCAGACCGAGCTGCGAGGGGCGGAGCTTCGCTTCCGGCGCGTCGAGGAGGTCGCCTACCCCGTCGGCGTCCTCGCGCTCGCCGGCGGCCGACTGCTCGGCTCGGCCCCCGTCGCCCGCCTGGGCGGCGCGCTCGTCGCCCTCGCACTCCTGGGGTTCGCGGTCGTCCTGGCTCGCAAGCTGGTCGAGACCACCGTCGAACGGACGCCGATGCTCTCGCGGTACGCGGTCGTCGCCGTCGCGATGGCGGCGTGGGCCCTGGCCACCCTCCCGGCCTGGCTCGCCGACCCGCTCGCGCGGTCGACCCGCTTCGGCGGCGGCCCGCCCCACCTGCTGCTGTTGGGGGTCGTCGGGTTCGTCGTCCTCGGGACCCTCTATCACGTCGTTCCCTTCATCGTCTGGGTCCACCGCTACAGCGACCTGCTGGGCCTCGAACCGGTCCCGATGATCGACGACCTCTACGACGACCGCGTCGCCGCCGCGGACTTCGCCTGCGTCACCGTCGGCGCCGCCGGCCTCGTCCTCGCGGAGCCCCTCTCGCTCCCGTCGGTCGTCACCGCCGTCGCGGGCGTCCTCGCGACGGTCGGCTTCGCGCTGTTCGCCGCCAACGTGGTGCTAGTCGTCCGCGAGCACAGCCCCCACTCGCTGCGGGGCGTGCTCGTCACCCGACTGGCGGACGGGTCCGCCGCCGACGACTCCGTCGAGGACGTTCCCACCGCCGAAGACGCCGCTCGGTGAAACGCGCACCGCTGTCCCACCTACGTTTTTGCGGTCGGCGCGCGCTGTCGCGGCCTCCGTGCCGCGACAGAGCCGCGCGAGTGATGAGCGAACGAGCGTAGCGAGAGAGCGAATCGGTTGGGGAGGTTCGTGGGGCGGTGCTGTGCGGTCGCTTCCTGGCGGACTGAACGGGCCGAGGGCTTTCAGCGCACACTCTCAGTCGACACAGATCTTACAACGACCCAGCGTTCCGAGGGCTTTCGACACTCATTGATTCACGCGGTAGAGTCGACACGGAGCCAGCGCGCCGAGAACTCCGTCGACACCCACCCAATTCGATCGACGTTCCACCCGAAACTCCCCGTCACTCCAGAACGGCGGCGAACCGCAGGCGCCGGTAGTCGGCGGTCCACGTCTCCGAGTCGGCGTCGAACAGGTCCCCGCGCACCCGGTCTTCGACCGCCGAGACGACCGATTCCGTCTCGGACTCGTCCAGTCCCGAGAAGAGCGAGTCGCCGAAGACGTCGAGCCACCGGGTGAGCCCGTCGGGGCCGCCCTCCAGCTCCGTCGGTCGGTCGAACAGTCGCGCGAGTCGCAGTTCGAAGCCGGCCGCCTCCAGCACCGCGGCGTGCTCGCCGACGGTGGGGAAGTACCACGGATGGGCGGCCTCGTGGCCGCGCTCGCGCAGTTCCGCGAGCGTGGCGTCGACGATCGTCGCGACGTTGCCGGTCCCGCCCAGTTCCGCCACGAACCGCCCGCCCGGTGCCAGCGAATCCGCCACCCGTTCGGCCACGGCGGACTGGTCGGCGGCGGGGATCCAGTGCAAGGCGGCGTTCGAGAAGACGGCGTCGAACGCCCCGTCCGGCGAGAGCTCGCGGGCGTCGCCGACCGCAAACCGCAGGCCTGGATACGTCTCCCGTGCGCGCTCGATCATCTCCGGCGAGGCGTCGACGCCGAGGACGGTCCCCGACTCCCCGACCGCCTCCCCGATATCGGCGGTCAGGTGGCCGGTGCCACAGCCCAGGTCCAGCACGCGTTCCCCCCGTTTCGAGTCGAGCAGGTCCACCACCGAAGCGCCGTATTCGTGGACGAATCCGGTGTCGGCGTCGTAGGCGTCGGCGTCCCACTCGTTCCCCGAGTCTTCGGAGGCCATAGCGCGGCTACCGGCGGACGGGTGGTGAAGGTTGCGCCGCTGCGAGGGGGAAGAACCGCGCGGAAGCGCCGCATCGCGAACCCGCTCAGTAGGCGTCGACGAGCGCTTCGGTCGTCGCCTCGACGTCGCGCTGGGCGATGAACTCGGACATGGCGATCTTGGCGTTGACGAAGGTCTCGGGGGAGACTTCGAGCGCGTGGCCGGCGGGGAAGTGGCTGGCGGACTGGAAGTCCTCGAACTGCTCGCGGAGCATCGGCGGGAAGGCGTCGAGCGAGACGTCGCTGCGGGGCGGGATCGACCCCTTGATCCGGTTGAGCGTCTCGAGCGCGTCGGGCGAGGCCATGAACTCGAGGAAGGTCCGTGTGGCGTCGGTGAACTCGACGCCGGCGGCGGCGACGAGGAGGTCCATCCCGAGTACGTAGGCGCCGTCGGTCCCGGGGAAGTTCACCCGGTCCCAGTCGCGGCCGTACTCGAAGTCGGGCTCCTCCTCGTACATGCCGGCCATCCAGTCGCCCTGGTGGTAGAACACCGACCCGCCGTCGATAAAGCGCTGGTTGGCCTCCACCATGTCGATGAAGGCGGCGTCGTCGCTGGCGAGCGCGGAGAAGGCGTCGACGAGCTCGACCGCCTCGCGGATCTCCGAGCGGTGGGCCGTGGCGTCGCCGTCGGTGATGGCCCTGTAGGTCTCGGAGCCGAACTGGCCGATGACGCACATCGACCACAGCTGGAGCACCGTCGAGGGGTTTTTCATGGGCTGGTGCATCCCGATGTGGGCGTCGGTCTCGACCTGCTCCATCACCTCCAGCAGCTCCCGCGGGTCGTCGATCCGCCGCGGGTCGACGCCGTGTTCCTCGGCGAGGTCGACCCGGTAGAACAGGTTGTTCATCCGGTGGATGTCCACCGGGATACCGACGAACTCGCCGCCGAGTTGCGCCCACCCCCGGGGCCCGTCGATAAACGACCGCGTCCAGCCGTTTTCCTCCCAGAGGTCGGTCACCGGCCGGACGCCGCCGGCCTCGTGGTACGGCCGGAGGTTGTCCCCGGGCCACTCGACGAACACCGGCGGCGGGTCCTCCCTGAGCATCCGGCTCTTTATCGCCATCCCGTGGTTGTCGTACATCCGGTCGGACACGTCGACCTCGGGATGGCGCGACCGGAACTGCTCGAGCACCGCCGCGAGCATCTCGGCGCCGTCACCCTCCGCCCAGAAGTGCGCGAGCTCGACCGACCCGCCGCGCGACCGCCCGAGTCCTGTGTCTGCGCTCATCCCGACCCACTGGGCGGTAGAACAACATAAATACCGGTCCGCGATTATCGGAGGTGAAAACCGGACGACGGTGATATCGGGCGCGAGCGGGACGCGGCGGACCGGCTCGCGCCGAGCGGCGGCGCGGTCAGTCGGCCTCGACGCCGGCGGTGCGGTCCTCGAAGAGCTGTTCGAGCAGGCGCCGCTGGCCCAGTCGGAGGTGGCGGTTGACGGTGGGCTGGCTGACCCCGAGCATGTCGGCGACGTCCTCGCCGGTGGAGGTCCGGGGCCACTCGAAGAAGCCCGCGAAGTAGGCCGTCCGGAGCACCTCCAGCTGGCGGTCGGTCAGCGCGTCGAACAGCGACGTGACCGGGCCGCCCTCCGGACCGGCCGAGCGCTCGACGGTCCGGCGGCTCGCCAGCTCGACGCTGGGGTGGGTCTCGGCGAGCATCTCGACGAACGCGCGCACGTCCGTCGCGGGCGGCACGTCGACGACCGCCTCGATCCCCGCCGCGGTCGCGCGGATCGACCGGGGCCCCGCGCCGTGGCGGACGAACCGCGCCGGGAGCGCGTCCCCGCCGACGGTCACCTCGAACAGCGCGCTCCCCGCGTCGCCCCCGTCGTCTCCGTCGTCGGCCTCGCTGACGAGTCGGTACTCGCGGACCGACACCAGATCGTCGAGCGCCGCGGCGACCCGGTCGGGCGCCGCGCCCGCCGTCTCGAGGAAGATGGACGTCTCCGACTCCGAGTGTGTCCCCAGTCCCGCGAACGCGACGCTGCAGCCGGCCTCGGTCGCCAGCCGGCCGAGGGCGTCCTCGTCGGCGTCGAACGCGAGCGTGAGCTCGACCCGCTGGTCGGTGTGCAGCGCCCGCTGGGTCTCGACGGCGTTCATCGAGTGGGCGATGTTCTCGCCGAGCTCGGCGAACACCGCCCGTTCGAGGTCGCCGAAGGCGTCGGGCTCGCTCGCGTAGACGGTCAGCACGCCGTAGAAGTACTCCTCGAAGGCCAGCGGCACGCTCACGACGGAGTGAAACTCCTCGGCGAGGGCCGCCTTCCGCCAGGCGTCCCGTTTGAGGTCGTCGACGACGTTGCCGACGACCGTCGGCGCCTCCGAGAGCGCCGTGGCGACCGCCGGTTCGGGCCCGTCGTCGTCGGCCGACAGCGAGACGGTATCGAGGTACTCCGCCCCCGCCCCGGCCCAGGCGCTGGGCTCGACGCGCTCGCCCGCGGGGTCGAGCGCCCCGATCCACGCGAAGGCGACGTCGTCGCTCTCGACGAGTCCCTCGCAGACCGCCGACTCGATGGCCTCGCGGGACTCCGCTTGGATGAGCGACTGGTCGACCCGTCTGATGAGGTCGGTGACCTGGATCTGGCGGCGCAGCCGGCGGTTCTGGTCGGCCAGCTCCGCGTCGCGCTCGCGGAGCCGCTCCTCGCTCGCGAGGCGGTCGAAGGCGGCCTCCGCGGTCGCGACGAGCGTCTCGACCAGCCGGCGGATCGACTGGTCGACCGCCCGCTCGCGCGTGGCGACGACGAACACGCCGTGGTCGCCCACCGGGACGAGCAGTCCCCCGGTTACCTCGGGGCCGAACACCACCGACCGGGCGACCGTCCCCGTGTCGTCGAAGACCGTCGGCGACCCCGTCACGTAGGTGTTCCACAGCAGCGAGTCGCCGCCGCCGGGGCCCACCGGGTCGGTCTCGCAGAGCGCCTCGAACCCCTCCGAGCAGGCGACCGCGTCGAGGCGGTTCGCCGTGTCGTCCAGCAGGTAGACGGCGACGCCCGCCACGTCGAGCACCTCGTGAGCCGTGTCGACGACCAGCTCCGCCGCCTCGTCGTCGCTCTCGACGCCGAGCAGCCCCCGAGTCGCCTCGTGGAGCGACTGCAGCGCCAGTTCCCGTTCTTTCTGCTCGGTGATGTCCTGGATCGACCCGCGGACCCTGACGACCTCCCCGTCCTCGTAGACCGGCTCGCCGATCGCCCGCACCCAGCGAACCCCCTCCGTCTCCGTCCGGAGACGCACCTCCATGTCGTAGCTCTCGCCGGCGTCGATCGCACGCTGGAAGTACTGGCGGATCTGCCCCTGGTCGTCGGGGTGGTAGAACCCCACGGCCGTCTCGAGATCGACCTCCGTCCCCGGATCGACGCCGTGGAGCCGGTAGAGCTCGTCCGTCCACGTCATCTCCGGCTCCGCGCCCGTCAGGTCCAGTTCCCATCCGCCGACCGAGGCGATCCGACCCGCCTGCTGGAACAGGTCTTTCGTCCGCTCGAGTTCGCGCTCGCGCTCCGTGCGCTCGGTGACGTCCCGGACCACACAGACCATCCGGCCGTCGTCGAGGAGGGTCAGCGACAGCTCCTGTGGGAACGTCGTTCCGTCGGCGCGCCGCCCGACGGCCTCGCCGCGCCACTCCCCCTCGGCGGCCAGCGTCGAGAGCACCTCGCGGTCGAGGCGGTCGCGCTCCTCGTCGCCGTAACACATCGCCCACGTCTCGCCGATGAACGCCGCCGGGTCGTCGTAGCCGTAGATCTCGGCGTGGGCCCGGTTGACGAACTCGTAGACGCCGTCCTCGTCGAGGATCGCCATCCCGTCGATAGCCTGCTCCATGGCGGCCGACCGACCCGCCAGCTCGCGCTCGCGCTCCTTCCGGTCGGTGATGTCCTCGACGTAGCCGACGAGCTCCGCCACGTCGCCGTCCTCGCCGTGGATAGAGGTGGTCGAAAGCGACACGTCGATCACCTTGCCGTCCTCGCGGACCCGCTCGAGTTCGACCTGGGAGAACGACTCGCCGTCGAGGACGCGCTGTCGGACCTCGTCTTCCTCCGCTCCGTCCGGGACCGCCGGGTACGGTTCCCCGAGCACCTCGTCTTCGCTCCACCCGAGGATCGCCTCCATCGCGTCGTTCCAGAGCGTGACGCGGCCGTCTGTGTCGGTGGCGACGATCCCGACCGGCGAGGTCTCGATGAACTTCTGCAGGCGCTCTTTGGTCTCCCGGAGCTCGCGCTCGGCGGCCTTGCGCTCGGTGATGTCCGAAAGCGCGCCCATGATCCCGACGATCTCGCCGTCCTCGTCGCGGATCGGCGCCGCCCAGATCGACACGTCGATCAGCGATCCGTCCGCGCGCCGACGCTTCGTCTCCTCGCCGGTGAGTATCTCGCCGTCCCGGATGCGGTCGACGAGCACGTCGTGCTCGGCCTCGAGGCCCTCGGGGACGATCGGGAGGCGCTGACCGAGTACCTCCGTCTCGGACCAGCCGAAGATGCGCTCGGCAGCGGGGTTCCACAGCGTGACTTCCCGGTCGAAGTCGAACGCGAGCAGCGCCGCTGGCGACGCCTCGATGATCGCGTTGAGCCGCTCGTTGGTCTCCCGGAGCTCCCGCTCGCGGGCCTTCCGCTCGGAGATGTCTCGACCGATGCCGACCAGTATCGGGTCGCCGTCGGGGTCGGTCAGGCGCGTCGCGACGAACTCGTAGGGGATCTCCTCGCCCGACTTCGTCAGCACGGGCGCGTCGACCCGGCGGTCCTCCCCGGACCGGAAGACCTCGCTGATGGCCTCGACCACCCGCTCGTGCTCGCCCTCGGGGAAAAACTCCGGACCGTGCATCTCGGCGATCTCGGCGTCGGCGTAGCCCGTCACCTCCCGCAGGCTGTCGTTCCACCGCTGGATCAGCCCCGACTGGTCGAACACGTAGAACACGTCGTCGATCGCGTCGAGGATGTCCTCCGTGTACTCGCGGTACTCCTCGAGGCGCCGCTCGCGTTCGCGAAGCTCCCGCTCCGTCTCCTCGCGCTCGGTGATGTCGCGGCTGATCCCCATCAGACCGACTATCTCACCGCCGGCGTCACGGTAGGGGTACTTGTGGTCGAGGAAGACCCGCTCCTCGCCGTCGACCGGCCGAACCACCTCCCGGGACACGTGTTCGCCGCCCTCGAAGACGCGGTCGTCGTCGCCGCGGATGTCCGCGACGGTCTCCTCGTCGAACAGGTCCTCGTCCCTGATCCCGACCAGCTCCTCGGTCGACAGCCCGAAGTAGGACCCGAACGCCTCGTTGACGAACTGGTATCGACCCTCGCGGTCCTTGATGAAGATCGGGTCCTCGGTGTTCCCGACGATGGCCTCGACCTGTCGCTCGCGCTCCTTGCGCTCGGAGATGTCCCGGGCGATCCCGGCGATCACCCGCTCGCCGTCGGGGTCTTCCAGCGGCGAGGCGACGATCTCGTAGGGGATCACTTCGCCGGACTTCGTCCGGAAGCGCACCTCCAGCGGGATACCGGCCGCCTGATCGATGTTAGCGATCCCCCGGCGGACCGCCTCGCGGTCGTCCTCGACGAAGAAGTCCGTCGCGTGCATGTCCTCGATCTCCGCGTCGGCGTAGCCGGTCACCTCGCACAGGGTCTCGTTCCACCGCTCGAGGGCCCCGTCCTCGTCGAGGACGTAGAACACGTCGTCGATCGCGTCGATGACCTCGCCGGTGTACTCGCGGTACTGCTCGAGTTCGCGCTCGCGTCGCTTGCGTTCGGTGATGTCGTAGGAGATGCCGAACAGCCCCCGGATCTCGCCGTCCCGCCCGCGCCAGGGGACTTTCGTCGTGAGGTTCCACTTGTCGATCGAGGGGATGTGTTCTTCCTTCCCGGCGATCCGCTCGCCGGTCTCGATCACCCGCCGGTCGTCGGCGTATGACTCCTCGGTGAACGGTCCGTCGAACGCCTCCCGGTCGGTCTTCCCGAGCAGTCGGTCGACGCCCCAGTCGTAGACCTCTTCGAGGTACGCGCCGCTGGCCCGGACGTACCTCGCCTCGCGGTCCTTCGCGTAGACGTTGATCGGCACCTGCCCGAAGATCGAGTCCAGCAGCGACCCGGTGCGCTCGAGTTCGGCCTCGCGCTCGACCCGCTCGGTGACGTCCTCCTGGAACCCGACGTAGTGGGTCACCTCGCCGCTCGCGCCCTCGACGGGCGCGATCCGCACCCGGTTCCAGAACTCCGCCCCGTCTTTCCGATAGTTGCGCAGTTCGACCGTCGCCCCCTCTTCGGCGTCGATGGCGTCGCCCAGCTCCGCGACGGACGCCTCGTCGGTCCCCTCCCCCTGCAGGAACCGACAGTTCCGGCCGACGCACTCGGACTCGTCGTAGCCCGTCAGCTCCTCGAAGCGCTCGTTGACCGAGACCAGCGGGACCTCCTCGCGGGTCGCGTCCGCGATCGAGACGCCGACCGGCGCCGCCTCGATAGCGGCTCCGTACAGATCCCGCTCGCGTTCGCACTCGCGCAGGTCGTCGACCAGCCCCGAGACCGCCTCGGCCAGGTCGCCGAACCCGTCCTCGCGGTCGGTCTCGAACTCGACGTCCTCGCCCGCGCGGACGCGCTCGACCTTCTCGGCCAGCGTCTCCGCGCCGTCGCTCCCGCCGCCGACCGCCGCCAGCCCGACCGCGCCCGTCGCGAGCAGCCCCGCGAACCGCCACGGACCGCCCGACAGCGACGGCGTCGTCGACGCCGCACCGAGCGCGAGCAGCGCGAGTCCGACCGCCAGCGTCGCGGCCGTCGCTACCGATTTGGGCCCGAGACGGCCTCCCACCCGTGTCCCCACCGGCCCGGCGCTGCCCGACGCCGGACCCCTGCCTCCTCCTGCGTGCCGTTCCCCGAGCGCGGCGTCGCTGCCGACGCCGCCACCGATCGAACCAGCGTCCATTGTCCGCAGTTGTCAGCACGCGCAATTAACGGTTGTCTCCGTTGAGTGATACGTGTGCGGCACTGACCCGCCGCGATCACCGAGGTGACCGGCCGTGCGCCTCGCGGAGCCCCGAGCGAATTCGGCCGGTACGACCTTCCGTTCGCGCGGTATGGCCGGCTTATTCGACGGTCCGGAATGGATACTCGACCGAGACCGCAGTCGATCCTCGCCGTGCGCCGTGGGACGGGGCTATACATATTGCCCCCGATCTCGGCGTCGTGTTATGCACGTAACGGACAGTCCGATACCGGTAGTGGGCGGAGGAGAGAACAGGATGGACGGTATGGCAGTTCACAAGGACGGAACCGACATCAGCGTCGACGTGATCGAGACGATAGCGGCCGTGACCGGGACCGACCCGCTGGCGATGACCCCGCCGCTGTACGAGGTCATCGACACGGACGCGCTCGACAGGCTCTACGAGCGCGGGGCCGACGCGGCCGTCGAGTTCGAGTACGCCGGGCACACGGTCGCCGTCGACGCCGACGGGACGGTCACCGTCGACGGCAGGGGGGGTGCCTGACGATGTCGACGCGCACGACCGACGACGCCGAGTGCGCGATCCGGGAGACCTACGAGGAGTACGACGTCGGCGACACGCGCCTGGCGATGATCGCCGACCCGGAGAACGAGCACGCCTGGATCCAGTCGGACCTGACCGAACCGATCGAGCAATGAGGCGACGGGGGCGGGGTCGGGGCGATCGGACGAGCGACGTGCGCCCACCCACGGATCCGCCACCCGCGGACGCCCGCCCGGGTCGGGCCCGTACGAGAGCCGAGGTGACGGCGTGATGAGCGACTACGGGGACGCGACCGACTCGGGCCCGACGGCCGAGGGTGAGGAGATCAGGGTCCTCTGCGTGGACGACGACCCCGACTATCTCGACCTGATAGCGGCGCATCTCTCCGACCACGGCGACTTCGCCGTCGAGACCGAGACCGTCCCCGAGGAGGCCCTCGCCGCGGTCGACCGAGTCGATTGCGTCGTCAGCGACTTCGAGATGCCCGGGATGGACGGGCTGGACCTCCTCGCCGCCGTGCGCGAGCGGGCGTCGACGCTCCCGTTCGTGCTCTTTACCGGCTTCGAACGGGGCGAGCTCCCCGACGAGATCCCCAGCGAGACCTGGACGGAGTTCCTCCGCAAGGGCGACCCCGGCACGACGATGGCGGTCCTCGCCGGGCGGATCCGCCGGCTCGTCGACCACCACCGGACCCTCCAGACGGTCCAGCGCAGTCTCACAGCTATCGAGACCACCGGCGACGGTATCGCCGTCGTCGCCCCCGACGGGGAGTTCACGTTCGTCAACCGCGTGTTCGCCAGCCACCTGAGCGCCGATCCCGACGACCTCGCCGGTCGCAGCTGGCGCACCGCGTTCCCCGACGACGAGGTCGACCGCCTCGAGTCGAGTGCCCTCCGGACCGTCCGCGACGACTGGCAGTGGACCGGCGGCTGCACGCTGGAAACCGACGGCGGCGAGACCGTCACCGCCCAGACCCGCGTCGTCGGCCTCGACGACGGCAGCCTCGTCTTCTGTCTCACCGCCACCGGCGACGAGTAGCGGGCCGGCGTTTCCCGGAACTATCGGGCCACCCTACTGCTCACGGCTCGCTACGCTCCCCGTTCGCATCACGATCTCTCTCCGGTCCACCCCGCTACTGCTCACGGCTCGCTACGCTCCCCGTTCGCAGTTCGGAGATCCTCACGCCGCGCACCGCTCACGGGTCGCTTCGCGCCGCTCACTCTCCGTTCGCATCGCGGCGCGAGCGGAGCGAGCGCCGCGCACCCTCGCTCGGATCTCCCTACTGCTCGCGTGTCACTCACTTCGTTCGCTCCCGCTCGCGTCGGAGGTCGCTCCCTTCGGTCGCGACCTCCCTACGTCCTCCGCGGTTCGCTCCGCTCACCGCTCCGGTACGAGGCGCTCACTTCGTTCGCGCCTCGCTATGTCCTCCGCGGCTCACTACCG
>JBDGSU010000055.1:0-12935 GCA_042217395.1 Halosimplex sp.
GAAGGGGATCCCCTCGCCGATGAACTCGTCGATGAACTGGAACATCTGGTAGCGCGCGCGGAAGAGGATCATCGCCGTCCCGTCCTCGTCCTGCTCGATGGTCGTGCGGACGTTGCGCACGAGGTCGATCATCGAGGGGTTCTTGATGCCCTCGACGCGCCCGCCCTCCTTGCGCGGGTTGAGGTCCTTCTCCTGGCGTTTCTCGATGTGGCTGACCTCCCTGTTCACGACGTTGAGGATCCGCGAGGGCAACCGGTAGGAGTTGGGCAGGATGTTGTCGTCGGTGACCTGCTCCTCCAGCAGGAGGTCGGGGTCGGCGCCCTGCCAGGCGTAGACGACCTGGTCGTCGTCGCCGGCGATGAGCACTTTCTCCATGTGGGGGCGCCACTCCCCGTAGACGTCGTACTGCAGCGTCGTGATGTCCTGAAACTCGTCGATGACGAGGTAGTCGACGCTGGGCAGCAGCGAGCGCTGGGCGACCCGTTCGAGCATGTCGGCGAAGCCGACCACGTCGTGTTCGCCCTTGTACTGGCGCCACGCCCGGATGGTCTCGGGGACGCTGATGCGGTCGTCGTCGCTGGGCCAGGTCGGCGTGTACTTGTTGCCGGTCTGGGCGTTGTCGTCGATGTCCGGCGGGAGGCGCACGACCTCGTCGTCCCACTTGAAGGGGACGTCGTACCAGTCGGCCACGTCGCGGCGGGTGCGCTGGAGCCACTGGCTCGTCGCGATGATCTTGTTGCCGATGGTCGTCGAGCGGGCGGTCCGGCGACGCGAGCCCTCGTACTCGTCCTCGTACTCGATGCCGTACTCGTCGCAAAAGTCCTCCTTGTCGGACTCGCCGACCACGTCCCCCCGCGAGAGATTCAGGAGTTCGTACGCTTTCGCGTGCATCGTACAGACGTTCCCCTTCAGCGCGCGCGGGGACTCGCCCAGTCGCTCGGCGAGGCGCTCGCGGATCTCCGTCGCGGCAGCCCGGGTGTAGGACACCACCAGCACGTCCCGGAACTCCACGTCGTCGTTCTCTTCGAGCAGGGTCTCGACCCTGTCGAGCAGTGCCGTCGTCTTCCCACTCCCGGGACCACCAAACAGGCGCGTCACCTGGGTGGACGGTTCAGTCATTGGGGCTCTAGAGGGGCCGGTGGGTCATAAACGACGTGGCTTGGAGTCACCCGCTCACACGGCCGTGAGACGCCGCGTCCGACCCTCTCACTCGTCTCTCGACCGATCCAGTCTCCAGAGACTCGTCTCCCGACCCTCGCGAACTCGAAGAGTTCGCTCAGTCCCGGCACCCTCGTTTCGCTCGGGCCCCGACCCTCGCGAACTCGAAGAGTTCGCTCAGTCCCGATACAGCGAGACGTACAGCATCGCGAACCCGATGATGAAGGGGATCGCCTCGGTCATTCGGAAGAAGATCCGCGTGATCTCGTCGGCCTCGCGCGCGCCGATCTGGGCGATGACCGTGCTCGCGACGCCCATGCTGATGAAGGCGAATCCCATGAAGGCGTACTGCAGGCGCTCGGACGGGCGCTGCCGGTAGGCCTGAAAACTGATCAGCGTGATCCCCAGCGAGAGTCCGAACACCGCCATTCGCATCACTGCCAGAGCCCCCCGCATGATCGCGACGACGTCGACCATCTTCTGTGCTATCTGACCGACAGCACCCTCTCACATATAATTTCGCCGGTCCACTGCGCGCAATCGAACGGTATCGGACACGGACCCGACGGGTCGCCCGCAACCGAACCCGCCGCCGTGCGTCGAGACGCGTGTCGGGTGGGTTCCGGCCGCGGTCTACTCGGGATTGAGGTCGTCCCAGAGCTGGCTGAACCGGTCCGGGAGGTTCTCCTCGCGGTAGATGCGCACCTTGTACTCGTCGTCCTCGAGCGAGATGACCGTCGACTCGAAGTTGGACTCGTAGACCTTGTAGTGGTTGCCGTCGTCCGCAACGAGCGTCTGGTCTTTCACGAGGTCGTACTGGGAGAGCATCTCGATGCGACGGTAGACGGTCGGCAAGGAGAGGTCACACTCCTCGCTCAGGTCCTTCGCCGACCGGGGTTCGCGACTGATCGCGGCGAGCACCCGGCGCGCGTGTTCGTCGCCGATGGTATCGAGGATCTCCTCGATGGCCCGTTCGTCGTCCACTACCGAAGTGATCTCTCGAGGTGTTACAAAGACCTTTCGAGGGCGGCTCTTTCAGGCTCGGAAAACGCCCCTGCCCCATTATACGACTACCGTCGGTAGAGTGGGATGCGGACCAATTGCGAGCCCGGTCGACCCCGATCGCATCGCGTGCATCCGTGTGTGCCAGTGGTGGGGTGTGGGTTCGACCGACTCGCGGCGGGGGCCCGACGCCATCCCGGCGGACGGCGCTCCCCCGCGGGCCGGTGCGGGGACCCCGGGCCCGCATGCGGTCCTCGCCGGCACGAGCGCGGTTCCGGAGGGCGTTCCCGGACCTTCCCCCCACAACGCGTCTCCCCCGACGCGCCCGGGACGTACGGGTCCTCTCGACCCGGCGGCGTCCCCCTGCCGACCTCCGTTGCGCGCTTCCGGTGGACTATCCCCCCATTCCCCCATTTCCCTACGTTTCCGGACGGTCTCGAGCCCCGCGTGCGGACGTCTTCGTCGACCGATAGCACTAACCGGGCGGTTTCGCCTCGAAAAACGAGGTCGGGCGGACTGTTGCGAGCCGGCCCGGGATCACCCGCACGACCGCGTGCGGTCGCTCCCGGACTGTCTTGCGATAATCCGTATCAGTCGACGCGCTTCAGGCGGGAGACCAGCCGCATACCGAGCACTCTGTCGCGGCCGTCTCGTGGAGTCCGCCGCAGTCGGGGCACTGCTTCTTGTTGTAGTTTCTCTCCCAGCCCGTCGCCTCGACGTCGTGTCCACGGTCGGTCAGGAACTCGTCGAACATGTCGTCGGTGCTCGGTGCGGACGCCATACGTGCTATGGTATACCACATCAGCATATAGCTCTATTGGTGTGCGAAAGATTTGCACACCAATTCGGACGTTTCGGCACGAAAACTCCCGGCGGTGTGGGCCGGGCACTCGAACCGGCGTCCCGGGCACGACCCGAGCACAGATCCGGTAGTTGCTGGAGAGCCGTGAGATACGGACGGGGGCGAGTCGTCGTCGGTTCCTGGCGACCGTGCCGGTGCGTCGGCGGTCGGACCGATACGGTTTCCTGTAGCAATGAACCGCCACTCGCCGACCCCGGGATCGGCGCTATCCGAAAATGACCTGCGAGAAATCGTATGAAAGCGATCCGTATCAAACAGCCCTCTCGTCTCGAAGGCTGCCGTCGAGGACGTCGTGAACGCTCCGCAGCACTGTCCAACGTCGGAGTTCGATCCGTCCTCGCCCCTAAACGCTCGCACGGACGTTTATCAGACAGCCCGCGACCAGGCTCGCCCATGGAGCCTCGAGCGCTCACCGGAGACGAACGCG
The DNA here is from genome assembly GCA_042217395.1 of Halosimplex sp. Lineage (GTDB taxonomy): Archaea > Halobacteriota > Halobacteria > Halobacteriales > Haloarculaceae > Halosimplex. Next base: position 3,450 of record JBDGSU010000055.1, read on the forward strand.
CGATCGAAGGACTGCCGATCAGGCTCGTCATCGCCCTCGTGGTCGGGGTCGCCAGCCTGAGCGTGATGATGAATACCCTCGGCGGGATCCAGACGCTCGGCGTGACCGAACTCGACGTTCGGCCCACGCCGGAGGTCGTCGGTGCGACCCACACCGACATCGCCGTCGAGGTGGTCGGTCCGCAGGGCGACCGCGTCGCCAACGCGACCGTCGTCGCGACCGGCGGCACCGCCACTCTCGATTCGGTTACCACCGCGCGGACCGACGCGAACGGGACGGCCACGCTGTCGCTGTCGCCCGAACTCGGACCCAATCAGGACGAGGGGACGATACAGTTCGACGTGAAACCGCCCGCGGGCGGGCAGTACGCCGACCAGCGCAGCAACACGGAGGTGCTCGTCGTCGACGGGTGACGACGCCTCCCCACGCGGGCACCCGCCGACGGACGCCGCGCGGACCAACCGGATCGACCGTCGGTGAACGGGCGCGCGGGCCGACGGTGAGCAGGCGGCGGACCGTCGGTCGCGGGTGGATCGACCGCTTCGACTCGCCTTCAGCCCCCGCGCGAGGCGTCGTCCCAGTCGATCCACTCCTGCTCCCAGCCGGTCCGGCTCTCGGCGTTTCGGCGGGCGAACTCGCGGTCCTCGCGCCGAGTTCGATTCCGCTCGACCGTATCGGCCTGTTCGCCCTCGACCAGCATCGGCTGGAACGCGACGCCGCCGAGGCGCTCGACCACCTCGCCGTCCTCGACGACGGCGAGGCTCTGGTCCCCCGCGCCCAGCGGCATGACCAGCCGACCGCCGTCGGCCAGCTGGTCGACCAGCGCCGCGGGCGGACTGATCGCCGCCGCCTCCAGCAGAATCCGGTCGTAGGGCGCGTACTCCGGGAGCCCGTCGGCGCCGTCGCGGCGGTCGACGAGCACGCCCCCGTAGCCCGCGTCGGCGAGGTTCCCGCGCGCCTCGACGACCAGCCGCCGGGCGATGTCGACGGCGTGGACGCGCTCCGCGCCCGCCAGTTCGGCGACGACCGCCGCCGTGTAACCGACGCCCGCGCCGACCACCAGCACGTCGTCCCCCTCGCGGACGTCCAGCGCTTCGAGCAGCCGTGCGACCGTGCTCGGCGCGAGCACGCGCGTCCCGAGGTGTTCGAACGGCCGGTCCGCGTAGGCGCCGCGGTCCTCGGCGACGAACGACTCGCGCGGCACCTCGCGCATCGCGACCGAGAGGACCTCGCTCCGCAGACAGCCCTTGCTCTCGTGTTCCAGGCTGTCCACCATGTCGTCGCGCAGTACCGCGGTGTCCATGGGTCTCGTTCCGCCCCGGACGGTAATGAATCACGCGAAACGACCTTTTTTCGCGGCGGGGTGTCCTCGCGCCCGAAGGGCGCTGCGGGCACCCCGCCGCAAAAAAGCTCGGACAAAAAAGGCCGGACGCTCCCTGCGGTCGCGTCCGGTGAACCGACTCGGCGCTCCGCGCCTCGCCGGATGCTACAGCTCCGCCATCGCACCGCCTACCGCTCCGCACCGCACCGCCTACCGCTCCGCACCGCACCGCCACCGCACCGCCTACCGCACCGCCACAGCCTACTGCAACTCGACGAATCGCACGCCGCCGTGTTCCTCACGGTCGAGCGACCCGTCCGCCCGTCTGCGGGCGCGGACGAGCGTCTGGCGGTCGCGACCGACGGGCGCCAGCACGTATCCGCCGGGCCGGACCTGCTCGACCACCGCGTCGGGCAGCGACGGGGCGGCGCAGGTCAGGTACGCCCGGTCGTAGGGGGCGTGGTCGGGCCACCCCTGTTTCCCGTCGCCGGCCCGAACCGACACCTCACCGTAGCCGAGCCGAGCCAGTCGGTCGCGGGCCTCGGCGGCCAGCGAATCGCGGTACTCGACGGAGTAGACGTGGTCCCCGCCGACCAGTTCGGCGGTGACGGCGGCGTGGTAGCCACAGCCGGTGCCGACCTCGAGCACGTCGTCACCGGGGCGGAGATCGAGCAGGTCGGCCATGATCGCGACCATGTGCGGGGCGCTTATCGTCTGACCCTCGCCGATGGGGAGCGGTGAGTCCCGATAGGCCTCCTCGCGCTGGGGCTCGTGAACGAACTCGTGGCGCGGGACTGCGGCCATCGCCGAGAGGACGCGTTCGTCGTCGACGCGGCCCCGGTCGCGGAGGCGGTCGACTAACCGCTCGCGAGCGGCGGAGTAGTCCACGCTACCACGCGGACCAGGCCGTCGAGGACTCGTCGCGCCCGTACAACCGGTTGATGTCCTTCGCCAGCGCCCTGTCTCCCTCGTAATCGAGCTTGTCGTGGTCGTAGCCGACGGCGTCGTCGCGGAGGTGGATCCCCTCGACGGTGAACTCCTCCCCGCCCAGGTCGTCGGTCTCGCCGACCTCGAACTCGTAGTCGCCTGGCACCTGGACGGTCACCGACTCCGTCTCGTCGTGGGTCCCGTCGCTCGGATGGAGCGTCAGGTTGACGCTGACGTTACCGACCGCGCGGGTCCAGATGGTGCGGACCTCCTCGGCGGTGGTCTCCTCGACGCGTGCCTCCCCGTCGAGTTCGAGGCTGGTGATCCGGACGGTCATGATCGCCTCGTCGGTCTCCAGCAGGAACTCCTCGCCGACGGCGAGGAGTTCGCCCTCGGGCACGTCGGCGGTGGCGGTGAACGACTCCCCGTCCTGGGAGACGACGACGTCGCGCTCGTACTCGGTGGTCGACTCGAGCTGTCGTTTGTGCGTGTGGCCACACTCCGTACAGCGGATCGTGGCGTGGCCGCCGCCCGTCGCGAGCACCTCGTGGACCGTCTCCAGCGAGGGCGAACACGAGGGGCAGGCCACGGCGACCCGTTCCGCGGTCTCGGTCATACCCCCACGTTGCCCGCGAGCGCGTAAAAGTCCGCTGAGTCCGGCGGCGCGACTGCCTGCGCGCCGGATCGCGGCGCGGTCCGCCGGTCGCGGCCTCGGTCCGCGGACACGCTCGACACGGAACTGATCGCCGCACCGTGCCCGTGGGGACCGATCCGAGGCCGGAGGCGGATCCGGGCCCGGGTCGGAGGCCAATCTTCAGGTGGAGGCGCGCCGAACGGACGGGTGATGGCAACCGACGCCGGACGAGCGAACGGCGCGGCCTTCGGGTCGCGCGACGGGACGGGAGAACTCGAGCGACGGCGCATCGCGGTCTTCCTCGCGGTGGCCTTTACGGTCTCGTGGGCGACCGCGGGCGTCATCTACTGGCTGGGCGGCATCGGCGCCGGTCCGACGCTCGCGCTCGGGATCCCCCTCTGGTTGCTCCTCCTCGCGGGGCCGTACATGTGGGGGCCGGCGATCGGTCACGTCGCCGCGCGGTGGCTCACCGGCGAGGGGTTCGACCGGAAAGCGATGCTCCTGCGCGTGCGGACGCGTCCGCTCCCGTGGCTGCTCGGCTGGCTCGGCCCCGTCCTGTTGATATTCGCCGGCGCCGGGCTCTACTTCCTGCTGTTCCCCGGCCGGTTCGGCGGCCTCGACGCGGTCGCGGATCTGCTGGCGACCGTCGAGGCCGAGACGGGCCAGTCGATCCCCCTCTCGCCGGCGGCGTTTCTGATCCTCCAGGTCGTGCAGGCGGTCGTCCTCGCGCCGCTGTTGAACAGCCTCGCCACCTTCGGCGAGGAGTTCGGCTGGCGGGCGTACCTCCTGCCGAAACTGGCGCCGCTGGGCTGGCGCCGCGCGCTGGTCGCCCACGGCGTCGTCTGGGGCGTCTGGCACTGGCCGGTCATCGCCATGGGGTACAACTACGGGCTCGACTACGTCGGCGCGCCCTGGCTCGGGATGGGAGCGATGGCCGTCGCCACGGTCGGTCTCGGCGTCTTCCTCGGCTGGATCACCCTCCGCAGCGGGAGCGTCTTCCCCGCGGTGGTCGGCCACGCGATGATAAACGGCAGCGCCGGCCTCGCGACCCTCTTCGCCACAGCCGTCCCGAACCAGGTGTTCGGCCCGACGCCCGTCGGGCTGATCGGCGTCGTCCCGTGGTTCGTCGTCGCCGCCGCGCTGTTCGCCCGCCCCGAGTGGCTGCTCCCCGGCGAGGAAGGGACCACCGAGCAGCCGGCGGAGAGCGCCTGACCTACGCCGCGTTCGGTAGCTCGATCGGGTCCCCGTCCGCGTAGACGGTGGGATCGGTGATGATCCCGTCGAGGTGGATCGGCGCGGAGGTATCCCCGCCGATACCGTGGTCGTCGCCGATCGCGATGTGGACCGTGCCGGCGGCCTTCTCGTCGAGCAGGACCGACCCGACCAGCTCCTCGACGGCGAGGTTCGAGCCGATCCCGAGTTCGGCGAGGTTGTAGGCGTCCCGCCCCACCTCCGCGGCCGCTTCCTCCACGTCCGCGCGGACGGCGTCGTCGGAGATCTCGGTCACGTAGCCGTCTTCGACCTCGAACTCGAGGGTCTGTCCCTCCTCTAACTTCCCGTGGGGCATCATCGTCCCGTCGACGACGAACCGACCGTTGGCGTCCTCCGGGCTGACGAAGATCTCGCCCGCGGGGAGGTTCGACATCTGCCCGGGTTCGTGGACGATGCCGGTGTCGAGCCGCCACTCGCGGTCGCCGGGCTCGAACGTGATGTCGGTGCCCAGTTCGGTCGTCACGCGGATCTCCGCGGCGCCGGCGACCTGTTCGAGCAGTCGCTCGGACTCGGCGGCGATGGAGTCGTAATCGGCGTCCAGGCCCATCAGGAAGACGCCGTCGGTGATCCCCGGGAGCGTGGCGACGCGGGCACCGGCCGCGTTGGCGTCGGTGCGGGCGGCGGTGTGGCTCAGGCTCTTCGTGGTGGGCGCGAGCACCACGTCGGCGCCGGCCATCGCTGCCGCGACGGGTTCGGGCGGTTCCTCGCCGTGCTGGTTCCCCGGCGGGTAGCGGACGACGACGGCGTCGTCGGTGATCTCCGCCGCGACGGCGTACAGCGCCTCCCCGATGGCCTGGCGCTCGTCGTCGGTGATCACCGCGCAGGACTCGTCGGCCCCGAGGTTCATGCACTGTCTGACCGCTGTCTCGGCGGGCGCGCGCAGCGACGAATCGCTCATACACGAACCGAGGCGCGGCCGGCGGTTAGGCTTTGTCCCCGGGCGCTCCGCCGCGCTCGGCCGGACCGACGGACTCGAAAGGGTTCAATCGCTCTTTGAGTCTCGCCAAGGGGTTTATGAGGGGGGTCCGTAGCGGGGAGTGCCTTCCGAGCCCCTCCCCACCCGCTTCGGCCCTCCATCCGCCCCGGCCCTCCATCCGCCCCGCCCGACCCGCGCCCGCGCCGTCCGGCCTCGCTTCCCGACCGGTCCGCCGCGAGGTCGGACGGTCCGTCCGCGTTTTCGCCCCGTCAACGTCCGCTCGAGGCGGGTCATCCGGATTCGGAGCACGCGTGTCCCGAGTCGATCCCACGACTGCGTGCGGTCGATCCCGGAACGAATCGCTCCGAATCCGTATCAGTCGTCCGGGTCGGCGTCGACCGCGAGCCCGTCGAGGACGTACTCGGCGCTGGTGCGCGTCGTCGCCAGCGGGACGTCGTGGACGTCGCAGATCCGCAACAGCGCGGAGATGTCCGGTTCGTGAGGCTGTGCGGTCAGCGGGTCGCGCAGGAAGACGACTCCGTCGAGGCGGTCCTCGGCCACCTCGGCGGCGATCTGCGCGTCGCCGCCGATCGGTCCCGACTCCTTGCGTTCGACGGTCAGTCCGGTCTCCTCGGCCACGCGCTTGCCGGTCGTTCCCGTCCCGACCAGCGAGAACTCCGAGAGGAGCGACTCGTAGCTCCGCGCGAGGTCGATCATCTCCGGCTTCTCGTCGTCGTGGGCGATGAGCGCCAGTCGCGTCATACGGACCGGTCTCGCCGGCGACGGATAGGTCTGTCCCGTCTACGGACCGGCGAGTTCCGGGTGCTACTCGTCGGCCTCGACCGAGACGTGACCGCCTCCGTCGACGGTGACGTCGTGACCCTCGACGTCGAACGTCAGCGACTCCCCGTCGTCGCCGGTATCGAGGAGCGCTCCGACCTCCTCGAGGTCGACGTATTCGCCGGTCCCCTCGACGTCCTCGGCGACGAGGTCGGTCGCGTCGACGACCGCCGCTTCGACGGCGTCGTCGATCGGCCGCGGACTCACCCACCCCTCGGCCTCGTCGTCACCCTCCCCGGGGGCGAAGACGTACAGATCCTCGCTGGCTGGCATACTCCCCACGTCGCTCTACCGCTATATCAAACTACGACCGCGGTTTCAGACGCTGAAAGAACTGCCCGCCACCGTCGGTCGACTCGGCCGCCAGCGCCCGGTCGGCCGGTCGGGCTTTTTCAGCGACGGCTCGGTCGCGCGGAGCCGCGCCTCGCCGTGCGGAACAGAAATCGGGAGAACTCCCGATGACCGGTGTTGGAGGCCTCGTCCGGGAGTTGGATGTCAGAGGCACTGTCCGGTCGGGCTCCCCCCAACACCGTCCGTGTATTTCACCGTAGATTCGATTAATCTTACGGCTTGGTCCAGCAGGGGTGTTTAAGCGTAGCCGCGACTGCCCCCTCACTTCAGCCCTTCGCCCTGATACGATCCGTCGTAGGTATCGGCGTGGTTCGCCTCGGCGAGGACGAGTTGCGCGATCCTGGCGTCGCGTTCGAGTTCGACGGGGTGGTACACCTCGAGCAGTCCCTCGCCGCGGCCCTCGTAGCCGGCGTCCCAGACCGCGGTGTCGAGCATGCAGGAGTTGCGAAGCAGCGACGACCGCGGGTAGAGGAAGCCGACGTGTCCCTCCGGGATCCGGACCGCGTCGGCGTACTCGACGACGTAGCCGCCGGGATCGAGCGCGTAGACGGCCGATCCGTTCCCGCCCGTATCGCTCTCGCCGTTCTCGCCGCTCGCGTCGGGCTCGACTTCGCGCCGCTCGCCGACCGTCTTCCCGTCAGTGCCGACCCGGCCGGGTTCGACCTGCTCGTAGACGGCGCCCAGTCGCAGATCGACCCCGTTGGGTTGGACCTGGTCCCCGTCCACGTCGCCCAGCGCGTCCGCGACGAACCGCCCGCTCCTGAACATACCGGCGGTGGACCCCTCGCGGGCATAGCCGTTTCGCTCCGGTCTCCGGGCGGGATCGCGGCCGCCGCGAATCTGACCGTCGAGTGCCGCCAGATGCTACCTTTGAAGAACGTGGAATCGAGTTGACTTGTATGGCTGTCCCGCTGTGGGTGGTTGGCGTGCTCGCGGTGGCGTGCGCGCTGACCGGGGGGTTGACCGTCGCCGGGTGGCGCAACCGGTGCGTCGTCGGCGCCGACTGGTTCGCCGCGACGATGGGAGTGACGACCCTGTGGACCGCCGTCGCCATCGCTGACGCGGTGGTCCGTTCGTTGACCGGACAGGTCCTGGTATCGATGCTCGGGACGGTCGCGGCCGTCACCGTCCCGGTCCTGTGGTTCAGCTTCGTCGTCGAGTACACCGGTCGCGGTCACCTGCTCTCGCGGCGCGGTCTGGCCGCGATCTGGGCCGTGCCGGTCGTGGCGTCCCTGTCGATCCTCGCCGCGCCCGTGAGCGACCTCTACTTCGCGAATCTGCGCGACGTCGAGCCCGGTCCGGGCGTGGTCCTCGAGGGCACGCCCGGTCCCGTGGCCTGGCTCAACCTCGCCTACGCCGTCGCGCTGCTGGTCGCCGGCCTGTGGTTCGTCGCCCGTCTGCTCTGGGACCACGACCGGCTCTACTCCGGGCAGGCGATCGGGCTCCTGGCCGGATCGCTCGCGCCCGTCGCCCTCCTCGGCCCGGCGGTCGCGGACCTCCTGCCGCGTGAACTCCCGGGGATCGCGCTCGGCTTCTCCGTGCTCGGCGTGGGGTACGGCTACAGCCTCTTCGCCCACCGGCTGCTGGATCTCTCCCCGGCCTCGCGCCGGATCGGCGTCTCGGAGGCGTTCGACGACCTCGGCGAAGGGGTGGTCGTCGCCGGTGCAGGCGGCGACGTGGTGGCCATCAACGACCGCGCCTGCGAGCTGTTCGACTGCCGAGAGCGCGACGCTCTCGGGTCACCCATCGTCGGGATCTCGCCGTCGCTGGCCGCCCTCGGCCGCGAACCCCGAACCGCCGACGTCCGCCGCGGCTCCCGCGTGTTCTCCGTGTCGGTCTCCGCGGTCCGAGACGCGCGCGACCGACCGGGCGAGCGTTCGTCGTCCGGGACGTGACCGACGACCGCCGCCGGAAGCAGCGCCTCGAGGTGCTCAACCGCGTCTTCCGGCACAACATCCGCAACGCGATGAACGCAGTCGTCGGCCCGGCCGACGTGCTCGCCGAGCGCGTCGACGAGGAGGACCGCGAACTCGCCGAGACCGTCACGCGCGGCGGTCGGGAGATTCTGGACCTGGCCGAATCGATCCGCGACGTCGAGGAGACCGTGACGCGACCGATCGACCCGACCGCGGTCGAGGTCGACCGGGTGGCCGAGGACTGCGTCGGCGACGCCCCGGCGGGCGTCGAGACGAGTCTGACGTGTTCGGGGGACTGCACGGTCAGAACCGACCCGCGAACGCTCTCGCTCGCACTGGGAAACGCCGTGGACAACGCGTTCAAACACGGCTCGGGGACCGAGTCCGCGAAGAACGGGGAACCCGACGACGGCGCCGCGGACCGCGTGTCGATCACGGTCGAGCGCCACGAGAGGGGCTGTCTCCTCTCGGTCGAAGACGACGGGCCGGGCATCCCCGAGGAGGAACTCGACGTGCTTCGGGCGGGCACCGAGACGCCGCTCTCGCACGGCAGCGGCGTCGGTCTGTGGGCGATCCGCTGGGGCGTCACGCGGATCGACGGCGCCGTCGGCTTCGACACCGACGACGGCACGACCGTCGCGCTCTGGGTCCCGGACCTCCCCGACGGGGGCACGGCGTCCGCCGCGGAGACCCCTCCGGAGATTCCGGGTGTCGACTGGTTCGGGAGGAACGAACCGGCACCCGCCGCGGTGGACGGTCCCGGGGCGGCCGCCGCGAGCGGCGACGCGACCGACGACTGACCGACCAGCGATCCGAAGCCGTTCAGCGAAGCCGAACGCTCGACGGCGACGCTAGTCGTGACGGGGAACGACGAACATCGAAATCGCAAGACGGGAGCGGGGTGTGATCTGACAACACTCGCGGTAACTCGCGGGTTTTATATCTGCGCGTGTGCCATTGTGAGACGTTATGGGACAGACACTCACGGAAAAGATACTCGACGAGCACCTCGTCGAGGGCGAACTCGAGCCCGGTGAGGAGATCGGGATCGAGATCGACCAGGTGCTCACGCAGGACACGACCGGGACGCTCGTCTGGTTGCAGTTCGAAGCGCTCGAACTCGACGACGTGCAGACCGAGGTCGCCGCCCAGTACTGCGACCACCAGACCTACCAGTTCGACTTCAAGAACACGGACGACCACCGCTTCCTCCGGTCGGCGGCCGGCAAGTTCGGCGCACATTTCTCGCGGCCGGGCAACGGCATCTGTCACAACGTCCACAAGGAGAACTTCGCGGCGCCGGGCAAGA
>JBDGSU010000099.1:0-12875 GCA_042217395.1 Halosimplex sp.
AGACGTCGGTCATTGCCCGCGCTTTCCCGCGGGCGGGCCTAAGGGTTGTGTTCGGTGGCTATCCGAGATCGGCGGGGTCGATCCGGTCGACGATGCCGTCGAAGTCGTCGTCGAAGCTCAGAACCGAGTCGATACCGCGCTTTTCCAGCAGGGCGATCGTCGTCGCATCGGTGAAGCTGAGGCCCTGATCGTCGAACCGTTCGAACGTGCCGACTGCTTCTCGGAACACAGAGCGGTCGACGTGTTCGAGTGTGACGAGATCCGGGTACCCGGTAGCACCTCGCATCCGCCGCCCGACTCGTTTTGCCTGCTCGAACGAGCCCGTGCGACTGAGCGTCAGCGTCACAGCCTCGTCGTAGAGATAGTCGCTTACGTACGGTTGCCCCTCGTCACCGTCGATGACTGCATCGAATGCCCGCACTGCGGCGTCGTGACGATTCGCGTCGATGTCGGCGTGAGCGTAGAAGACACCGCTGTCGATCAGGACGCTCATCCGTACAGGATGTCGTCGATATCGTCTTCGTCCGTTTCGACGCCGGAAGCAAACATCCCGCTGTGGAACGCCTCGCGTTCGTCTTCCGAGAGCGGGACGGTCGATTCTCGGAACGAATCGACGACTTCGGACTTCGATTCGTGGGCATCTCTCAATAGACTGGTCATAATCTCCTGTTGGGTGACTTTCCTCCCGGTCCGTAGTTTGATCTCCGCCTGTAGCTCCTCCAGTAGCGACTTCCCCTCCTCGTCCATTTTGACTGCCGTCGCCATACTCCGCGGTAGCGTCCGAAACTAAGTTAATGTTTCTACCAGACCATCCATCGCCGTTTTCGTCGCGGCGGACGCCCCTCCGGAACACTGGCAGAAGAGCAAGTGTCTCGTCAGCGCTCGTTGTCGACAAGCATGATTTCGACGGTGGCCATCGACCTCAGCCTGAGGGGGTGACGACCGTGATCGAACGAGGGAACAACGACACCACTCGCCGATCGACGCTGACGGGAGCCGCAGAGGCGCTTCCCGAGAGCACGCGGGCGTGCAGGTCATAACCTCGCAACGAACTCCTCGCGGTCGTCCCACTGCTCAACTCGTTCTCGGACGGAGGGATCCTTGTCGAAGCACTCTCGCAAGGCGGCTGCAGTCGCGCGTCGGACCTTGTACTCGCTGTCTCCTGAGAGGCGATACGCCAGTTCGAGGGCGTGGTCGCTCCCGCCGTACGCGCCCCCGACGGCCCTCGCGGCGTTCCACCTGGTGCGCACGTCGTCCGAGCGGCTCCACCGATCGAGGAACTCGCTGCCGACCGCGCGGTCCTTCGAGGCGACGACGCTCACCGCGAATCCCCCGCAGCTCTTCTGGACGTAGTCGTCCGAGTCGGCACCAGGTGATCGAGGAGTTCGAGGGCCGGCCGGACTTGCTCTGGTGGGACGCTCATCAACCCGACCTCGCACGCCCGTCGGACGCAGTTGTCGTCGTGTGTCACCCACTCGTGCCAGGTCCCTTCCGCCCGTTCGAACGCGTGCTCGTTCACGTACTTCAGTGCCATCGCGACGGCTTCCCGGACCCGCCAGTCCTCGTGTCGCGAGATGTCTTGGAGGTAGTCCAGCCGCTCCGGGATCTCGTCCTCGGCGACTGCTTTGCGCGCCCACGCCTCGGCCTTGAACGCGAGGTAGTCTCGGTCGCGCTCCGGAAGCGATTCGATGTCGTCCCACGTGTGGTCACGATAGTATTCGTCGGCACGGTCACGGATCTCGGGAAGACCGATGTCGTCGAAGTCCATCGCTCGGTCGTCGTCTTCGACCACCGGCGAAGTAAACGTTCACAGACTACTCCTCGCCGAACACCTCGAAGTACAGCACCCCCAGCATCGACCGGCCGTCGCGCAGTTCGTCCTCGCGGGCAGCATCCACGAGCGCGTCGAACGTCGTCGTCTCGCACCGGATGTCCTCGTTGTAGTCGAGATCCTGCTCGCCCGCGGGCTCGCAGTCACGAGCGACGAAGTAGTGGAAGACCGCGTCGGAAAAGCCGTTGGCCGGTTCGACGGTCGTGAGGTGGTCGACCTCACCGGGGAGATACCCGGTCTCCTCCTCGAGTTCGCGGGCGACGCAGTCCTCGGGGTCGGCGTCGTCGGCCTCGATGCTCCCCGCCGGGAGCGCCCGGTTCACCCGGCCGACGGCCTGGCGCCACTCCTCGATGACGACCACCTCGCCGTCGGCGGTGAACGGCAGGACGACGACGCTCTCGCCCTCCGCGAGGTAGTCGAACTCGGCCTCCTCCCCGTTCGGGAAGCGGACGGTGTCGGTGACGATATCGAACCCCTCGCAGGTGTAGGAGGTGCGACTGTCCAGGGTCTCCCAGGCCAGCTCGTCGGACATACCGGAGAGGGCGGCGCGAGCGAGTTAGCGGTGTCGACCGCGGAGCGGCGATGGGGCCCCGCGGTCGCGTTCCGAAATCCCGAAGCGACGGCGCTGCGACGCGACGGTATGGACGTCCACGACGAGTTCATCCCCGAAGCGGAGTTCGCGACCGTGCTCGAGCGGGTCCCGCAGGTCTGCGTCGAGGTCGTACTGGAGCGCGAGGCCGACGAGGGCGTGCTCGTCGCCCGACGGACGAACGAGCCGGCAAAGGGCGAGTGGTTCTGGCCCGGCGGCCGCCTCTACAAGGGCGAGCGGCTCGACGACGCCGCCCGCCGGGTCGCCCGCGAGGAACTGGGCGTCGACGTGGCTCTCGAGGGTCGCCTCGGCGTCTACGAGCACTTCTGGGACCGGTCGCGGATCGACGGCGTCGACTCCCGACACACGGTCAATATCGTCTATCGCGTCCGGCAGACCGACCCCGACGCCGGGATCGAACTCGACGAGCAACACGACGACTACCGGTTCGTGACCGGCGACGAGGACGGACTTCACGAGTACGTCCGCGCGTACCTCGCCGACCTCGACCCCTGACCTGCGAGCGCGGCGGCGGAGCGGACCACGGCCCTCGACCGTGGACCGGCCGGTCAGGGCCGAACGGGCGGACGGCGCGCAGGCGCACGGGGCAGCGGTCGAACGGCGAGCGGTCCGGCGATCGGCCGGGCGGAGAGCGGGTTTTTCCGGCCGGCGCCCCAACCGGGCGTATGGGAGAGCACTCCTCGGAGGCGGGGGCAAAGGCGGAGACGGGGGCGAACGCGGAGACGGGGGCGAACGCGGAGACGGGGGCGAACGCGGAGACGGGGGCGGGAACGGCGCCGGTCGTCACCCGCGGCGGCGACGCCGACCTGACCGTCGACGTGGGGCTGCTCGCGGCGACGAGCGGGCGGATCGGGGACGACCGGCTGTCGCGGTTCGCGACGCGACTCGCCGAGGACGCCGCCGACGAGCTGGCGGCGGCGACGGACGCGACCTGGCGCTTCTACGCCGAGGAGCCCGAACCGCTCCCGGACGGCGAGGCGCGCCGTCCCTCGGAGTTCCTCGACGAGGCGGCGCTGCGGATGGTCGAGGGACCCTACGACCTGCTCGTCGTCGTCACCGACGCGCCCCTCCTGGGCGAGGGACGGCGCCGCGTCGCCGGGCTCGCCTCGCCGCTGAGCCGCGTCGCCGTGGTCTCGACCCACCGGCTGCGCGTGGCCGACCGCGGCCGACCCGAGCGCCCGCTCGACTCGCCGGCGGTCAGGTACAACGGCGCGACGGCATTTCTCCACCAGGTCGGACACGTGCTCGGCGCGCGCCACGACGCGGCCGGCGGCGCGATGGCGCCCTACGAGTTCGACCCCGAGCGCCGCGCCGTGCCGGCGTTCGAGGCCGACGTCGACCGCCACCTCGAGCGCGTCGCGACGCGCATCCCGGAGGAGGCGGTCGAGTCGCGGAGCGTCCCCCGGCTCGTCGAGTTCCATTTCGCGAGCGTGGCGCGGAACCCGCGGGCGGTGCTCGGAGCGCTGGCGACGAGCCGGGCGCCGCTGTTGCCGCTCTCGCTCCCGAAGCTCTCGACCGCGGCCGTGGCGCCGGCGCTCATCCTCGTGTTCAGCGCCGAGACGTGGGACGTCGGACTGAACCTCGACAACTGGACGGCGGCGCTGTTCGCCGTCGTGAGCGTCGTCGCGGCGGCCGTCTACCTCGTGTTCTCGCTGAACCTCAACGTGCCGCGGGAGCGGCGGGCGGTCGTCACCGAGCACGTCGCCCTCCTGAACGTCGCCATCTTCGCCGTCGTCGCGCTGGGTATGGTCGGCCTGTTCGCGCTCGTCGGCGGGATCATGCTCGTCATCGAGTCCGTCGTCTTCCCGCCGAACCTCATGACGAACTGGCCGAGCCTCGAAGACCCCGTCGTCACCGTCGTCGACATCGTCCGCATCGCCGGGTTCATCGCCACCGTCGGCGTCCTCTCCGGCGCGCTCGCCGGCGGCCTCGAGGACCGCGCGATCCTCCGCCACCTCGCGCTCTTCCGGTCGCGACCCTGACCCGAGGGCCGGACGCCCGATCGACGGACCGCCGACGCAGCCGGCGAGCTACTCGGCCGAGACGACCCTGTAGAGCCCGCCCGTCTTCCCGTCGGACTCGGCGCCGCCGGACCCGTCGTCGGCCAGATACGCGTGGGAGGCGCGGTCGGTGAAGTAGACGGCGTCGCCGGTGACCAGCGGCGCGCTGGAGACGACGCCGACCCCCTCGACCGCCCACACCCGCTCACCGGTGTCCTTCTCGACGGCGTAGCAGTTGTGGTCGTACGAGCCCACGAGGACGTGCTCGCGGGTGACCGTCGGACAGCCGATGATCGACCCGCCCGTGTCGAAGGCCCACCGCTCGCTCCCGTCGGCGAACTCGAGCGCGTAGAGGTGCGAGTCGTGGCTCCCGACGTAGACGGTGTCGGTCGCGGTCTCGATCGACGGGCCGGACATCACCATGTCGTCGCACTCGAAGGACCACTCCTCGCCCCCGTCCTCGAGCGCGACGCGATAGACGTGGTGGTCCCACGACCCGAAGACGGCGCTCCCGTCGTGGGTGGCGATCGGCCCCTTGATCGGCCTGCCCGTCGGGAACCGCCACTGGAACTCCAGTTCGGGGTAGCTCCAGGCGTAGAGGTAGCCGTCGTTGCTCCCGACGACCAGGCGGCCCGCCTCGCGGTCGACGGCGCAGGTCGAGTGCGGGTGGTTCGTGATCCGCTGGTCGTCCCAGACGACCTCGCCGGTGACGGCGTCGACGGCGAACATCGCGCCGCTCGGATCGTAGTACTCGACGGCGACGTACACCGTCCCGTCGTGGTAGCCGGGGCTCGACCCGATGGCGTCGCCGAGTTTCGTCCGCCAGTAGCGCTCCCCGGTCTCGAGGTCGAACGCGTACAGCGCGCCGTCGTAGGCGCCGATGTAGACGACGCCGTTGGCGACCGCGGGCGTGCCGTGGATCCCCCGCGTCGTCGGCTCGACCGACGAGCGCCAGACCGCCTCGCCGGCGGGCGTCACGCGCCGTATCTCGCCGTTGTCGCCGGGGACGACGACATCGCCGCCGGGGACCTCGACGGGGCTGGCCTTCGCCGCGGTGTGTTCGCCCGTGTTCACCTCCCGGATCGTCCACGCGACTTCGGGGTCGGTCGGGATCTCGGCGTCCGGGTAGACGCCCCGACGCCGGAGCCCACCGCGGAACTGCGTGGTCGCGAACTCCGCGAGCGGGCCGCTCTCGGTCGGGACCCACTCGCCGCTGGTCCGCGGGAGCGCCGTCTTGCAGCCCGCGAGTCCCGCCGCGGCGCCGGCGCCGAGCGCCCCCAGAAACGACCGTCGTGAGAACCGCCGGTCCATGTGCCCGGTAGTGGATCCGGTACGGTTTCACTATTTCGGCGCGGGCTGCTCCAGTCCACCTCCGAGACCGGGCTAGTCGTCGGCGGCGGCCCCCGTTCGTCGGTGACCGCCGCCGACCGGCGTCGCTTCGACCGTCCGGTCGGCGCGGACGGTCACCTCGTGGTCGGCGTACTCGAAGGTGATCGCCCCGCTGTCGAACAGCTCGCAGGCCGTCTCCAGCGCCTCGGGATCGATGCTCTCGTACAGCGGTGGAACCGACGTAGGACCCTCGTCCGTCTCCGCCGTGACTGCCGATACGACGCGTTCGATCAACGTCATCGCACTCCCCTCCATACGACACGATAGCTGTTACCATATTATAACGAATTGTGATCGTTCTCTCGCTGTGAAAACGCCGGTCGCTCGCCGGCCGCTCCGGATCGCCGATCGTCCGAGCCGCGTCTTTCGGGTCCTCCTATCCCCGCAACGCTCCGTACGAACCGCTGGAACCGAGTCGTTTAGGTTCGGCCACCGAGACACGGGCGTATGCTCGTCACGCTGGAAGGGCTGGACGGGAGCGGGAAGTCCTCCGCGGCCGCGCACCTGGCCGAGAGCGACGCCGTCCCCGACGACGCGGTCTTCACGCGCGAACCGACCGAATCGTGGTACGGCGAGGCGGTGGATCGCTCGATCGGCGACCCCGACGCCGACTCGGTCGCCGAGCTGTTCCTCTACACGGCCGACCACGCCGACCACCTCTCGCGCGTGGTCCGCCCGGCCCTCGCCGAGGACCGCCTCGTCGTCTCCGACCGCTACTCCGACTCCCGGTACGCCTACCAGGGGGCGACGCTGGCCGCTACGCCGCATCTCGATACCGCCGACCCCCTCGAGTACGTCCGGCGGATCCACGCGCCGTTCACTCGAGTCCCCGACGCCACGGTCTACCTCGACGTCGACCCCGAGACGGGCGCCCGGCGCGCCGGCGCGACCAACAAGATGGAGCAGGTCGCGTTCCTCGAGTCGGTCGCGGAGAACTACGAGCGGCTGATCGACGACGACCCCGGGCGGTTCGTGCGCGTCGACGCGACGCGCGAGCACGAGGCGGTACTGGCGGACGTGGAGTCGGCCGTGGTCGACCTGATCGAGGGGTAGACGTGTTCTAGCGGTTCTCGTAGCGGTTCGGTCGGTCGTCCTGCCAGCGCTCGGGGAGGTCGACCTCGTCGGGCGAGGGCATCCAGAAGTAGTCGAAGGTGATCCCGGTGACCGTCGGGAAGACGATGACGAGCGCGACGACCACGCCGGGCGAGCCCAGGTCGGGGCCCAGCGAGAGGATCCCGCTGAGAAACAGCGTCGAGAGCAACAGCGCGAACGGGACGAGCAGCGTCGCGTAGAGGAACCCGCCCCACCGGGTCGTCAGGCGAACGCGGAAAAAGCGTGTCATCAGGGCAGCGACGGCGCTGTGGACGAACAGCAGGAACACCAGCTCGAGCGCGTCGAGGGCGCTGACCATACCGGCCCTAGGGAGAGCCCGCTCTTTGCGTTGTCGACTGCGACTCCGAGGCCGCCCGTTCGACCGCGGCGTCCGAACCGGTCTCGGCGCCGACGGCGACCCTCGACGGCGCAACCGCTATGGCTCGGGCGACCGACGTGCGCCTATGCACCGCGTCATCGGCGAGCGGTCGCTGGCGGCGACGAGCGTCGGCCCGGAGCTGGCCCGCCGACTCCTCCGCGACGTCGTTCGCGCGCGTGTCTTCGACGAGCGGGCGGTCGCCCTCCAGCGCAGAGGGTGGATGAGCGGTTACCCGCCCTTCGAGGGCCAGGAGGGGTCGCAGGTCGGCGCCGCTCACGCGCTGGCCGACGCGGACTGGCTCTTCCCGACCTACCGGTCGAACGCGATGCAGCTCGCCCGCGGCCGCTCGCCCGCCGATATCCTCCGCTTTCGCCGGGGTCGCTCGGAGTACGAGCCCGTCGACGACCCCGACACCGAGTCGGGGCGGGCGCCGGTGACGTTCACGCAGGCGACGCCCATCGCGACCCAGCTCCCCCACGCCGTCGGCGCGGCGATGGCCGCCGACCACCGCGGCGACGACCGCGTCGCCTGCGCCTACCTCGGCGACGGCGCCACGAGCGAGGGCGACTTCCACGAGGCGCTGAACGTCGCGGGCGTGTTCGGAGCGCCGGTCGTCTTCTTCTGCGAGAACAACGGCTGGGCGATCAGCATGCCCGCCGACCGCCAGACCCGCAGCGAGACCATCGCGGGGAAGGCCCGCGCCTACGGGTTCGAGGGCGTCCGGGTCGACGGGATGGACCCGCTGGCGGTCTACGAGGTCGTCCGGGAGGCCCGGACGTCGGCCGAGGGGGGAGAGCCGGTCCTCGTCGAGAGCCTCACCTACCGCCAGGGCGCCCACACGACGAGCGACGACCCCGACCGCTACCGCGGCGAGGTCGACCTGCCCGCGTGGCGCACGGCCGACCCGCTGGAACGGTACGCCGAGTTCCTCCGGGCGGAGGGCGCCGTCGACGACGCGTTCGTCGCCGAGGCGCGCGAGGCCGCCGAGGCGGAACTGGACGAGGCGGTCGCCGCGGCGGAGGCGACGCCCGAGCCCGACCCCGGCGACGTCTTCGACTACGCCTTCGCCGAGTTGCCGCCGCGGCTCCGCGCCCAGCGCGAAGCGGTCACCGGACGGGAGTCGCGCGACTGAGGGCGGCGGAATCGGAGACTCACGACGCCGCGCTCCCCCGACCGCGGTCCCCCCTCGACGGGCGACAGGGCCCCGACCGCCGGCGCGCCCGTCAATCGAGGCAGATGTAGGTCTTCGTGTCGGCGACCCCGTCGAGGTCGCGCAGGCGGGTCGCGACGCCGTGCATCAGGTCGTACACCTCCTCGGCGACGGCCTCGACGATGATGTCGTACTGACCGGCGACGATGTGCGCCTCGTCGACGCCGTCGATGTCCCGGATCGACGCCAGGAGTTCCTCGGACTTTCCGGCCGCCGTCTTCACCATGATAAAGGCCCGCACCATCGTACTCGAACCTTCCGCCGGACAGTGCAAAAACCTTCCCCCGACGCGCCGAACCGGTCGAAAACGCGCCCCCGTGACACTCTGTGTCGAGGATCGGCCGAGCGGGGCCGTCGGCGGCGGACGCCGGTCGCGGAGGTACCTTTATTCCGCCCGTCGCCGTACGCGTTGACATGCGATTCGTTATCGTGGGTGCCGGTCGCGTCGGGCTCCGAACGGCGCGCGCACTCGAAGACAGCGGACACGACGTGGTCCTCGTCGAGCGCGACCCGGCGAAAGTCGACCGCGCGAAGGCCGAGGGCTACGAGGTCATCGAGGGGGACGCCAGCGACGAGAGCGTCCTCCTGTCGGCGGACCTCGAGGAGGCGGACGCGCTGGGCGCGCTGACGGGCGACCTCTCGACGAACTTCGTCGCCTGCATGGTCGCCAAACACCACGGCTGTCGGACCGTCCTCCGGATCGACGAGGAGTACCGCGAGGACATCTACCGCAAGTACGCCTCCGACGTCGACGAGGTCATCTACCCCGAGCGGCTGGGCGCCATCGTCGCCAAGAACGCCCTGCTGGGCGGGACCATCCGCGCGGTCGCCGACATCGCGCAGAACCTCCAGCTCGTCGAGCTCACCGTCTCGAGCGAGTCGCCGATGCGCGGGTACACGCTGAGCGAACTCGAGCTGCCCGCCGACACCGAACTGCTCGCGTTCGGCAAGGAGGGCGACCCGCTCAGCATCCCAGACGAGGACGTCTCGCTCGAGGTCGGGGACACGCTCGCCATCCTCGCGGACTTCGAGAAGCTGGACGACGTGCGCCAGATCGTCGTCGGCGAGGCCGTCGCGGCCGCGGGAGGTGCCTGAGATGGTCCGCGCCTACGTCATGGTCAAGGCCCACTCGGGCGACGCCGAGCGGCTCAAATCCGAGATACTCGAGGTCGAGGGGGTCGACGAGGCGTACATCGTCGCCGGCGACGTCGACTTCATCGTCACCGTCGACGTCCCCGAGACCGCCGACGTGAAGACCGTCGCCGCCACACACATCCAGAACATCGACGGCATCGAGGACACACAGACCTACGTCGCGATGGACTGAGACGGACTCGGCCCGAGACAGTCCGGGATCGACCGCACGCAGTCCCCGGTCGACCCGGGACACGCGTGTTTCGAATCCGTATGACCGGCCGCCGCTCAGCGGTCCCGGGAGTCGTCCGGCGCCGCCGTCGCGTCGGTCTCGGCGGGCTCGGCCGGCGCGTCCGGCCCCGCCGTCCGGTTTCTCTCCGCCCCGGACGCCGCCAGCGCGAGATACGCCGGCTGGGGCACGTACGAGCCGCCGTCGAGCAGGTGGAGCGTCTTGGCCGTCGCGTAGTGGTTCCCGTCGGCGACGGCGGGCGTCTCCGCCTCCGGGGACCGGAAGAGCGTCAGCCGTTCGGGTTCGTGCCCGTCGTCGAACGCCCGCGCCCGCCGGTGGATGTAATCGACGTCGATCCCCTCGTAGACGCCGGTCAGCCCGTCGGCCCGGATTCGCTCTGCGGCCCCCCGGACGGTCCCGTCGGGTGAGAGCACCCGCCAGGACTCGTCGGGCGGTCCCTCGATGACACGCAGTCGCTCGAACTCCGACTCGGAGAGCTCCGTCCGGTACCACTCGATCGGATAGCGCCAGAGAAACGCCGCCTGGAACGGGCACTGACAGAGCAGCGTCCCGACGAGCTCCCAGTCGCGCTCGCCGCCGTCGACGGCGAACTTCCGGTAGGGCTTGCGCTGCTCGCGACGCAACCAGTTGCGAACCGCCTCCTCGATGCCCGCAGGCTGCATCCGGCGACCCTACGCCCTCGGGCGACAAAACGTGTTCCGTCCGGCCCCGCTCACGTCGTCCGGAACGCCCGGTCGCCCGCGTCGCCCAGCCCGGGGACGATGTAGCCGTCGTCGTCGAGTTCGTCGTCGATGGCCACCGTGAGGAGGTCGACCCCGGGGAACGCCTCGCCGACCTGCAGGAGGCCCTCGGGCGCGCTCACCGCCGAGAGGACGAACAGGTGTTCGGGGTCGGGCTGGCCCTCTAGCACGCGCTCTAGGACGGCGCACATCGTCGACCCCGTCGCGAGCATCGGATCGGCGACGATGACTGTGTCGTCGGGCTCGATGTCGGGCAGTTTGACGTAGTCGACGGAGATGGGGAACCGACCGTCCTCGTCCATGCCCGCCGCCTCGTCGCGGCTGGCGGAGATGACGCCCTGGCGAGCGCGCGGGAACGCCTTCAACAGCCCCTCGACGAACGGCGTCGCCGCCCGCAGGACGTTGACGATGACGACGTCGTCGAGCCCCTTCACCCGCTGGCCCATCGTCTCGGTCAGTGGCGTCTCGACGGCGACGTACTCGGTCTCCATCGCCCCGTCGATGATCTCGTAGCCGCAGACGCGGCCCAGCTTGATCAGTCCCTTGCGGAACTCGACCTGTTCGGTCTCGACGTCGCGCAGCTGCGTCAGGATGTCCGTCGCGAGCGCGTGCGTGATGAGACTCGCGTCGCCGCGGTCTTCGATCGCCATACCCGCGAGTGGGGCCGGCCCCACCAAATATCCTCGTCCGAACCGCGGCCGGATGCCCCCCGGTTCCCGCGTTCAATCGCTCGCTTCGGCGGCGACGCCGAGTTCGTCGAGCAGCGTCCGCGCGGCCGCGCTCGAGGACTCGGGACCGCGGGCGGTGACCAGATCTCCGTCGACGGTGACGCTCTCGTCGGCGTCGAGTTCGGCGTCCCAGCTCCCGCCGGCGGCTTTCACCTCGTCTTCGACCCAGTAGGGGAGCTTCCGGCCGTCGGGCATCCGGTCGTCGTCGTCGACGATGCCCGCCTCCCACTCGTTCGGGAAGCCCGTCACGTCGCGACCGTCGACGAGGAACTCGCCGTCTTCCTCGCGGGTGAACGCGAGCAGCCCGACGGCGTGGCAGACGACGAGGGCCGTCCCGTCGCCCCCGGCGACGGCCTCGCGCAGGAGCGCGCGAGCGTGCCTGTCCTGGTTGATATCCCACTCGGTGCCGTGGCCGCCGGGGAAGACGACGGCGTCGTGGTCGGCGGCGTCGACGCGGGCGACCGGGTCGGGGTCGTCGAGCGCCGCGTGGTTCTCGTCGACCCGTCGGACGCGCTCGGCGGTCTCCTCGCCGACCTCGTCGGGGTCGACCGAGCGCTCGTCGACGACGGGGGGATCGCCCGACGGCGTCGCGACCGTCACGTCGACGCCGGCCGATTCCAGCGTAGTCAACGGCTCTACGCACTCCTCTCCCCAGTAGCCTTCCTCGCTGACGACGAACAGTGCCGATGTCATTGCGTGCGCGCTACGGGCCGGAGACGAGTAAGGGATCTGCCGGCCGAACGGGTCGCCGGGATCGGGCACCCGGGTCGCGGTTCGGTCGCGCTCACTCCCGCAGGACGGCGACGTAGGTCACGACGGCGAG
This sequence comes from Halosimplex sp., assembly GCA_042217395.1. Taxonomy (GTDB): domain Archaea; phylum Halobacteriota; class Halobacteria; order Halobacteriales; family Haloarculaceae; genus Halosimplex. The sequence continues at coordinate 12,187 of JBDGSU010000099.1, forward strand.
AAAGAGCGTCCCGATGGCGACGTTCCCCCAGGTGAACTCGCCGACGCCGGCGAAATCGAGCGCGTAGACGGCGCCGACGCTGAACACGAGCGAGAGGAGGAGATCCAGCACGAGTAACACGCGGATGTCGCCGTCCGAGGCGGGCGCGCCGTCGGTCGCCATGTCGAAGCGCGCGGCCCCCGTCCCCTTAGCTGTGGGGGTGGGTCGTGATTCGGGTCCGCGGTGGGTTCGGCGGACGAGCGTCGGCCGCGGCCACGACCCTGAACGCGCCCGGACAAGGCATACGTTCGTTCGGCCCGAGGGACGGGTATGGAGCTCCGGAACCGGGAGGGCCGGGCGGTCGACCCGGTCCCGTTCCTGGTGGTGACGGGGATGGCCTTCGCCGTCGCCTACTCGTTCGGTCCGATATACTTCGCGGCGCTCGGACTGTCGATCGGCCACGGCGTCGCCGTCTCGACCGGACTGTTCGCCGCGGCGACCGCCGGCACCTACTACCGGATGGTCTGGACGTTCAGCCCGACCCATCGGGAGATGGTCCCCGCCGGCGACCGGTTCGACCGCCTCGTCGTCGCGACGCTGGTCTGCATCGGCGCCGTCGTCCTGCTGGGGCTGCCGTTACTGTTGTGAGACGTGGGGGCACCGACGTTCCGAGCGACCCGAGACGATAGCCTCATCCCGGCCCACCACGA
>JBDGSU010000031.1:0-12614 GCA_042217395.1 Halosimplex sp.
ACCCCAATCAGGTCAACAACGTCCTCGGGTTCCCCTTCATCTTCCGCGGCGCGCTCGACGTGCGCGCGACGGACATCAACGAGGAGATGAAACGCGCGGCGGCCGAGGCGCTGGCGGAACTCGCCAGGCAGGACGTGCCCGACGAGGTCGTCAAGGCCTACGGCGACCAGCCGCTGCAGTTCGGTCCCGAGTACATCATCCCCAAGCCCGTCGACCCGCGGGTCCTCTTCGAGGTGGCGCCGGCCGTCGCAGAGGCGGCGATGGAGTCCGGTGCGGCCCGCACGGAGGTCGACCTCGACGCGTACGTCGAACGGCTCGAGGCCCGCCTCGGGAAGTCCCGGGAGATGATGCGCGTCGTCCTGAACAAGGCCCAGAGCGACCCGAAGCGGCTCGCGCTCGCCGAGGGCGCCAACGAGAAGATGATCCGCGCGGCCTTCCAGCTCCAGGAGCAGGGCATCGCGGAACCGGTCCTGATCGGCGACGGCGAGGAGATCGAGGCGACGGCCGCCGACCTCGGACTCGAGTTCGAGCCGGAGGTCGTCGACCCGGAGAACGGCGACTACGAGGAGTACGCCGAGCGGCTCTATCAGCTCCGCCAGCGGAAGGGAGTCACCCGCAGCGAGGCCTCCGAGCTCATAGAGACCGACACGAACTACCTCGCCAGCGTGATGGTCGAGCGGGGCGACGCCGACGCGATGCTGACCGGTCTCACCCATCACTACCCCTCGGCGCTGCGCCCGCCGCTGGAGGTCATCGGCACCGCGCCCGACGCCGACTACGCGGCCGGCGTCTACATGCTGACGTTCAAGAACAGCGTCGTCTTCTGCGCGGACACGACGGTCAACCTCGACCCGGACGAGGACGTGCTCTCCGAGGTCACGAAACACACCGCGAGCCTCGCGCGGGACTTCAACGTCGAGCCGCGCGCGGCGCTGCTCTCCTATTCGAACTTCGGCAGCGTCGAGAACGAGGGCACGCGGAAGCTCCGCCAGGCCGTCGACGACCTCCACGACGACTCCGAGGTCGACTTCCCCGTCGACGGCGAGATGCAGGCCGACACCGCCGTCGTCGAGGACATCCTCCAGGGAACCTACGACTTCGCCGACCTCGAAGACCCGGCGAACGTCCTCGTGTTCCCGAACCTCGAGGCCGGGAACATCGGCTACAAGCTCCTCCAGCGCCTCGGCGGCGCGGACGCCATCGGCCCGATGCTGGTCGGCATGGACAAGCCCGTCCACGTCCTCCAGCGCGGCGACGAAGTGAAGGACATCGTCAACCTGGGCGCCGCGGCCGTGGTCGACGCCCAGCAGCAGGAAGACGAGGAGTAAGCGTCCGGCGCCGGCGGCGCCGGTTCACCGGACGCGACTGAAAGGAGCGTCCGGTTTTTGCCCCATCTTTTTCGAGGAGCCCTCTCCGCAGCGCAGCCGCGAGGCTGCGCGAGGAAGGGTGACGAGAAAAAGGTGGTCGCCTCGACCTGGGCGCCGCGGCCGTCGTCGACGCTCAGCAGCAGGAAGACGAGTAAGCGTCCGGCGCGTATCGCGCCGGTTCGCGGCCGCGAACGGAGTGAGCGGCCGTTTTTTGGTCCAGATTTTTCGAGGAGGCTTCCCGGAGCGAACGGAGTGAGCGAGGAAAGCCGACGAGAAAAAGGTGGAAGCGACATCGTCAACCTGGGCGCCGCGGCCGTGGTCGACGCACAGAAGGCCGAAGACGAATAACGTCCGGCGCCGCAGGCGCCGGTTCGCCGCATCGAGCGAAGCGAGATGCGGCGTTTTCACCCATGTTTTTCGACGACCTCTCCCGGAGCGAGCGAAGCGAGCGAGGAAGGGGGAGGAGAAAAAGATGGTGGGGCGGCGGCCGTGGTCGACGCACAGAAGGCCGAAGACGAATAACGTCCGGCGCGTATCGCGCCGGTTCACCGCATCGAGCGAAGCGAGATGCGGCGTTTTCACCCGTGTTTTTCGACGGACCCCTCCCGGAGCGAGCGAAGCGAGCGAGGAAGGGGGAGGAGAAAAAGATGGTGGGGCGGCGGCCGTCGTCGACCGCCAGCAGCAGGAAGACGAGGAATAGGGTAGCCGGACTCCGGCGCCACCGGTCTCTCACATCGTCTCGGCCGCTCGTTTCACCGAGCGAACGCTCGCGTCTTCGTCGAGGACGATCGAGAGGGTCCTGTCGCCGCCCGCGGGGTGACCACCCGGGGGCCGATCTCCGAGGGCCGCGTCACGACGAGGGCTCGCGCACGTCGACGACCGACAGGTCCTCGGCGAGGTCGAGCGCCAGTTCGTCGCCGTCGAGTTCGAGGGTCACGCGGACGCGCAGCGGGTCCTCGTCGAGGAGTTCCCAGTCCGTCGACCCCCTCGCGAGGCGCTCGTTTATCGACGCGAGGTCGTTGAAGCCGTACTGCAGCGAGAGGCCGCGCTCGTAGTGGAACGCGACCGCGGCGGGGTGGTACTTCGCGACGCCGCCGAGCGTCGTCTGCGCCCAGTCCTTGCAGACCGGGCAGGCGAACCCGGCGACGACCGCCGCGCGCCGGCCGCACTCGTCGCAGACCCCCGACTCGTCGTGTGCTCCACAGCGGACGAGCGAGCGGTCGATCGGTCCCGAACAGGACGGACAGACGCCCTCGATCATGCTGTAGAGGTGCTGGAACGCCGAGACCCACGCCGCGGCGTAGACCTCCGCCGGCGAGCGGTCGGTGAACCCGGCCGGGTCGATCCTGAACTTGCTGAGGTGACCCGTCGGGGAGTCCGGGTCGGCGAACAGCCCGTCGCACTCGGTGCAGACGTTGTACACCCAGCCGTCCTCCGCCAGCACTTCGACCGCGCCGCCACAGAGGGTACAGGACATGTCGATCTCGGTCCGTTCGAGCGTCGGTTCCTCGATGCCGGCGCCGGCGACGACGGCGCGGACGAACTTCCGTCCGGGCTCGCCGAGCCGGTACCCCGCGGGCGTCGACTCGACGAAGTGGTCCGTCAGCTTCTCCAGGTGGTAGTTGAACTGCCCGCTGTCGGCCACGCCGACCCGCCTGCGGAGTTCGGAGAAGCCGACGGCGGTCCCGTCGCCGAACGGCTCGTGGGCGTCCCAGAGGGCGACGAGGATCGCGAGGCGCGCCTCGTTGCCCAGGAGTTCGAAGGCCGCCGCGGCCGGGCCGACGGACTCGGCGGCCGTCGCGAGCGGCGACTCCGGAGAGTCGGCCTGCTCCATGGTCGACAGTACCGGACGGGTCCGTATAAACGGGTCGGGCGTCCGGGGGTGAGAGGTCGACCCGCGAGGAGCGCCGCCGGGGGCGCGCCCGTCGGCTAGTCCGACGCGCTGCCGCGGTCGGCCCGGGAGGGCGGCGGATAGCGGTCGTCGCCGGCCGTCGAGGGCGACTCGGGGAGCACGCAGCGGTCCGGTTCGCTGTTGACGTGTGCGTACTCGTCGGGGGCGTTGGCGAGCGGGTGCGCCGGGTTGTGGCCGCCGGAGATGCGCGCGGCGCGGATCTCCGCGAAGTCGCGCAGGCGCGAGCGGATCCCCCGCCAGTGGAGCCCGATAGCAGGCGGATGGGTCACGGAGTGGGCGGCCCCGAGGTCGGGGTCGCGGTCCGTCAGGACCGCGGCGTTGACGTTCTCGGCGAGGACGTCGTGGTCGACGAGGACGCCGACGCTCGCGTTCGACGGGGAGCGAGCGGCGAGGACGTCGAGCCCGAGGTGCAGCGCCCGGTACTCGGCGACGTTGTTGTCGGGGGCGCGGTTGGGTACCGACAGCCGCGCGACGCGCTCGCCGTCGCGCGTCTCGATGACGACGCCCAGCCCGCCGGTGAACTCCCGGGCGTCGTCGCCCGGCGCGGCGCCGCCGCTCTCCCGATAGGAGCCGTCGGTGGCGAGGTAGAAGTCCCGGTGATGTGTGCGAGGCGGGTGGGCGATGTGGGGCGTCGGTGCCTCGTCGAACAGGTCCCGAAGGGTCGGCCGGCCGTATGCGGCCATACGATGCCTTGGTGATACGGTAATTTAAACATGTGGGCGTTTCGTGAGGGGTTCCCGCGGCGGTCGCGCCCGACTCGCCGTGACCGTGTCGCGGCACGCTCGACCGCGATCGCAAAGGTTCAGGGCCGGTCGCCCCTATCGAGACGCGTGTCAACCTACCGGAATCTCGGACTGTTCCTCGCGCTCTCGGCGCTGTGGGGGTCGGCGTTCATGGCTATCAAGGCCGGGCTCGAGGCCTTCCCGCCGGTCCTGTTCGCCGCGCTGCGCTACGACGTGGCGGGTCTCGTGATGCTCGGGTACGCGGTCGTCCGCGCCGACGACTGGCGCCCGCGCGGGCGCGACCAGTGGGCGACCGTCGGCGTCGGCGCGGCGCTGATGATCGGCGCCTACCACTCGTTCCTGTTCGTCGGCGAACAGGGGACGACCAGCGCCGCCGCGGCGGTCATCGTCAGCCTCTCGCCGGTCCTGACCACCGTGTTCGCGCGCGGGCTGCTCCCCGACGAGCGCCTCTCGACCGTCGGCGTCGCCGGCATCGTCCTGGGCGTCGTCGGCGTCGTCGCCGTCGCACAGCCCGACCCCGCGACGCTGCTCACCGCCGCGGTCTTGCCGCAGCTACTCGTGTTCGCCGCGGCGTTCTCGTTCGCGCTGGGGAGCGTCGTCACGACCTCGCTGGACGCCGGCGTCGAGATCGAGACGATGGAGGCGTGGTCGATGCTCGGCGGCGCCGGCCTGATGCATCTGGTCAGCCTCGGCCTCGGCGAGTCCCTCGCCGCGATCACCTGGTCGACGACCGCCGTCTCGTCGCTGACCTACCTCGCGCTGGGGGCCAGCGCGGCGGGCTTTCTGATCTACTTCGACCTGCTCGAGCGGCTGGGCCCGGTGGAGATCAACCTCGTCTCGTACGTCGCGCCGCTGTTCGCCGCCGCGACCGGATTCCTCTTCCTCGAGGAGGTCGTCGACGCGTGGACGGCCGCGGGCTTCTGTTGCATCTTCGCCGGCTTCGTCCTGATCAAACGGAGCGCTCTGCGCCGGGAACTGCCGAAACTTCGCGCGGCGCTGGGCGAGTGAAGTGACGGCAGCAGTACGGCGCGGCCTACGGACGACGTCCCATCGGACGGGGCGCGGGAGTCGACGAGCGGTCATACGGATTCGGAGCACGCGTGTCCCGGGTCGACCCGGGACTGCGTACGGTCGGCCCCGGACTGTCTTGCAATACTCCGTATCAGTCCCGGTAGTGGGAGTGACCGACGAGGAGCGCAAGGACGTTCGCCGCGAGGAGCGCGAGGAACGCGTTCGTGTACGGTTCCGACGACAGGCCCGTCGCAAGCAACAGCGGGAGGTGGAGGAACGGCAGTGCGACGGCCGCCCAGAAGGCGACGCCGGTGAACGGTGCGACGACCCGCTTCCCGACGTCCGGGACGGCGACGTCGGGACGGTCCAGCGAGGGCGTGAGATCGGGCGATCGACTTGCCATACGGGGAACCTCGTAGGTCTACGATGGTCCGGGATTACCTTATAACCGTCCGAGTCTTCCGGTAATTTCACAACGTTTCACGCGTCCGTCCCGATCGTAGCCGATCTTTTACTCAAACGACATTCGTTTCATCACCGCTCGAGACGACTCGAGACGTTTTACGAGCCGCTCTCCGCCAGTCTTTCGAGACACGAGTCTGACCGGAGAACCGGTGTGAGAAACGGACCCAACGGGAGGAGTCGGGAGGGAAACGGGTGCAACTCGAGGATGGGGTGTGCGAAACAGACCCATCAGACGGCCTATTGCGAGGCAGTCCGGGCTCGAGTCCACGACCGCGTGCGGTCGACTCGGGACCCGCGTGCGACAATCAGAACCAGAGGGACACGGCCGGTCACTCCCTGGGGGACAGGCTGGTCACTCCCAGGGGACACGGCCGGTCACCCCAGGGCGGCGACGTCGACCTCGTGGGGGCCGTCGGCTGTCTCGATAGTCACGGTGTCGCGGAGGTGGCTTCGGACGCGTTCGCGCCAGTTCGCGACCGCCTCGCGATGGCGATCGTGGTGGCGGTCGACGGTGTACTCGGTCTCGGGGTCCGCCCGGAGTTCGTCTTCGGTGTCGGCCGGTCGCGGATACGCCGGCGCCGAGTCAGCCAGCAGCGACTCCGGCGGGACGTGGACGGGCGTCGGTTCGTCGGCGTACGCCTCGCTCGCGACGTGCAGTCGAGCGCGCATCCGCCCGCTGAACGGTGGCGTCACCCGCAGGACGACGGGACGGTCACCCTGGACGCGCGCCTCCAGCGCCGCCACCACGTCGTCGACCGTGACCGCGAGCGCCCGGATCCGCGTCGGGTCCTCCGATCCGCCCTCCATCGTCGGTGATCGGCCCCTCAGCGGCATAGTCCCGTCGATTCCCCGGTACGAACCGGTCTCGCTCCACTTCTCTGCGATATCGATCCCGATCGAGAGCGTCCTATTTTCATGTTTGATAACTGATGGGGTGGTTTTATGCCACGGTTACTCCGATATTCGATAATCCGTCATATCGAATCACGGGGCTCTACGATGAATACGCCGAACAGCAACTCCGGGGACGCGACCGTACTCGTCGTCGACGACGAGCGGGATATCGCGGATCTGTACTCCACCTGGCTGGAGGAGGAGTACGAGGTTCGGACCGCCTACGGCGCCGAAGAGGCGCTCGAGGAGACAGACGAGGACGTCGACGTGGTGTTCCTCGACCGGCAGATGCCGGGGATGAACGGCGACGAAGTCCTGGAGGAGCTCCGCGAGCGCGAGTTGACGTGTCGCGTCGTCATGGTGACCGCTGTCGACCCCGACTTCGACATCGTCGAGATGCCGTTCGACGACTACCTCACGAAGCCGGTGATGCTCGACGACCTCCACGGAGCGGCCGAACGCATGCTCAGCCGCGAGAGCTACGACGAGCGCATGCAGGAGTTCTTCTCGCTCGCCTCGAAGAAGGCGACCCTGGAGGCCGAGAAGGACTACGTCGAACTGCAGAGCAGCGAGGAGTACGAGGAGCTCGAGACCGAGGTCGAGAGCCTCCGCGAGGAGGCCGACCGGACCGTCTCCGATCTCAGCGAGGCGGAGGACTTCGAGACGCTCTTCCAGGAGTTCCCCGGCGACGCCTGACTGCCCGCTCGACCGGTCGGCGATCCCGCGGTCGTGTGATTCTTCGAGCGCGGAGAGGGACGCCTCGATTCTCGGAGCTACCGCTCACACGAGGTTCGCGGCGTCGGGAAAATGCCCGGGGAGGGCTCCGAACCCTCGATCTCCGCATGTCCCAGGTCCGAGGCTGACGGGCCTCGTGGGGGCATGCCGGCCTGCCGCGCAAGGAAACCCTATGAGTGCGGCGCTATGTCCAGCTAAGCCACCCGGGCGCATCAAATCGTACCGTGGTGTCGGTCTTTAACCTTCTCATCTCCGGCCGCGTGTGCGACCCGTTGGCTCGCCGTCCCCTCCGTTCGGTCGTCCGTTCGCGTGATGGTGGTCAGTACGGAATGCAGAACGACCTTTTTTCGCCTCCGGTGTCCTCGGCCGCGAAGCGGCCTGCGGGCACTGCGTGGCGGCTCCGCCGCCACGTTATACGGTGGCGGGCCGACGGCCCGCCACCCCATCGGCGAAAAAATCTCGGCCAAAAAAGGCCGGACGGCTCGCTCCCTGCTCGCGGGCTTCGCCCGCTCGCCCTCGAGGCGCTCGGTACACTCGCGCCTCGCCCCGCTCGCTCGCGTCCGGTGTCTCGCGGAGTGCAACGACGCGAGGCTCGTCAGAGCTTCGCTCTGACGGTGAACAGCCTCGCTCGCGTTGCTCGCTCGGCGGATGCTGGTATGATAAGTCTGTCACCTGTACCGAACACTACCCCCAGACGTACACCAGACATTCCGACTGTCGTCGAGGTCTTCACAGCGGATGGAGCGGAGCGTTCCACCGCTGGTCGCACCGCAAGACTTGTGCCCCCGGCGCAGGGACGGGTATCGATGGCAGTCAGTCGAGCGACGCGGCGCCAGTTCGCGGGCCTCGGTGCGCTCGCGGCCGCGCTCGCGCTCGTCGCGCTGGTCTTCTCGCCCGAGCGGGTCCTGCGCTCCGTCGCCGGGCTCTCGACGCACCCGTGGCGCTTTCTCGCCGTGCTCGCCGTGCTGTACCTCGTCCGTCCGTTCCTGCTGTGGCCGGTCAGTGCCCTCTCGCTCGCCGTCGGATTCGTCCTCGGGGCGACCTACGGGATCCCGGTGGCGATCGCGGGGACGCTCCTCTCGAACGCGCCGCCGTTCCTGCTCGCGCGCTCCGCTCGCACCGACGCGGGCGCCGTCGGACTCGGTGCGCAATCGAGCGAGCGGTTCGTCGACGCGACCGGTGAGCTCCGTGGTGTGGTCGCGGCGCGGCTCGCACCGCTGCCCGCGGACGCGGTCTCGGTGGCCGCCGGCCTCTCCGAGGTGTCCGTCGGGGCGTACCTGCTCGGGACGCTCGTCGGGGAGTCGCCGTGGATCGCCGCCGAAGTGATCGCCGGCGCGTCGACGCACGCGCTCTCGGTCCACGGCCTGAAACACGGCCTCGCGCTGTTCGCCGCGGCGACGTCGCTCTCCGCGGTCCTGCTGGCCGGGCCCGCCTACCGCTTCGTCCGCGAGACGTACGGGGTCGGCGTCGACGCGTAGCGGGCCACGGAGCCGTCGATCGCCGGCGGTCAGTAGAAGGTATCCGAACAGTCGTAGACGACGCCGTGTTCCGGGCAGACGTACTTGCAGTGGCGGTGAGTCATCGGTCGCTCGCACAGCGGGCACGGCCGACCCCCGGCGTCGCTCATATCTCCGCCTCGGCGCGGCCGCGCTTGAGTCTTGTTCTCCGCGCCGGTCGCGGACCGCTCGGCGACAACCCGAACGAATTCTAGAGAGAGTCCGAGGGGTTTTCGAACAACGCCTTTCGTGGGCGAGGCCCACGGTCGCGTATGGAACGGGACGCTCCCCTCGGCGACCGATACCCGCCGGGGCGCGCCACGGTCGCGATCGCCGTCGCGGCCGGCGTCGCCGGACTGCTCGGTTCGTACGCGGCGGCGGGATTCGCGCCCGGGTTCGTCGTCGCACCGGTCGAGAGCTCGCTCTCGCGCGTGATGCCCGGCTTTCTCGTCACCGCCGCGATCACCGTCCTCGGCGACCTCGGCCACCTGCTCAACCTCGCGCTCGCGGGGGCGCTCGTGGTCGGCCTGTACGCGCTGGCGGTCGGCCTCGCCGTCGGGGTCGGCCGCCGGCTGTCCAGTCGGCTCGTCCCCGCCCTGGGCGCGCCGCCGGCCGTCTGGGCACTGACCGCTGCGCTGACGATGCGACCGGGACCCTCGCTCGGCGCCGCGGTCGGTTCCGGCACCGTCCTCTGGCTGACCGACCTCTCGCGGTCGGGCGACCGGTTCGTCGGCGAGCGCGACCCCGACGGCCGCCGCCGCGTCGTCGCCGCCGTGGGGACCGCCCTCGGCGCGAGCCTCCTCGGATACGCCGTCGGTCGGGCGAGCGATTCGGCCGTCGACGACGGCTCGAGCGGGGGATCCGGCGGGGACCGACCGCGCGGCGACCCGGCCGTCTACGGGAACGTCGAGGCGCCGACCTTCGACGTCGAGGAGCAACTCGCGGCGGCCGAGGCGTGCGGCTTCGACGTCGGCGACCTGGAACCGCTGGTCAGCGAGCGGTTCTACAACGTCTCGTACAGCGCCGTCTCGCCGACGCCGGACGCGGCCGAGTGGTCGCTGACGGTCACCGGCGAGGTCGAAGAGCGAGCGAGCTACGACTACGCGGACCTGCGCGACCGCGCGTTCCAGCACCGCTTCGTCACGCTGCGCTGTGTCGGCGAGTCGCTCAACGGACACAAGACCGACACCGCCCTCTGGAGCGGCGTCCCGATCGCGTCGCTGCTCGAGGACGTGACCCCCCGCTCGGACTGTGACTGCGTCATGCTGCGAGCCGCGGACGACTACTACGAGGAGTTCCCGGTCGACGCGCTGGAGACGGGCTTTCTCGCGCTCGGGATGAACGGCGAGCCGCTCCCCCGGAGTCACGGCGCGCCGGTCCGCGCGCTGATCCCCGGCCACTGGGGCGAGATAAACGTCAAGTGGATAACCGAGATCGAATTCATCGACCGCGAGCGGGAGGGCTACTGGGAGAAGCGGGGCTGGCACGGCACCGGTCCCGTCGAGACGGTCGCCAAGCTCCACGCGACGACCCGGACCGACGACGGGCGGATCCTCGTCGGCGGGCACGCGTACGCCGGCACTCGGGACGTCGAGCGCGTCGAGGTGTCGACCGACGGCGGCGACGCCTGGGCGGACGCCGAACTCACCGAGCGACTGCCGGGCGCCAGCGGCGCCGTCGACGACCCGCCGGAGACCGCCGCGGACGCCTGGCGCCAGTGGCGCTACGCCTACGACCCGCCCGCGGGGAGCCACGAGGTCGTCGTCCGGGCCACGGACGGGACCGGGACGCTCCAGCCCGAGAGCGAACGCGACCCCTATCCGAACGGCCCGACCGGGTGGGTCACGGAGACGATCGAACCGGGTCGAGTGCGGTGACGCTCCGCCCGGCGGGCGCGGGATGGATCGGCACGACCAGCACACCTAAATCACAGGCACGGGACAGGAGGGTACGAGCGCCGATGGAGAAGGCACTGTGGTACGTGCTCGCCGGCACGCGCGGCGGGGCGAACCGCGCGCGGATCATCCGGTTGCTCGACGACCGACCGCGCAACGCCAACCGGCTCGCCGAGGCGCTCGACGTCGACTACAACACCGTGCGCCACCACCTCGACGTCCTGCTCGACCACGACATCGTCGAGCGCGGCGACGAGGACTACGGCGCGATGTACTTCCTCACGGACCGGTTCGACCGCCACCGCGAAGAGTTCGAGACCATCACCGACCAACTGGAGTAAATCATGGCAATGGGACCCTGGCTGACCGTCGCGACCGCCCTCGCGGGGCTCAACGCCCTGCTTCTCGTGGCTCTGGGCGCCGTCTGGCTTCGCAACTACCGCACCTTCCGCACGAACCTCGTCCTCGGCCTGCTCGCCTTCGCCGGCGTCATGCTGCTGGAGAACCTCGTCGCGATCTATTACTTCTTCGGCATGGGGATGCTCTACGCCAGCGACCCCGTCGCCCAGCAGGCCGTCGTCGTCCTCCGGGCTCTGCAGTTCCTCGCTTTCCTCTTTCTGACCTACGTCACGATGCAGTGAGCGACGTCCGTTTCGTCCTCCCGCCGAGCGGAGGCTCTGAAGACGAAGGGAGCCCGTCGGCCGAACGGGTGAGCGCGGTGAAGCCCGTCGTCGAAGGGTGTGGGCGTTCGGTATCGAGGGGTCTACGCGTTCGTCGTCGAGGGCGATCGAGATCCCCTCCGGGCGCGAACTACCGAGCGGAGTCGGGGGCGCCGGAGCGCAGGACGGCCTCGATGGGTCGCATCAGTCCGAATCCGAGTCCGATGACGATGCCGGTCAGGTGCCCGACGACGCCGACGTTCGGGTCGCCGACGACGAGGTCGAGCGCCGCCCGTCCGACGACGAACGCGCCGAACAGCGTCCACAGCCAGGTCACCTCGCCGTGCCAGTCGCCCGCGGTCAGCCGGTACCGGAGGCTGTCGACGACGACCAGCGCCGTCGCCGCGAGCGCTATCCCGCTGGCGCCGAGCGTCCCGGACACGGGGTCGCCGGCGTCGACGACCGCCCCGCCCGTGACCTGCGCCGCGGTCGTCGCGACGCCCGAGACGGCGAGCAACGCGAGGTATTCCCGACGGCCGAGGCGGTGCTCGGCGAGCCCGCCGAAGACGACCAGCTGGGCGACGCTCGAGAGGACGTGACGCGGGTCGGTCGGCAGGTGGGCGAGCGGCGCGAGCAGCCAGCCCGGCGACGGTCGCGGCGTGGCGACGAACAGCGTGACGAACGTCCGGTAATCCATCGTCGTCCAGACGTACCGCTCGACGGCGAAAACGAGGAGGAGCAGGCCACAGACGGAGAGGGTCGCGGGGACGGTCGTCAGCCAGCGGAGGCCGCGCGCCACCGGCGACGCGTCGGCCTCGGCCATCTACCTCAACACTCCGACCAGCCGCAGGACTCGCAGGTCTTGCAGCCCTCGGAGTAGTACAGCGAGAGCGAGCCACACTCCGGACACTCCGGGCTCTCGCCGGCGTCGATCAGCTCCTGCTGATCGCCCTCCGCGGACTGCCCCGCGTCGGGGCCGTCCGCGCCGGCGTCGTTCGGTCCGGCGCTCATCGAGACCGAAGCCCCGCCGTCGGTCTCGGGCTCGGTGGCCGAGACGTCCTGGTTGGGGTTGCTGTCTCCCTCGTTCGCGCGTTCCGAGGCGCGACGCGCCTCGCGCTCCTCGGCGGTCTCCTCCAGCGTCTGCTGCTGGGGATAGCCCTTGTCGATCTCGTCGTCGAGGTACCGGCGCAGGGCCGTGCCGATGGCGTCCGGGATGGACTGGATCTGCTCGCCCTTGTCCCAGGCGACCTTCGGGCTCCGGATGCCCTGGAGCTCGTCGGCGATCTCGCGTGGATCGACGCCCGCGCGCAGCGCCGTCGAGATGGTCTTCGCCAGCGCCTCGGTGAACGAAGCGGTGAACCCGCCGGAGTTGCCGATGTTGGCGAACAGTTCGAAGGGCCGCTCGGCCTCGGGGTCCTCGTTGATGTTGACGTAGAG
>JBDGSU010000207.1:0-12609 GCA_042217395.1 Halosimplex sp.
AAGTTAACCCACGGCTAAAGCCGTGGGCTTTCACCATGGACTCCCGCTCTAACCGAATCCGGTACGGGAACTACCCCGTTCGCGTTCAGCATCCCGGTGTTCAAGCGCACGCCTACGGGTGCGCCTCCCTCGCTCCCAGTCTGGTCGCGAAGGAGTTTCAGACCGATGTTCTTGGCAGCGTTGTAGTCCGCGTGGTTTTCGTACCCACAGTCTTGGCAGCAGAACGACTCTTGGGACGGGCGGTTGCCTTCGTGGGTGAACCCACACGTCGAGCACCGCTGGCTTGTGTACTTCGGGTTCACCTGCTCGACAGAGATACCCCGCTCCTCGGCCTTGTAGGAGACATAGTCGTAGAGCCGTCGGAACGCCCACTCGTGGAATCGACGAAGATTTGTCATCCGCTTGCGGATACCCGCCAAGTTCTCGAACGCGATGGACGAGCAGTTGGTCTCGACGGCTTCCTCGATGATCTCGTTCGCGACACAGTGAAGGTGTTGTTCGAACCGACCAGCCTCTGTTCGACCAACACGCTGGATGTTCTCGTGTGCCCATCGCGTCCCACACGTCTGGAGGGACTGCCGGCGCTCGACGTACTCCTGTCGCCAGTGGTTGAGTTCGTCAGCAGACCAGAACCGCCCCGTCGACGTGACGGCGAGGTTCTCGACCCCGAGATCGACCCCGAGAACCGTTCCGTTCTCGGGACGCTCGGGGGCGTCCATGTCCGCCTTTGTTCGGACGTGGAGGTAGAACGAACCTTCGCGATAGTGGAGTGTTGCGCCGATCGTCGCCCATTCATCGGAACGCAGGTACTCCGAGTGGGGCGTGTCACAGTTCTCGTCGGGGAAGACGTACTCGGCGGTGACGCGCCCATCGACAGTCGCCAGCGTCGCGTGGTCGTCGTGAAAGGTTGCGTTGCGCTGGTTGTACTCGCAGAACGGCGTCGTGAACGTCGGGAGAGAAGCGGACTCACCTTGCGACCATGTCGCGACAACGCTCTTAAGCGCGTCCACGGCACTATCGCGAGCCGACTGGACGTGGTTGCTATGCAACTCCGTTCGCTCACGCACATCGGCGTACGTCTCGTCGTGGAGTACCGACTTGCGAGTTTCGACCCATTCACCGTCGTAGGCTGCGTCGACAACGTAGTTCGCAGCGTCGAGAAACTGTTGGATCGTCTCGTGAAGAAGGTCCGCATCGCTGTCGACCACGTCGAGTTTCACGGGGACAGTTCGACGGACCTCCATACCACATCACAATACGTATTATGTACTTAAACATTAATATACCGTTGGAGAATCATCTTTCCACAGCACGGCGGTCGCATCGCCAGGCGAACGCGCTTCCTCCCACCCCTTCAGGGGTGGGTTTCCGCGCTGTACAACTATGACCGACTACTTCGAGGTCCACGAGCGCGACGGGGCGGCCCGTCTCGCCGAGTTGCGCCTCGACACGCCGGTGACGACCCCCGCCCTCGTCACCGACGCCGACCGCGCGACCGGCGGGGACGGCCCCGTCGACGGCGCGGCGGTGACCGACCCCGGTTCGGCACCCGAGGCCGACGCCGCCCACCCGGTCCTCTCGGACCCCGGGAGCGGCTGGGCGACCGAGCCCGAGGCCCCGGAGGGCGACGATTCGCGGCTCACCGTGCTGCCCGCTCGCGGCTTCCCGTCGGGCACGCCCGGGGAGGTCCAGGCGGCCTTCGAGCCCGAGTACCCCGACGTCGAGTTCCCGAGCGCCGCGGTGGTCTCGGCCGACACCGCCGCGGACCACGGCACCGACGCCTACGTCCTCTCGGGCGCGCCCGGGATCGTCGGCCACGCCGAGAAGTTCGTCGACGCGACGGTCCGCGTGCGAGAGGCGATCCCCTACGACGCCGCGCTCTACCTGCCGGGCGTCGCCACGCCGGCCAACGTCGCGACGCTGGTCTACGCGGGCGTCGACCTCGTCGACGCCGACCGCGCCGTGATCCGCGGGACGCAGGGTCGCTATCTCACCGTCGAGGGTCACCACTTCCTCGAGGACCTGGACGAACTGCCCTGTGCCTGCCCGGTCTGTCAGGGGCCCCGAGACGAGTTCGACCGCGCGGACTGCGCCCGGCACAACGTCAACGCGCTGGCCGCCGCGCTGAAGACCGTCCGCCGGCGCATCCGGGACGGCCGCCTGCGCGATTACGTCGAGGGGCAGGCCCGCCACGAGCAGTGGCTCACCGCCGTCTTCCGCAGGCTCGACCAGCAGTACGGCTACCTCGAGGAGCGCACCCCGGTCCTCCGGCAGGCCGAGATCACCGCCGCGACCGAGGACACCCTCCGACGGGTGGAGATCCAGCGCTTCGCCGAGCGCGTGACCTCCCGCTATCGCAGTCGCTTCGACAACCCGCTCGTCCTCGTGCCTTGCTCGGCGGCGAAACCGTACAGCGACTCCCAGAGCCACCGCCAGTACCACGACGCTGTCCAGTGGCGCGCCCACAAGGTCTCGATGACCTCGCCCATCGGCGTCGTGCCCCAGGAACTCGAACTCACCTACCCCGCCCAGCACTACGATTCGGTAGTGACGGGCCGGTGGAGCGCGAACGAGGTCGAGTTCGTCGCCAGGGTGCTGGAACGCTACCTCGAACGCAACGACTACCCCTACGTCGTCGCCCACGTCCCCGAGGACTACCGCCCCATCTGCGAGCGCGTCGAGACCGCGCTCGACGTCGAGTTCGTCTACACCGTCGAAGACCACCCGACCACCACCGAATCGCTGGGCAACCTCGCCAGCGAGCTCTCCGGCGAGCTGAAATACGGCAAGCGCGAGCGCCAGCACAACACGATCAGGGCCATCGCCGACTACCAGTTCGGCGCCGGCGCGGGCGACGACCTCTTCGACGACCTCACCGTCCGCGGCAGCCACCCCGGGCTGCAGGCTCACGACGGCGACGGCGAGCAACTCGCCGTCGTCGTCCGCCCGTACGGGACGCTCGCGTTCACGCTCGCGGGCGCCCGCCGCTGGGTCGAGAGCGACGCGCCCACGAAGCGCGTCGAGATAGACGACTTCGTCCCCCACGGGAGCGTCCTCGCGCCGGGCGTCGTCGACGCCGACGAGTCGATCCGCGTCGGCGACGAAGTGGTGGTCGAGGGACCGAGCGCCTTCGCCGTCGGCCGCGCGGAGATGTCCGGCCCGGAGATGGCCCGTTCGACCCGCGGGATCGCCGCCGAGGTCCGCCACGTCGAGGAGCTCGACTAACTCGGCGGCGGTCTGCCCAGCCCGCGTTCGACGCTCGCGGTGACGGCCGCCCCTCGTTCGACGCCCACAGCGCTTATCGCGTGCGATAATCGCCCCCAAATAGTTATCTCGGGGAGCGGGGAACGTGATGTCAATGTGAGTACGCGACGCTATCGAGCGGTCGGACCGCCGGGACGGGGGCGGTCGGGATGAGCGGCGATTCGACCCGGCACTCGCGGGCGCCCTGGCCCGCCGAGCGCGAGCGGGTCGTCGACCGCGCGGCGGCGCTGACGCGGGTACTGTTCGGCGGCCGGGCCGGGCTGGCGCTGTTCTGCGGGTCGCTCGCGCTGTTCGTGTCGACCTGGCGCCTCGGCGTCTTCTTCAACGACATCGAGCTGTACCCGCTGATGCTAGAGCGCGTGGCCGCGGGTCACCTCTCGCTGGGAGCGCCCGAACAACTGGAGACAATCTACCCCGGGATGCACCACCGGGCCGGGGAGATATACGGCCGCGGATACGGCGTCGCCGGGTTCGCACTCCCGGTCCTCTGGGGGGTCGAGCTCCTGCGGCCGCTGGTCGACCTGCGCTGGGTGGTCGTGCTCGGCTGGAGCGGGCTCGTGTTGGCGACGGTCGGCCTCGTCGGCGACCTGGTGGACCGTCGACGCCTGGGCCTGGCGGTCGGCGGCGCCCTCGCGGGGGTCGGCCTGGTCGCCAACGCCTGGTTCTACAAGCCGTTCGTGATGGAAGTCGGGACGTTCGCGCTCCAGGTCTCGACGATGCTCGCCGGCGCGGTGCTCGTCGTCGGCGTCTACCGGCTGCTGGCCCACCGTCACGGGGCGACCGTCGGGGCGCTTGGCGGCGCGACCGTCCTGCTGGGGACGCCCGTCGCGTTCTGGGCGACGACGCCCAAGCGTCACACGCTCTCGGCGATGTTCGTCGTGCTGGCCGTCTACGCGTTCGCGCGGAGCCGCTCGACGGACGCGTCAGACCGGGAGCGGACCGCGTTCCGCGCCGGCGCGTACGCCTGTGCCGGGCTCACGGCCTGGGTCCACGCCCCGGAGGGATTCACCCTCTTCGCCGCCCTCGCCGTCGTCGACGTCCCGACCGCGCCGCGCAACGACGCGCGGACGCTGGCCGCCGTCGGCGCCGCCTTCGCCCTCTCGCTCGTCCCCTTCCTGGCGACCAACGCGCTCGTCTCGGGCAACCCGTTCCTCCCGCCGCACTTTCTGGACTCCTACGTCGGGCAGTCGCTGGCTCACTCCCAGGCCGGCGCCGCGGGCGGTGGGGCGTCGGGGGTCGGGAGCGGCGCGTCGGGGACCACCGGGGGCACCGCCGGGAGCGGCGGTGGCGCTGGCGGGACCTCGTCGGGCGGGTGGCTCGCGGGCGCCGCGGGGGCGGTGGCCGCGCTCGCGGGGACCGTCGCGGCCGGCTACGAGGCGGTCCGCCCGCTCCTCCGGCGCGGGCTGGACATGTACGTGAGCGGGTTCGTCGCGCTGTTCACCGAACCCCACCGGATCGTCCGGACGTTCGTCCGCTGGGGCGAGACCGAGAGGGAGGTCGTGAACATGTTCTTCGACGGCCGGACGGACCTGTCGGTGCTCGAATCGGCGCCGGTCCTCGCCGCGCTGGTCGCGCTCTCGCTCCCGTTCCGACGCCGCGTCGACCAGATCCGCGCGGATACCCGCCGACTCCGCGACGCCGTCGACCCCGTGGACCTGTTCGTCCTCGTCTACGCGGTGCTTCTCGTCTCCCTCTACATCAACAGGCTCCCGGTCTACGTCCAGGCCACAGTCCGGTATCTCCACCCGATCTACCCGCTCGCGGTCTACGGGCTCTTCCGGATCCCGCGGGTCCGCGCCCTACTCGCGACGCGGACGCGGGAGGCGGTCCTCGGGTTCGAGGCGACCGTCCTGCTGGGGGCCCCGCTCTCGTTCGGCGCGCTCCTGGCCTCCGAGGCGACGAAAGGCGACGTGGTCCAGGCCGTGGGGCTGGCGTCGCTGGCCGTCGCGGCCGCGCTGGCGGTCGCCGTGCTGGTCGGTCACCGCGACGAGCGCGCCGATCGGGCGGCCGCCGCGGCGTTCGGCGCGGCCGTCGGCGTGGCGACGATCTACCTCCTGCTCACCTCGTTCGTCCTCTTTCACTACGGCCCCTCGGCACTGCCCGCGGCCGACGCTATCTCCGGAGAGTTGCGCTGGCTCGCGCTGACGATGGACTGACACGGATGCGAAGCACGCGTGTCCCGGGTCGACCGGGGACTGCGTGCGGGCGGCCCCGGACTGTCTCGCTTCGAATCCGTATGACACTCCGTACGGTGACAGAGTGGCGACCGCATTACCGGTGGGGTCGGGATCCGCGCTCCCGAGCGTTGCACCGCGACGCCCCGGACCGCGGAGGTTTTATCGCCCGGTCCGATACGTCGGGACAATGAGCCAGCCGAGCCCCGACGTCTACGAGCAGGGCAAGGGGATGGACGCCCACAACAAGGTGATGCGCGAGGTGCGCTCGCGCAACGACGCCAGCTACGACCCGCGCGAGCCCACGCGGGTCTGGCTCGACGAGGACAACACCCCCGACGGCTTCGTCGACTCGCTGACCATCATCCTCAACACCGGCGGCTGCCGCTGGGCGCGCGCCGGCGGCTGTACGATGTGTGGCTACGTCGCCGAGTCCGTCGACGGGGGCAGCGTCGCCCACGAGGACCTGATGGCCCAGATCGACGCCTGCCTCGAACACGAGGCGGACAATACGGACGACCTGCGCGGCGACAGCGCAGACCTGATCAAGATCTACACCTCCGGTTCCTTCCTCGACGAGCGCGAGGTGCCCGCCGAGACCCGCCAGGCGGTCGCCGAGACGTTCGGGGATCGGGACCGCATCGTCGTCGAGTCGCTCCCGGACTTCGTCGACCGCGAGAAGATCCGCGAGTTCACCGACCGGGGCCTCGAGTGCGACGTCGCCGTCGGCCTCGAGACCGCCACGGACCGCGTCCGCCGCGACTGCGTCAACAAGTACTTCGACTTCGCCGACTTCGAGGCCGCCTGCGCCGAAGCCGGCGCCGTCGACGGCGGCGGAGTCAAGGCCTACCTCCTGATGAAGCCGCCGTTCCTCTCGGAGGGCGAGGCCGTCGCGGACATGAAACGCTCCGTCCGGCGCTGTCTCGACGTCGAGGGGTGTCACACCGTCTCGATGAACCCCTGTAACGTCCAGCGCTACACGATGGTCGAGGAGCTGTACCACGAGCGGGGCTACCGCCCGCCGTGGCTCTGGTCGGTCGCCGAGGTGCTCGAGTCGACCGCGGACGTCGACGGCATCGTCGTCTCCGACCCGGTCGGCCACGGCTCGGACCGCGGCCCGCACAACTGCGGCGACTGCGACGACCGCGTCCAGCGCGCCATCAAGGACTTCGACCAGCGCCAGGACCCCTCCGTGTTCGAGCAGGTGTCCTGTGACTGCGAACGCACCTGGGCGGCCGTCGTCGAACGCGAGCGAAGCTACTCCCTCCCGCTCGCGCGGTGAGCGACGTCCGGCCGCGCGACCCGTTCGACCCGAAACGACCCCCAGTCTTCTCGCCGGATCCGGAACCGTCATAGTTCTCTGCCGGGGCGTCGTACAGCGATTACACTTTCACTGCGGTTACCAGGGATTTTTATGCACCTAGGAACAAGGGCCTCCTAGGGGCCCTGGAGACCCCGATGTCACACGCTCCAGCCCCTACGTTCCCCATCTTATCTTCCTCAGACCCTCGAGCAGTGGGTATTCGGTTCGGCGCGTTCGGTGTGATTTTCGAATGGAACAGCGATTTCAGGATGCCACCACCCGAACTGAACTCGAATCACGGCGACCCACTCGTCTGTGAGCGCTGAAAGCCCTCGGGCTGCTCGCGGTCACTGAGCGACATATCCTCCCTCCGGTCGGACAGGGGCCGCTCAGGTGACCAAGTGAACGCGAGCAACCCTCGCCCTTTCAGTCCACCGAGGAACCGCACGACGCCACACACCTCCCCAGCCGATTCGCTCACTCACTGCGCTCGTTCACTCATCCACTGTCAGAGCAAGCTCTGACAAGCATTCTCTCACGAGTTCGAGAAGGCCTCGCGCAGTTCCCTCGCGCGGTCCTCGCAGTGCTCAGACACGCGCGACAGCGCGCGCCACCGCAATCGCTCAGTCCGTCACCTGTAGTTAGCTTTAACCGCGCAGAGCGCGAACCCACGGAGGAATCGATGGCTCCGAAAGAATCAGAAGCGTGCGGTCGCTGTAGCATGACGAGCGTCGTCGACGCCGTCGAGAGCGACGACGACGCTCGCGACCGCGACCCGTTCAGCGAGGCGCGCATCGAGGTGCCAGAGGGCGAGATGCGACGCGTCGCGAAGCCACAGATCCTGTTCGGTCGCGCGAAGCGGAAGATCGACGAGGTCGCGACCAAGCTGACCTACGGGCGATAATGGAGGAGAGCGTCTCCGGTTTCAAGACTCGGGGCGGCTGGGTCGACGCGGTCGAACACGGCGAACGGATCGTCCGCGCGCTCAAGGACCTGCGCGAGGAGGGGGAAGACGACGTCTCGCTCGCCGCGCTCGAGGAGTTCGACGAGTGGCGACCCAAGAGCCACGAGCGACTCGACGAGGACGTCAACGAGAAGACCGCCGACCAGGCGAGCGTCGAGGAGGGCGAAGGGGAGAAGGCGGGCAAAGGCCCCGACGAGGACCTCCAGACCGCCGGGGAGAAGCTCACGGAGTCCTACGAGCGCCTCGAAGACGAGGAGACCGACGAGGCCGTCGACAAGTGGGGCGAGTCGCTCGATTACGTGGCGCGCGCGGCCGACTCCGCCGGTCGGAAAGCCGTCCGGAAGGTCGAGGACGCCGTCTACCGGAACGTGATGACCCAGATCGCGCCCTACTACTTCGACAACGAACTGGTCAGCGCGAACCTCCAGCGGGTCACCGGCGACGACCGCCCCGAGTACGTCTTCGAGATCAACGTCAACGACGACGACCTGAAGATCAAGGTGTCGAACAAGCTCGCCGACTACGAGCAGACCGTCGACCGCTGGCACGTCGACACCGAGAAAGACACCGACGCCGTCGAGGCCGCCGAGGGCGTCGAGGTTCCCGAACCCGACGCCGAGGCCGACGCAGAGACGACCTGAACCGGACCGCCCGCGCTCGATTTCTCTCGAACCCGCGCGGCCGGCAGCCCTCGTGCTGGCCGTCGGTTACGCCGCGTTCGCGACCGTCGCCGCCGTGGCGTCGGGGACTCGGACGTCCGCGTCGACTCCGGTCCGCCCGGTCGTCGCTCGTCGGCCCGGGTCGATACGCACCGCGGTTCGGTCGCGAGAAAGGCCGCACACCTCGCCGGAGGCGGGTCGCCAGCGCTACTCTTCGTCGCCCAGCAGCTCGTCGGGGGACTGACCGCCGCGCTCGGCGATCCGGGCGTTGATCTGACGGGTCGCCTCGCCGACCTCGCGGCCGCGGACGGTGACGCGCTTTCGCTCGCCGTCGCGGGTCGGCTCGTAGCCCGTCCCGCCCTCGAGGAGGATGGTCTTGAGCTCCGTGCCGCGCACGTCGTCGCGCATCGGCCGCCCCGTCTCGTCGGAGCCGCCGGTGATCTCGACGGTGTACCCCGAGAGGCCGACCGCACCGCCGTCGACCTCCTCGCCGATCTCGCGCCCGATGAAGCGGTTGGCGTCCTGTCCGTCGATCTCGACCTGGTACGTGTGGCCGTCCTCCGGGTCGGAGACGGCGACCGTGAAATCTGCCATATCCGTTCGAACACGGGGGCGATTCAAAAGCCCGTCGGAACGCCGCGTGTCCCCGTCTCGGGGCTGCGAGGGCGTGACACACCGATCCGCGCCGACCGCACGGCTCCAGACCGCGGGCGCGACGCCCCTACGTCAGGTCGAGCGTGAATCCGGTCTTCGCGTCGCGGTCGAACCCGCAACTCTCGTAGAACTCGTGTTTCCACGCCTCGTCGCTCCCCGTCAGTAGCATCACCTTGTAACAGCCCCGCTCGTGCGCCCGGTCGATAGCCGCCTCGACGCACTGCGTCCCGAACCCCTCACCGCGGTAGGCTTCGTGCGTGACCACGTTCTCGATCAGCGCGAACGGGCGCGCCCCCCTGGTCAGGTTCTCCGTCACCGAGAGGAGACAGGTCGCGACCAGTCGGTCGTCGTGCTCGACGACGACCACGTCGAGGTCCTCGTCCGCCAGCATCTCGTCCCACTGGTCGGCCACCTCGTCGGGGTCGAGTTCCGGGTCGTCGGGGTTGAGCATCCGGTAGAGCCCGAGCAGTTCCGCCAGTTCGTCGCGGCGCGCGGATCTGGCCGTGGCCATCTGCGTTCGCCTCGGTCTGGACGGGCGTCGCCCGTGAATCCCCGTGATTCGACTCCCGTCAAAGAGTACTTGAAGGGTTGGAGCGAACGGAGTCTCATGTCAGATTGGTCGCCGCCCTCCCTCTCGCCCACCGTCGTCGCCGGCCTCGCGATCGGATCGGTCCTGTTGCTGGCGTACGCCCTCCTGATCCAGGGCTCGCTGTTGCTCGGACTGCTTCCGATACTGCTCGTCGGGCTCGGCTACCTCGTCTGGCGGGCCGTCGCGGCCGTCGAAGCCATCGCCGACGCGAGCCAGCGCATCGCCGAGCAACTCGAACGGGGGTAGGCCGGACCGACGTCCGTGACCGCGCTACGCTTCCGTGACGCCGACGACCGTCGAGACGCGCGCGTTCTCCTTCAGCCGGAGCCCCGCGCCGCCGACCGACAGCGGGACGCGGTCGAGTTCGGTGACCTGGAGCGTCGGATGGAACGCCCCTCGCGCCAGGACCGCGTCGCGCGTCTGGACGGTCACGACCTGCTCGGCCGAGAGCGCCAGCGACTCGTTGTACTCGAGGAGATACTGGCCCGCGTCGAGGTGCCACCACTCGTAGTCGTCGTCCTCGTTGCGGTACTGTCGGTCGCGGGGGTCGAGCTCGGCCGCCGCCAGTTCGCCGCCGCCGAAGTCGACGCGACCCGGCCCGCCGACCTCGTAGATCTCGGTGACCGTCAGGTCGACGCCGCGCCCCTCCGTCTGGGTCGGTTCGTGGACGATGCCGTCGACGTACGCCGTCAGGTCTGTCACGTCTGAACGTGTGACCGCTCGCGGCAAAAGGATGGGGCCGACGGCGACGTTCACTCCGATGTGCGTGTTGACCACTGGCATTCGGGCGAGCGGAGCGAGCCCGATTCGACCGAACCCGAGCGAAGCGAGGGTTCGGCCCTTTTTGCCCCATCTTTTTCGAGGAGCCTCCCCGCAGCGAGCGGAGCGAGCGAGGAGAGGCGACGATGAAAAAGGTGGCTGTACTGAGCACCGTCTCCCCCGGAGTCGACGGAACGAAGCTGCCAGCTCCGACTACTGCGGGTCGAGGTCGCCGGACTCGACCATCGCCTCGAGCGGGTTGTCGTCTATCTCCAGCGGGAGGTCGACGCGGCCGCGCCGCCGCGCTGACTCCCAGATGGCGAAGATGATCTCCGTGCTGTTGAGCGCGTTCTCGGCGCCGATGACCGGCTTCTCGCCGCTCTCCAGGCACTCGACGACGTGCGCGACGGCGTCGCGGATCGGGTCCGTCCAGGCGCCCTCCTCGACTGTCTGGTCCTCCCATCCGTCGCCACCGTCGGTCCGCCAGCGCAGGTCCGCCTCGGAGTCCTCGGGCCCGACTTCGAGGACGCCGTCGCTCCCGAGAAAGCGCATGTCCGCGGGGACGAACGAGCGGTCGCCGCCGGTCGAGACGACGGCGTCGACGCCGCCCTCGTAGCGCCAGTGGGCGTGGGCCTGGTTCTCGTTGTGGGCGCCGAACCACCGGTTCTCCTCGCGGTAGTCGATCCCTCCGATCACCCACTCCGCGGGCCGGTCCCCGACGACGCCGGTCGCGAAGTCGATCGCGTGCGTCCCGCCGTCGTAGATGTTTCCCGGGGAGAGTTCGACGCGCTCCAGGTCGCCGATCGCGCCCGACTCGATGCGCTCGCGGGCCCGGACCCACGTCGGCTTGAACCGCCGCATGTGGTTGAACGTGAGCTGGACGCCCCGCTCGCGGCAGACCGCTGCCATCCGCCGGGAATCTCCCCACGTCAGATCCATCGGCTTCTCGCAGTGGACCGCCTCGACGCTCTCCGTCGCCGCGCAGTCGACCACCACGTCCGCGTGGATATCGGGCCACACCGAGACCGAGACGATATCGGGTTCGGCCTCGTCGAGCATCCGCTCGTAGTCCTCGAAGACGCCCTCGTCGTCGATATCGAACCGCGCGGCGAACGCCGCGGCGCGCTCCCGTTCCAGGTCCGCGCAGGCGACGAGGTCGCAGTCGTCCAGTCGCTCGTAGCCCTCCGCGTGGTAGTAGTTCATCGCGAACCCGTCCGGGCCCGGGTTCTTCAGGTCCGCCTCGTCCCCGGTACCGATGAACGCGACGTCGTGAGAAGTCATACCTGCCACTCCCCCGCGCGTTCCGTTAGTCCTTGCGTCCGCGGAAGCGCGGGCGATTCGCTTCGGGTTCCCGTCTCAGCCCTCGAATCCGTCTTCCCACCGGAAGACGCCGTCGCGCTGGATCACCTCTCCGTCGACTTCCAGCCGGGAGTCGCCGGTCATGTCCGTGATCAGGTCGACGTGGACCGCCGAGTCGTTGCCTGCCTCGCCCTCGGGCAGGTTGGCGTCGTAGGACCGACCGAGCGCCAGGTGCACCGTCCCGGCCATCTTCTCGTCGAAGAGGATCCGCCCCGTCGGCCGGTCGATGCCGCGGTTCATCCCGATGCCGAGCTCGCCCAGCTGGCGCGACCCGCCGTCGGTCTGGATCACCTCGTCGATCACGCTCTCGCCGCGCTCGGCCTCCCAGTCGACGACGACGCCGTCCTTGAAGGTGAGCTTCACGTCCCGGACCTCCCGCCCGCGGATCGTCATCGGCACGTCGAAGGTGACGACGCCGGCGGTGTCGTAAGGGGCGGTGAACACCTCGCCGGAGGGGAGGTTGTGCGAGTCGTAGGCGACGCTCGCCGCGGAGTTGACCGCGGTGCGACCGCCGATGAACAGCGTCAGATCCGTGCCATCGTTGACGATGTGGACCTCCTCGCCGTCGTCGAGAATCCGCTTCAGTCGGTCCATCTCGTCGGCGAGCGACTGCCAGTCCCGAAGCGTCGCGTCGTAGACGAAGTCGACGTACTCCTCGTGGGCCATGCCGGCCTCCTGCGCGAGCGCCCGCGTGGGGTGGAGCGTCGACACCCAGTCCGTCGCGAGTCGGGCCTCCCTGATCTCCTCTCTGGCGCGGCTGTAGCGCTGGGTGCGCTCGCCGGGTACGTCTGCGCTCGCCGCGGTGTTGCGACTCGCGCCCAGCGAGAGCACCACGTTTTCGGGATGTAGAGCGTCTACAAACGAATAGCGGTCGAATCAGAGGA
>JBDGSU010000162.1:0-12459 GCA_042217395.1 Halosimplex sp.
AAGACGAACATACGGAGGTATTTTTATAAATCTTTCGGAGTGGGTTCGGTCACCTCGACGAAACGGCGTCGAAACGGCGTTTCGAGACGTGTGTGAACAAGTTCCACACGTACCGACCGACGATTTATAAGATATCCGCCGGCCGGCGGTCTCGACCCTCGGGGCGCTTCCGAGACCGACACAGATAATAGCGACTGCACTAAACAATGGATTAGATGGGTCTAATCGCTCGAGCTATCACGCCGGTGACGGGCGCGACCGTCCGGGTCGCGGCGGGCGGCGCGGGTCGGGAGGGGGGTCGGAAATGAAGGTTTCGCTGCGCGAATTCCTCTCGTATCTCGGACCGGGCTTCATCATCAGCGTGGCGTACATGGACCCGGGCAACTGGGCGACGAACATCTCCGGCGGGGCGAAGTTCGGCCCCGCGCTGCTGTGGGTCATCGTCCTCGCGAGCCTGATGGCGATGGGGATCCAGATCCTCGCGGCGAAGCTCGGCATCGCCACGGGGAAGGGGATCGCACAGCTCTGTCGCGAGCGGCTCTCGCGGCCCGTCGTGCTCGTCCTCTGGGCGGCGGCCGAACTGGCGATGATCGCCACCGACATGGCCGAGATCATCGGCGCCGCAATCGGGTTCAGCCTCGTCTTCTCGCTCCCGCTGTGGGCCGGTGCGGTCCTCGCCGGCGCGAGTTCCTTCGCGCTCCTGGGCGTCCGGAGCGCCCACGAACGGGGCTTCCGGTGGGTCGAACTGGCGATCATGTCGCTCGTGGGGGTCATCGCGCTCGCGTTCGTCTTCGAGATGGCCCTCGCCCGCCCGACCGCCGGCCAGATCGCCAGCGGGCTCGTCCCCGGGATCCCCGACGCCTCGGCGCTGTACATCGCCATCGGGATCCTGGGCGCGACGGTGATGCCCCACAGCGTCTACCTCCACCCCTACATCGTCCAGGACCGGCGCTCGAAGCTCGTCGAGCGCGACGGCGACTCCGAGGCGGTCCACCGGCGGCACTTCCGTCTGGAGAGCGTCGACACCGTCTTCGCGCTGTTCGGCGCGATGTTCGTCAACGCCGCGATGCTGATCGTCGCCGCCGCGGCCCTCCAGGGGACCGGCATCGAGACGCTCACCGAGGCATACGTCACCCTCCGGGGCGTCTTCGGCGCGAACGCCAGTCTCGCGTTCGGGGTAGCGCTCATCGCCGCCGGCCTCTCGTCGTCGCTCGTCGCCACGATGGCCGGCCAGACCGTCATGGACGGCTTCCTCGACCTCAACGTCAGCGTCTGGATCCGCCGCTCGGTCACGCTCGTCCCCTCGCTGGTCATCGTCGCCGCGGGATTCGACCCGACCTCGGTGCTGGTCGCCTCGCAGGTCGCGCTGAGCTTCGAACTGCCCTTCGTGTTGATCCCGCTGCTGTGGTTCACCCGCGAGAAGGGGCTGATGGGGTCGTTCCGGAACCGCTCGACGACGACCGGCGTCGTGGCCGTCGTGGTCGGCCTCATCGTCGTGTTGAACGTCTGGCTGCTGTACTCGACGCTGCTCGGGTGATCGGCGGGTCCCCGGACTCGCTCCCCGGCCGGCGCATCGCGACCGTCATACGGAGTATTGGGTGCCAGTGAGTCTTGGGGGGCCAGTCCGGGATCGAACCCGGGACCGCGTGCGGTCGGCCCGAGACCCGCGTGGACGAATCCGCATCAGTCCTCGACCGCGGCGGCGGCTTCCACGTCGCTCGCCTCGCGGCTCTCCTCGACGGCCTCGGTGAGCGAGACGTTGAGCCACGCCATCGAGGCGAGGCCGCCGACGATGGTGACGGCGTTCTTGACGACGTGGTCGACGATGGAGATGGCGAACGCGACCGGCGCCGCGACGTCGGTCAGGCCGAAGACGATGAGCGTGAACGCGCCCTCGTAGAGGCCGATCCCGCCCGGCGACAGCGGGAGGACCTTCGCGAGGTTGCCGACGCTGACCGCGAAGAAGGCGGTCGCCACGAGGGCGGGCGTCAGCGCGGTCGCCTCGCCGGGGAAGGCCGCGAAGACGACCACCGCCGTCGCCACGTCGACGACCCAGATGACGAGGCTCCCGACGCCGACGCGGGCGAACGCGCCGCGGTCGCCGACCACGGCCTGCACGTCGCCGACGAACTGCCCGATGACGCCCGAGACCTTGTCGGCGTAGGAGTCGTTGCTGATCGCCGTCACCGCACTGTGGACGTAGTCCCGTTCGAGGCGCGCGCTCGCCAGGATGGCGACGACCCCGAGAACGGCCGCGGCGCCGACGGCCGCCGCGACTCGCAGCGCCGTCCGAGCGGCCGCTCCCGCGTCGATCGTCTCGCCGCCGATGGTGACCGGCGGGATCTCCGCGGCGATCGCGTCGGCGATCTGTTCGGTCCCGCCGGTCAGCACCAGCCCCACGAGGACGCTCCCGCCCAGCACCGTGATCGCCAGCAGGTCGAAGACCCGCTCGACGGCCAGCGATGCGAACCCGCTGGGGTAGGGCACGTCGCGCCGGGCTTTCACCACGTACGCGCGGACGCCGTCGCCCAGCCGGGCCGGGAAGACGAGGTTGCCCGTCTGGCTGATGAAGATGGCGCCCGTCAGGAACCAGGTGTGCCCGTCGAACCCGAGCCGGTCGAGGATGTCGCGGTAGCGCAGTCCGCGCAGCGGCCACGAGAGCAGGTAGACGGCGCCGGCGGCGACGACGAGCGCGGGGTCGGCGCCGCTCATCGCGTCGAAGACCGCCTGCAGGTCGAAGACGACGGCGACGGCGACCACCAGGGCGAGCGTCACCAGCAGCGACCCGGCCGCCATGCTCACCCGCCGGGAGATCCGCGGACTCACCGACAGCTGCCACCACGTCCGGAGGATCTGACTCCCCATGCCGAACACGTCCCGGACGAGGTCGACCTTCGTGTCGCCCTTGGGCTCCCAGTCGACGGGGAACTCCTTGACGCGGTAGCCGCGTCGCTGGGAGAGCACGAGCACCTCGGTGTCCCAGAACCAGTGCTCGTCCTCGACCTCGCCCCGCAGCGCGTCGAAGGTCTCCCGGGAGACCGCCTTGAACCCGCACTGGTGGTCCTGCAGGTCCGACCGGAGGAACAACCGGACGAGCGTGTTGTACCCCAGGCTCGACACCGCCCGCTTGGCGGGGCGCTCGGCCTGGTTCTCCGGCATCCACCGCGAGCCCGTCGCCACGTCGTACTCCCCCGAGCGGACGCTCTCGACCAGCTCCTCGAGGTGTTTCATGTCCGTCGCGAGGTCCGTGTCGAAGTAGACCAGCGTCTCCCCGCGGGCGCGCTCGAAGGCGTACTCCAGGGCGCCCCCGCGACCCAGCCGCTCGTCGCTGTGGATGTGGCGCACGCGGTCGTCGGCGTCGGCCATTCGCGAGGCTATCTCCGGCGTGCGGTCCTCGCAGCCGTCCTCGGCGACGATCACCTCGAAGGCGCCGGCCGGCAGGAAGGAGGCGAGCGTCTCCAGCGTGACCTCGACGGTCCGCTCGATGGTGGCCTCCTCGTTGTAGGCCGGGAGGACGACGCTCACCTCGACGTCACTCATTGGTGCAGGTACCGACAGGGACGGCCAAGAACCTTCTGTTCGCTGGTGCAAGCCCGACAGTCGAGACCGGCGCCGTCAGCCCCTCGAACGGGTTCGATCGTCGGCTTCCGGCGCCTCGGACCGGTCGCCCGTCTCGGCGCCGTCGCCGGCCTCGTCGCCGAGCCCCGGGACCGCGGGGGCGCTCGCGCCGTCGACCGCGGCGAACCGCGACAGATCGACGTCGGCCTCGACCGCCGCGAGCGAGTCGTACGGGCGGTTCACGACCACGTCGCCCGCCGTCGACCGCCCGATCCCGGGGACGGCCGTCAGTTCGTCCATCGACGCCGCGTTGAGGTCGAGCGGGTAGGGCACGCCCGTCACCGACCGGTAGCCGTGGTCGGTGACCGCCACGTCGATCGTGCGGCCGAGTTCGCGCTCGCCCGGCACGGCCACGAGCAGGGCGTAGGTGCCCAGCTGGCGCCCGAAGGTCTTGCCGTCCTGGTGGTACTCCAGGTGGACGTCCGGGAGCACCGTCCCCGGCGGCGCCACCCGCCGGAGCATCGCGTTGTCGATCTCCTCGCGGACCTCCCGCTTGTATGTCTTGAACTGCTGCTTGTGGTCGCGGGCGATCTCCGCCCCCGTCTCGCTCATCTCGGTCCCCTCGAAGGCCATCACCTGCCGGATGTTGATCCGCCGGAGCAGCAGGCCCTCGTCGAGCACGTCCCGCAGGAACCGCTTGTTGTGCTCGAACGTCTCCGCCCGCTCGCCGTCGAGCCCGTGAACGAGGTTGATCCCGGGCAGGAGCTTGGGGAGCCTGCGCGACGCGCCGTCGCCGAAGTTCGGCGCCGTCTCGCGGTCCCCGCCCGGTCGCCAGCCGGCCTCCTCGTTGACGACCCGGACCGCCTCGAGACACTCCTCGGCCGACACCAGCAGGTTGTTCTGCTCCTGAACCACTGGGTCGGCCGACTCGAGGCCGAACGCGGCCGTGTCGCCGGGGGTGTTGTGCTCGGCGATGATCCGGATGCCCTCCCGCGACTTCTCGGGGTAGTCCGTGATCGTCACCGGGTTCATGTTGTCGAGGTGCAGCGTCCGAAGGTCGGGCGCCACCTCGCGGATGCCGCCGTAGAGGTCCCTGAGCGCGTCGGGGTTGGGCGCCTCACCGTCGCCGCCGAACGCGAGGATGTCGGCCTGGCGACCCAGTCGGAAGTCCCGCACGCCGTGGTCCGAGAGGGCGTCGACCTCGTCGACGACCGACTCTGCGGTGCGGAACGCGGGGTCGCCGTACAGCGGTTCCGTGCAGAAGGAACACCGGTAGGCACAGCCCCGCGAGGTCTCCATCTCGGCGATGAGGTAGTCGGGGTGGTTCGGGTGTTGCTCGACGACGAACGCGCCGTCGCGAGCCCACCGCTTGATCTCCGCGTTGTCGCGCATCCGGTCGGAGAACCCCTCGAGCCCCTCGCGGACGAGGTCGTGGGCGGCGGTCTCGACGTCGCCCTTCGCGACGAAGTCGTAGTCCAGGTCGTCCCGTTCGGTCTCCTCGGCGCCCTTGTTCTCCTCGCCGACGCCGAAGCGGATCGGCCCGCCGAGCAGGGTCGTCCCGTCGGCCTCCCACGTCAGACGGCGGACCTCGTCGGGCTCGGCGGGGGTGCCGCCGACGTACTTGCCGGGGACGGTCATGCCGCCGACGTAGATCAGCAGATCGGCGTCGGCCACGTCCGCCCACCGCCGGCGTTCCTCGCGCAGGCCGTCGATGGTGTGGTAGGTGATCCGCTCGGCGGGCACGCCGGCGTCGACGAGCGCCCCCGCGGTGTAGCGCGGGTACGTCGAGATATAGGGCGGCACGCCGAAGTGCGCCGGCTCGTCGACGTACCCGTCGACGATGGTCACGTCGAGCGTCGCGGGGTCTGCGGTCATTGCCGCCCAGTACCCGCTCGACGGGTTTAAGCGCGACGCGTCGGTTCCGAGAACGTCCGCGATGAGAACAGTTTTCCGCCCACCGACTGGTTCGGGCGTATGCGAATCACCGACATCGAGACGATCCGCTTCGAGACCGAGCGCCAGCCGAAGGACAACGACCGGAAGGGCCACTCCCACCCCGGCGAGGGACCGCCGGTCGAGACCGAGCGGACGATCACCCGGGTCGTGACCGACGAGGGGCCGGACGGCTACGCCCCCGGCGGCAGCGAGTCGAGCAACGACTGGATGGCCTCCTTTCTCGACGGGAAGGACCCGCTCGCCCGCGAGGCGATCTGGAAGGACATCGCCACCCACCGGGCCACCTCCTACGGCCGCGTCCCCATCGCCACCATCGACCACGCGCTCTGGGACCTGGCCGGACGCCGCGTCGACCTCCCCGTCTACCGGCTCCTCGGCGGCGAGCGCGACCGCATCCCGTGCTACGCGAGCACCATGTGCGGCGACGACGACCCCGACGGGCTGGGCACGCCGGAGGCGTACGCCGACTTCGCGGAGGAACTGGTCGAGAAGGGCTACCCGGCGGTCAAGCTCCACTCGTGGATGCCGCCGTACGACGCCGACCCCGACCGCGTGATCGCTGCCTGTCGCGCGGTCCGCGAGCGCGTCGGCCCGGAGATCGACCTGATGCTCGACTCCCACCACTTCTACACCCGGATGGAGGCGAAACGGATCGGCGACGCGCTGGCCGACCTGGACTACCTCTGGTTCGAGGAGCCGATCAACGAGGAGTCGACCGCGGCGTACGAGTGGCTCACCGACGAGGTCGACGTCCCGATACTCGGCCCCGAGACGATCCGGGGGAACATGCAGGCCCGCGCGGAGTGGATCCGCCGGGGCGCGATGGACATCTGCCGGACGAGCTGCGGCCACGGCGGCGGGATCACGGGCGCGATGAAGACGGTCCACCTCTGCGAGGCCTTCGAGATGACCTGCGAGGCCCACGGCGGCAGCGCCCCGAACCTCCACGTGATGGGCGCCATGTCGATCCCCGGCCGCTACTGCGAGCGCGGCCTGCTCCACCCCGACTACGACTACGACTGGACGCCGCCCCACCTGGACTCCCCGACCGACCCGCTCAACGACGACGGGACGGTCACCGTCCCGCAGGACCCGGGCCTGGGCATCGACTGGGACTGGGAGTACATCGACGACAACCGGGTGGACTGATACGGATTATTGCAAGACGTTCCGGGATCGACCGCACGACGGCGTGCGGTCGACCCGGTAAACGCTTGCTTCGAATCCGTATGACGAGCTGGCTCCGGCCGACCCGATCCGTCGGTCGGAGTCGCGCCCGGGCCGCGCTCAGTCGTCGGCGGTCACGGCGCCCTCGTCGGCCTGGGCGTGCCAGAGGTCCGCGTAGTCGCCCCGCTCGGCGAGCAACTCGTCGTGAGTGCCCCGCTCGACGACCTCCCCGTCGTCCATGACGACGATGCGGTCGGCGTCGCGGATCGTCGACAGGCGGTGGGCGATGACGAACGCGGTGCGGTCCTCGACGAGGTGGTCGAGGCTCTCCTGGATGCGCTCTTCGGTCTCGGTGTCGACGTCGCTGGTCGCCTCGTCGAAGACGATGATCTCGGGGTCGTTCAGCAGCGCGCGGGCGATGGCGACCCGCTGGCGCTGGCCGCCCGAGAGCTTGATCCCCCGCTCGCCGATCTGCGTCTCGTAGCCGTCGGGCAGGTCCGCGATGAACTCGTGCGCTTCGGCCGCTCGGGCCGCCTCGCGGACCCGCTCGCGGGCCCCCTCCTCGCCGCGCTCCTCGGCGTCGAGCACTCCGCGGTCCCCGTAGGCGACGTTCTCGGCGACGGTCCCCGAGAAGAGGTACGGCTGTTGCTCGACGACGCCGACGTGGTCGCGCAGCGCCTGGAGGTCGTACTCGCGCACGTCGCGGCCGTCGACCCGCACCCTTCCCTCGTCGGGGTCGTGGAAGCGCGGGACGAGTTTGACCAGCGTGGACTTCCCGGCGCCCGTCGGCCCGGCGAGTCCGACGGTGTCGCCCGCCTCGACGTCCAGTGAGACGTCGCGGACGACCGGGTCCTCGTCGTAGGCGAACGTGACGCCCTCGAACGCGACCGCGCCGTCGACGGACTCGGGCACGTGGGGGTCCTCGGGGTCCGTGACCGAGGGCTCCTCGGCGAGCAGCCCGAACACGCGCTCGGCGCTCGACTTGGCGAGCTGGTACTTGTTGGCGGACTTGCCGACGCGGCGCATCGGCGAGTACAGCCGGCGCAGGTAGAGGAAGAAGACGGCGACGGTCCCGGCGGTCAGCGCGCTCGTCCCCGAGATGATGCCCCGGCCCGCGACGTACAGCGCGACGACGAAGACGACGCCGGTGACCAGTCGGAGGGCGGCGAAAAAGCCCCGGCGGATGCGCAGGGCGCCGACCTTCTCGTCGTGGTAGGTCTGGCTCTGGGCGGCGACGCGGTCGTGCTCGAACTCGTAGCGGTCGAAGGCCTTGATCACTGCCGCGCCGCTCAGGTTGTTCTCCAGGCGGGTGTTCAGCCGCGAGACGGTCTCGCGGATCGACTTGTAGCGGGGCTCGATCCAGCTGAGGAAGTACCAGCTCGCGACGCCGATGATCGGGACCGGCGCCAGGGCGATCAGCGCGAGCGTCGGCGAGTAGTACGCGAGGACGACCGCGATCTCCCCCACCGTCGCCACCACGCGGATGAACTGCCGGAATTCGGTGTTGAGAAACGATTCCAGCCTGTTGATGTCGCTGTTGAGGATCGACATCATCCCGCCGGTCTGGTGGTTCGCGAAGAAGTCCATCGACAGGCGCTGGATGTGGTCGTAGCTGTCGTCCCGCAGGTCCCGCTGGACCTTCTGGGCGGTCGACTGCAGCAGGTAGCGGGAGACGAACCGGGAGACCGACCGGACGAGATAGGCGAGGGCGGCGATGGCGACCAGCCGTTCGAGCAGGGCGATCCGGGCGGCCTCGCCCGTGATCGTCCCGCCGGGCAGGAGCCCGAGCGTCGTCAGCAGCCCGGGGTCGCCCGACCCGCGGATCACGCGGTCGATGGCCGCGCCGACGATTATCGGCGGTACCAGCCGCGCGAGCCGAGTGAGGATCGACGCCGCGACGCCCGCGGTCAGCCGCGGCCAGTAGACCGTCGCGTAGCCGATCAGCTGCCACATCGGGTTGCCGTCGAGGTTCTCGCGGACCCCCTCGAAGCCCCCGTGCTCGTCGCTCATGCCTGCGAGTACGGCTCCGGACTCAAGTATCCCGGGCTTGCGGTCGTCGACGCCGGATCCGAACGGCGGGCCGGTCGGGCGCGCCGTCGCCGGGTCCGGGGGCGGTTACACGTAGATGTGGCCTTCCTCGCGGGGGCCGTGGCGGGGCGGGTCGGCCTCGACGCGGCCGGCCGAGACGGCGGCGGCGAGGCTGTCGAGGGCGTCGTGGCTCGCCTCGTAGGTCTCGCGGAACTCGCCGACGTCGACGCTACAGGCCTCGATGCCCTCCAGATTCGTCGCGCGGCGCTCGCGGTGCTCGCCCTTGTACCCCTCGCGGTAGAGCCCCAGCCAACCGAACGTCGCCGCGGGGTAGACCTCGACGACGCGAGTCGCGTCGGCCCCCGATTCGACCGACTGCATGGGCGCGACGGCGACGTCCGACTCGTCGGCCAGTCCGGCGAGGACGTTGCGGACGCCGTAGAAGGTCTGGTACTGGACCCGGGTGCCGTAGGGACACAGCGCCGCCCTGCGGAGGTCGGTCTCGCGGCGCAGCGCCGCGGTGCCGTCGCCGGTGTACCCCCGTGCGGTCGACCGGCAGGTCGAGGCGAAGACGTCGGGGTCGTCGGGCCCGTCGCCGGTCACCCAGTCGACGAGGCCGCGCCAGGTCCTGCCGCAGTGCTCGTCGAGCAGCGCCTGCGGCAGGCTGAAGGGGAAGTCGAAGCCGACGACCGCGAAGCCGTCGGTCGCGCGCCGGCGGACGCCGGCGTGCGCGCGCTCCCGGTCGGCCCCCCACTCGTCGGCCGCCCGGTAGCAGTCCTCGACGATCAGCCCCGTCCCCGTGTGTCGCGCCTCCGTCAGCCAGATGGCCCGCCCGGCGTCGTCGGCCCCGCTGAAATCGACGCCCAAGACACGCGAACCCATACCAGTCACCTCTTTCGCATCCGATATGAATGTTCGGCATGAGATCGGGGAGTGGCAGTAACGGTGACGTACGTATCGTCCGGAGTCGGGGCACGCGTGTCCCGGGTCGACCCGGGACTGCGTGCGGTCGCTCCCGGGCTGTCTCGCGCCGAATGCGTCTCAGTTACGTTCGATCGCGCGGAACTGGTCGTCGAGAGACGAGCTCCGGTCGCGGTGGACGCCTTCCTCGTCCAGAATTCGCTGCGTCCGCCGCTCGAACTCGTACTCGGAGAGTTCGCCCTCGACGTAGCGGTCCTTGAGGCGCTCGATACGGTCGTCGACGCGCTCGTCGGCCGAGCGGGTGTCGACGGTCTCGACGAGGGCCGAGAGGCCGACCAGCCGCGCGGTCACGCTCTCGTGCTCGACGTAGCTGACGGCCTGGCCGAGACGGGTCCCCGCGACTGCGGCCCGGGCGCTGGCGGCGGCGGACGCCCGCGACGCGAGGCCGACTGCGGCGGCGAGTGTCGACACCGCGGTCACGGGTACCCCGACGACGAGGCCGACGAGGAACAGGGGTAACAGCGACCCGAGCGTCGCCGCGCCGGGGGCGCTCAACAGGGCCCAGAGCGTCCACGCGGCGACGCCGAGCACCGAGACGGCGGTCAGCGTCCCGAACGCGAGCGCGAGGGCCACGGTCGCCAGCAGGTGGTCGCGCGCCCAGTCGGACAGTCTCATAGACGTGGAGACGGTCCGAGCGTACCTAAGCACAACGGCCGGGACGCGGTCGGGCGATCGCGGGAGCCGCCGCGAGGCCGTCCAGTTACGGGTCGACGGTCTCGCGGGCCTCGGCGAGCAGCGCCTGCGGATCGACGGCCTCGTCGCGCTCGCTGCTCTCGATGGCCGCCTCGACCAGCGCCACGGACTGGAGGTTCGACTGCACGTCCGTCGCCATCGGCTCCCCCGTATCGAGCCAGTCGAGGAACTGGCCGACGAGCCACGTGTTCGACCAGTGGGCCTGCTCGTCGAGCGGCACCGGTTCGCCCTCGCCGTCCTCGGCGCCGACGACCGTCTCGGCGTCTTGCTCGTAGGGGAACCGCCGGATCTCGCGGTCGTCGAGGACGAGCGTCTCGTCGCGACACTCCGCGCGGAGGTAGTCGCTGCCCCAGCCGTTCAGCGTGGTCGCGTTGGCCTTCGCGCCCTCCCAGGTGGCGCGCACGCCGTTCTCGAAGCGCATCTGCACCGTGGCCTGCACGTCGTCCTGGTACTCGGCCCACTCGGGGAGCCAGGTGTCGGCGTAGAGGCGCTCGCACTTCGCGCCGGCCATGTCGGCGAGGAAGTCGAGCTGGTGGACCGCCCCCTCCACCAGGAGCGGGTCGTCCATGTCGTGACGGAACGCGCCCCACGCGCCGTACGTGCGGGCGTTGCAGGTGAACCGACCGACGAGGTAGTCGAGCGGGCCGGGCTCGCCCGAGCGCAGGCGCCGGCGCATCGTCGTCTTGTCGGCGTCGAAGCGGTGGCTCATCGTCACGCCCATCTTCAGGTCGGCGCGGTCGACCTTCTCGGCGATGCGGACCGACGCCTCCAGGGTGTCGGCGATGGGTTTCTCCGAGAGGATATCGAGGTCGTGTTCGACCGCGGCGTCGACGACCTCCTCGTGGGCCCAGGGCGGCGTGACGACCGTACAGAAGTCGGCGTCGTGTTCGGCGAACGCGGCCCCGGCGTCGGTGTAACAGTCCTCGGGGTCGACCCCGAGGTGTTCGACGGCGTTCTCGTGGGCCTCCTCGTTCACGTCGACGGCCGCGACGACGTCGATCCGACCGGACTCGACGTGGGGCGGGAGGAACGAGTCGCACCAGCGGGCGCCCTGCCCGCCGGTCCCCACCTGGATCACGCTGTAGGTCATACCCTATCGAGCGGCCCGTCTCACCGTAAATCGCCCGGTCGGGGAGAGTCCGACCGCGAGGCGCAACGACGGCTCAGAACCGACGCGTACTCGCCGGCGCTCATACGGATCGCTCTAGCTGTGTACCACGACGACCGCTTGACTGCGAGCGGTCGATGTGGAACTGACGTAGAGCAATCCGTATCAGTCGTGACGGAACGCGCGCTGGCCGGTCATGACCATCGCCACGTCGTGCTCGTCGGCGGCCTCGATCACCACGTCGTCGTTCTTCGACCCGCCGGGCTGGATGACGGCCTCGATACCCGCCTCGACGGCCTTCTCGATGCCGTCCGGGAACGGGAAGAAGGCGTCCGAGGCCATGACGGCGCCCTGGGCGTCTTTCCCCTCGGCGTCTTTCTCGGCTTTCATGCCGGCGATCTCGACGGCGTCGACGCGGGAGACCTGCCCGGCGCCGACGCCGACGGTCTCGGTGCCCTTCGCGAAGACGATGGCGTTTGACTTGACGTGCTTGATCGTCTGCCAGGCGAACAGCATCGACTCGATCTGCTCGTCGGTCGGCTCGCGCTCGGTGACGACTTCGAGGTCGTCGGCGGTCAGCTTCTGCGTGTCCCGCTCCTGGACGAGCCGGCCGCCGACGAGTTTCTTCTCGGTCATCGGTTCGGCGACCTCGTAGCGGTCGCTCACGTCCAGCACGCGCAGGTTGTCCTTCTCGAACAGCGTGTCGAGGGCGGCGTCGGTGTAGCCGGGCGCGACGACGACCTCCTTGAACGAGTCGACGATCTGCTCGGCGGTGGCCTCGTCGCACTCGCGATTGAGCGCGACGATGCCGCCGAAGGCGCTCTTGGGGTCGGTCGCGAGCGCGTCGGCGTAGGCGTCGGCGACCGTGTCGGCGGTCGCGCAGCCCGCGGGGTTGGTGTGCTTGATGACCGCCGCGGCCGGCTCGTCGAACTCCTTGATGAGGTTGAGCGCGCCGTCGGCGTCGTTGT
>JBDGSU010000077.1:0-12421 GCA_042217395.1 Halosimplex sp.
CCAGACCGCCGTCTTCCTCACCGGCGGCGAACTCGTCGAGTACGACGACACCGACGTGATCTTCGAGGACCCCGAGAGCCAGCGCGTCGAGGACTACGTCACCGGCAAGTTCGGGTGATCGCCGTGCGGGCCATCGAACGCCGGGGCGACGCCCGGTCGGGGACGCCGATCGGAACTGCGAGCGTCGGGCCCGCTCTCGACTGCCGCGCCCGACACGCTCGGCGGGAGGGCAGCGACTGATGGAGACGCGCAAGCTCCAGCAGGTCGGCGGCGGCACCTACACGGTCTCGATCCCGAAGGCGTGGGCCGACGAGCACCGCCTGGAGGCGGGGATGGAGCTGTGTCTCTACACGCACCGCGACGGGTCGATCGTCCTCCGGGCCGCCGAGAGGGACGGCGAAGCGCTCGACGCCGTGACCGTCGAGGTCCCGGGCGAGGACCCGACGCTCGTCGAACGCGCCATCCGGAGCGCCCACACGGCCGGCTTCGAGTCGGTGACGCTCCGGCCCGACGGGTCGTTCACGCGGGCCCAGCGCGAGGCCGCGCGGTCGACGGTCGCCGGTCTCGTCGGGACGGACCTCGTCGTCGAGCGCGACGAGGAGATCACGGTCGAACACCTGCTCGACGCCACGACGGTCTCGGTGCGCCAGTCGGTCGTCCGCCTGCAGTTCACCGCCCGCTCGCTCCACCGGGAGGCCGTCGAGGCCTTCCTCGCCGGCGACGCCGACGCCGCCGACCGGCTGGTCGAGCGCGGCGACGAGGCCGCGCGCGTCGCCCGGATGGTGACCCGGCAGTTCACGCGGTCGCTCGTCTCGCTCGGCGAGGTCGACCGGCTGGGCGTGCCGCGGCCCGAGCTCTTTCGCTATT
Organism: Halosimplex sp.; assembly: GCA_042217395.1. Lineage (GTDB taxonomy): Archaea > Halobacteriota > Halobacteria > Halobacteriales > Haloarculaceae > Halosimplex. Next base: position 868 of record JBDGSU010000077.1, read on the forward strand.
ACGTCATCGCGCGTGCGCTCGGGCGCGTCGCCGACCAGGGCGTGGCGATCGCGCGGCTCGCGCGCCGGCTCGAGGGGCCGCTCCCCGAGCGGGTGGAGGCGGCGCTGGGCGACGCGAGCGAGCGCGCGCTCGGCGCCGTCGACGACGCCACCACGGCGGCGCTCGAAGACGCCGGCGCGCAGCGAGTCGACGCGGTCCTCGGCGACCACGCGGCGGCGGTCGCGGCCGTCGAAGACGCCGACCGCGCGCTGTTCGACGAGTGGGCGACGGAACTCGACGGGCCGACCGCCCTGGCGGTCGGACGCGCGCTCGACCGCCTCGGCGCGACCGCCGACGCGGGGGAGAGCGTCGCCCGCGTCGCGCTCCGGGCCGCGATCAGGGCCGACGTCTCCGACCCCGCCGCCGACGCGTCCACCGAACCGGCCGCGTGACTAACGCCGGCCGAACGGCGGCGTCTCGCTGCCGGGCGACCCCTCCGCTACCGAACGGACCACCGCTCGACAGAACGGGCACCGCCGCGCGACCGCGCGGTCGGTCACTCCTCGCGGGGCCGATGCCGTTCGAGCGTCCGCTGGACCTCGCCCCACGCCACGGGCGGATCGAGGAGCGCGAACGCGCGCTCGACGGAGTCGATCCGGTCGCCGAATCGCTCGCGCCAGGCCGGCCGGGCGAGGTCGTCGAGGCGATCCCGGACCCGCTCTGTCTCCCTCTCGAGGTCGTCGAGGCGGTCGTCGATCGCCGCGAGTCCCCCCGCGTCCTCGCCGGGCCACTCGCGGAGCGTCGCCGCCTCGGCCCGCAGGTCCGCCACTAGAAGGGTGGCCATCCGGTGGCGCATCGTCGCGTCGGCCCAGGCGACCGCGGCGTCGACGCGCTCGCCGTCCGCGAGCGCCACCGGGCCGTCGGCGTCGGACGCGACGACCCGGTCGGCCGCGTCCGCGAGGTCGTCGACCATCGACTCGACGGCGGCGACGTCCTCGCCCAGGCGCGTCTCCCGGACGTCCGGGTCGTCGACCCACGCCTCGAACCGCTCGAGTTCGTGCAGACAGCCGTCGGCCGACCGCTGGACCGCCCGTCCCTCGCCGACCACGGCGTCGAGCTCCAGCGCGACCGCGGCGAGGGACGCTCCCTCGTCGACGGCCTCGCGGACGGCCTGGTAGCGCTCTGCCAGGTCGTCGACCCGCTCCTCGAGCGCACAGACCCGCGTCTCGAAGCCGTCCAGTCGCGTCCGGACGAGGTCGACGTCCGCGACTGGCGCGGCCGCCTCGCGTGCGTCCGAGAGGGCGATCGACGCGAGTTCGACCCGCGTCTCGGGCGTGGCGACCGACCAGGCCGCCTCCCCGACCGCGTCGTCGGCGGCCGCCCGGGTGAGGACGCCGTCGGCGGCGACGCGCGCGAGCGCCGAGCGCACGACTTCGGGGTCGCGGTCGTCGCCGGCGACCGCGGCGACGGCCTCGTCTATCGACAGCCCGTCGACGTCCGCGTCGGCGACGTCGCCGTCGAGCCTCCTGTCGGTATCGTTCGGTTCGGCGTCGCGCGTGCGGTCGGTGTCTGTGGTGCGGTCGGTCATACTGAGCGAGCGACGGGGCGGGGTCGACCGCCCGCGTCGGACGGGCGTCGGTAGCGGTCGGCCGGGGAAGACCGTGACTAAGATATCTCTGGAGAGAACAGTATCGACACGTACCGCTATATAGACTCGGGCCGTTCGGAGTCGCGGCCGTGGTCGGGACCGTGGGGGACGCGGAGCGTGGCGGTCGTGCCGTGGTCGGTGTCGAACGAGAGGCCGCCGCCGAGCGCGTCGACGCTCCACTGGACGACCCAGAGGCCGATGCCCGTGGCGTGGACCAGCGGCGTCTCGCCGCCGGCGTCGAGCGGTTCGAGTTCCTCCGCGGGGATCCCGGGGCCGTCGTCGGCGACCGAGATCCGGACGTCCCCGCCGCCGACGGTCGCCGTCACCGAGACGGTGGGGTCGTCGACGTGTCGGACCGCGTTCTCGACGAGGTTGGTGAGAGCGATCGTCAGGAGTTCGGGGTCGGTCACGACCGTCTCGTCGTCGGCCTCGACGTCGAGGCGGTCGACCTCGCTCCGGGAGTCGCCGACGGCGTCGTCGACGAGGTCCGTGAGGTCGACGGCGCGGTACCGGGGACCGCCGCGGCGACATCGCTCGAAGCGGCGGGCCTTCTCGCCGATGTCGAGTAGCTCCCGGGCGCTGCTGTCGATGATCGCCGCGACGTCGGTGAGTCGCTCGTCGTCGACCCGCGACTCGATGAGGGTGGCGTTGCCGGCGACGGCCGTCATCTTGTTGCGGAGGTTGTGCCGGAGGACCCGGTTGAGCACGTCGAGGCGTTGCTCGCGCCGCCGTTCCCGGGTGACGTCCTGGAAGACGAGCGTGGTCCCGACCGCCTCGCCCCGCGGGTCGGTCAGCGTCGACTGCGAGACGAGAAACTCCCGGCGGCGCCCACCCGAGCGGACGGTGACGATGTCGTCGGCCGTCTCGCTGACGGCCGCCGCGGTGGAGGCGTCCGAACCGCCGAGGTCGGCCGCCGCCGATCCGCCGTCGGCGATGGCGTCGGCGTCGAGGTCGACCAGCGAGGAGACGGGTTCTCCCAGCAGCGTCGTCCGGTCGCAGTCGGTCGAGGGGTCTTCGAGCAGCGGGTCGGCGGCGGTGTTGTAGTCGACGACGCGGCCGTCGGGGTCGAGCACCAGCACCGGCGTCCCGATGTCGTCGATCGCGGTCCGGTCGGCCGCCCGGCGGGTCGTCGGGTTCGTCTCGAACATACCGCTCTCGACGAACGCGTACGCGTCCAGCAGGACGTGCGGGAGGAACGTGACGCCGACGAACGCGAGGGCGGGCGCGGGAGCGACTCCCTCGAGCCAGGCGACCAGCCCGACGGTCGGCGGGAGCGTGCTCGTCGCGGCGGCCGCCGCTTCACGTCGGTAGAGCGGGCCGTAGCTCAGCATCGCCTCGATCAGCAACGCGACGCCCACACCGGCCATCGCCATCCCCAGCGCGACGACCGCCAGTCCGGTCGGCGCCAGCGGGGGCGAACCCGTGGCCGGAACCGACCGGGCGGTCTCGAACACCGCGCCGTGGACCGGATCGGTCGCGACGAGCGCCGCCGCCGCCAGTCCCACCGGGACGACCGCTCGTCCGTCGACGAGCCCGCGCCGTCCCGTGTACTCCAGCGCGAACGCGAGAAACAGCGGCCCCGTGCAACACAGCGCCGCCAGCGCCAGCGCGTCGAGAACCGGTTGCGGACCGGCCGGAACGAACGGGGAGACGCCCGCGAGCAGGCAGAACCCCCCCTGCGCGGTCAGCGACCAGACGAACCAGACGGCTCCCGGCGCCTCTCGATGGCGCCACAGGTAGGCCACCAGCGCGAACGACCCGCCGGCGGCTATCAGCGCACCCATCGATATCCACGACATCACGACTGTTCCGCGCACGTGTTCCACGAAGCGCCGAATACGCACCAATTACGTACCTAACGAGTTGGGGGCGAGCGACGACCAGTACGTATTAGCCAGTTCGCTGTGAAATCCCGGGACGAATGATACCGAGTGGATCCCCGCGCCGTCGAGTCGGTGCCCCGCCGGTGGGCCGCGGATGAGCGCTCGCGACGACGGGGACGAGCCCGTCCCCGGATGGTGGGTCTTCGTCTTTCTGGTGCTCGCGCTCGCGGCGCTGGTCGGCGTGCTCGTCGCGCTCGGCGCGTTCTGAACGATCGGAGCCGGATCGAGACCGAGGTGGCGCCCCCGCCTACATCGAGTCCGGCGCGGCGACGCCCAGCAGGCCGAGGGCGTTGCCGATCGTCTCGCGGGCGGCGGCGACGAGCGCGAGGCGCGCGCGCCGCGTCGCCTCGTCGTCGGCGCCGAGGACCGGACACTCCCGGTAGAAGGCGTTGAACCGCTCCGCGAACGCGCGGGTGTAGGTGGCGACGCGGTGGGGTTCCAGTTCCTCGGCGGCCTCCTCGACGACCGCCGGGAAGCGGGCGATCGTCCGCAAGAGGTCGCGCTCGGCGTCGGCGTCGAGCAGGTCCGGGTCGACCGACTCGGCGGGTTCGAGCCCCTCGCCGTCGGCCTCCGCGAGGATGCCGCAGGCGCGCGCGTGGACGTACTGGACGTACGGCGCCGACTGGGCCTCGAAGTCCAGGGCGCGCTCCCACTCGAAGGTGATCGACTTGGTGGGCTGTTTCGAGACGACGTCGTAGCGGACGGCGCCGGTCCCGACCTGTTCGGCGATGCGCTCGACGTCGGCCTCGTCGAGGTCGTCGTCGCGGATGCGGTCGTCGAGGCGGTCTTCCACTTCGGCGCGGGCGCGGTCGATGGCCTCGTCGAGCAGGTCGTCCAGGTCGACGCCGGTCCCCTCGCGGGTGGACATCCCCTCGCCGCCGGGGAGGTTCACCCACGAGTAAAAGACCTGGTCGAGGCGGTCGGTGTCGTGGCCCAGCAGCTCCAGCGTCTCGTTGAGCTGCTCGAAGGTGAGCTTGTGGTCCTCGCCGATGACCGTCACCGCGCGGTCGTACTCCGCGAACTTCCACTCGTGGTGGGCGACGTCGCGAGTGGTGTAGAGGGTGGTGCCGTCCGAGCGCAGGAAGACGAGGTTCTTCTCGAAACCCGGCAGGTCGAGCTGCCAGGCGTCGTCCTCGTAGACGGCCTCGTCCAGTTCTCGGAGGCGGTCGACGACGTCGTCGGTCGCGCCCGAGCGCATAAAGCGCGTCTCCTTGACGAACTCGTCGAACTCGGCGGGCAGGCGCGCGAGCGTCTGTGTCATCCCCTCGAGCACCTGGTCGACGACCTCGCCGACCCGCTCGTAGGCGTCCTCGTCGTCGTCTTCGAGCCCCTGCATGATGGCCTCGATCTCCGCTTCGGCGTCTTCCACGTCCTGCGGGTCGGCGTCCTCGAGGTAGGCGTTGCCCTTGCGGTAGTAGCGCACGAGGTCGTAGTCGGGCTTGTCGCGTGCGGGCTCGGGGAGGTCGGCCTCGTCGAAGGTCTCGTAGGCCCAGGTGAACACGGCGACCTGGCGGCCGGCGTCGTTGACGTAGTAGTGGGTGTCGACGTCGTAACCGGCGAAATCGAGGACGCGCGCGAGCGCGTCGCCGACGATGGGGTTGCGGGCGCGACCGACGTGGACCGGACCTGTCGGGTTCGCCGAGGTGTGCTCGACGACGACGGAGGTGTCGCGGTCCGGAAGTCGGCCGTAGTCGCCCGACTGGGCCCGTTCGACCGTCTCGGCGACGTAGCGGTCCGACGGGTAGAAGTTGACGTAGGGGCCCTGCGTGTCGACGCGACCGACGTACTCGTAGTCGGCGGGGTCGATCCGGTCGGCGACGTCGGCCGCCACTTTCGGCGGCGGCGCGCCCACCTCGCCCGCCAGCCGGAAGGCGACGCTGGAGGCGACCGCGGCGTCCACGTCCTCCGGCGGGCGCTCGATGCCAAGGTCGTCGGTCGGCAGGTCGAGGGCGGTCAGCGCCGCCTCCAGGGCCGTCTCGACCTCCGAGCGCAGGGAGAGATACATACCCGCCGGTTTTCGAGCGGCGGATATAGGGGTGACGAATGCCGCCGGTTGCGGCCGCGGCGGCCGGTCCCGCAGACCGGGCTCGGGCGGCCGAATCCGCGAGCGCGCGGCGACGACCGGTTCCGTCGGCGACCGGTTCCGTCGGCCTCCCCGCGGTCGCCGGCGCTACCGCCCGCGGACGCTACTGCTGGCCGGACAGCTCCTCGTAGGGCTGGACGACGACGAACCCCTCGGCGCCCCGGAAGTCGAGCTGGTAGGTCTGGTCGGAGGACTGGCCGATCGCGTCCCGGAGACTGCGGTTCGTGTTGATGCTCGGCGAGAGGTGGCTGCTCCAGGCGACGGTCGCCGCGGGGTCGGTCCGAACCGGCGGTTCGAGCACGAGCGGGTCGCCGTGGGTCGTGATCGCCACCGTCCCCGGTCCGGAGAGGAAGACGTTCGTCAGCCCGGCCGCGCTGGCGCCGCCGATGCTGCCGATCACGTTTATCTCGTAGTCGACCCGGTCCTCGAAGGCGAGCACGTCGTCGCCGTTGACCGAGATGGACTCGCCCTCGCCCAGCCCGAGCAGCTGGATCTTCTTGCCCTGGTCGGCGACGTAGACGTGGCCCTGTCCTTCCACGGTCATCACCGGCGTCCCCTCGCTGGTGGCTTTCTCCTTGATGAAGCCCGTGATCCCGCCCTCGGCGGAGGACTTGCCGGTAAAGGACAGGTCGCCCTCGTAGGCGACCATCGAACCGGCCTTGGTGACGACCGAGCCGTCGACGTCGATGTCGAGCAGCTTGCCGTTCTCGAGTTCGAACCGGTCGCCGCCCTCGTCGGGCGCGTTTTCGCTGACAAATGTATCGAGTTCCATGAAACCAACTCGGAGCCGCCGTGCGGCTCTGTCTCCGCTTGGACGGGAGACGACATATAGGTATCTGACACGCGCGCTCGCCGAACACTCGCACGGGACACCCGGCTGTCGGTGCGAGCGCGGGTCAGCCGAACAGCCCGAAGCGGCCGCCCGAATCCTCGTCCCCGTCGTCTTCGGCCTCGTCCTCGTCGACGAACCACTCGGACTCGACGGCGGTCTCGACGTCGTCGACCTCGAGGCCCTCGAAGAAGATGCCGATCAGGCGCTCGGTGAGCTGGCGGTAGGCCTCGGCGGCGGGGCTGTCGGGGGCGTTGAGCACGAGCGGCTCCTCGGCGGTGGCCTCGATGTCGTCGGGGACCACGGCGAGCAGCTTCGAGTCGAAGCGCTCGGCGATGGCCTCGACGTCGGTCTCGGCGGTCGTCCGGTTGAGGACGGTGCCGATGACCTCGCCGTCGACGCGGTCGGCGAGTTCGGCGGTCTTGATGGCGTCGCCGACGGCGACGTCGTCGGGCGTCGTGACGAGGACGATGCCGTCGGCGAGGCCGAGCGGGACGGTCGTCTCGTGGCTGAGGCCCGCGCCGGTGTCGATGAGGACCACGTCGTAGGCGTTGCGCAGGGTCTTGATGACCTTGCGGAGCTTCGCCGGGTCGGCGTCGGCGAACGCCTCGAGGCTCTGCTCGCCGGGGACGATGGTGATCCCGCCCTGGACGTCGGTCAGCGCCTCGCTGACGGCACGGCCGCCGGCGAGGATCTGGTGGATGCTCGTGTCGGGGTCGACCCCGAGCATCGCCCCGAGGTTCGCCATCCCCAGATCCGCGTCGACGACCACGACGTCGTAGCCGTCTTCCTCCATCGCCGCCGCGACGTTGACCGCGGTGGTGGTCTTGCCGACCCCTCCTTTCCCGCCGGCGACGGTACAGACGTAGCCCGCCATTGCCTGAGACCAAGTCACGGCACCCACATAAACCCGCCGTCCGTTTCGACGCGCGTCGGACGCCCGTCGCCCGAGCGTCGGTCGCGTTCGGGCCCGAGCGTCGGTCGCATTCGGGCCCGAGCGGGCTCACAGCAGGACTGCGAGGTTCGACAGGTGGATCGCGACCAGCTGGAGCCCGCGGGCCGCCGCCACCGTCGGGACCATCAGCCGCCAGGGGTCCGCCGATCGTCCGCCGACCGTCGGGTAGTGTCGCCACACCGCGACCAGCGCGGCGACCGCGAGCGCCTTCTGCACCGCCAGTCCCGGGTAGCCCAGCGCCTCGAGGAACGCGCGAGCGACCGGATTGCCCTCGAACCCGCCCAGCGCGAGGACGAGCGTCGTCAGCCCGGTGTCGCCCAGCGCGTAGCAGGCGAGCGCGAGCCCCCAGGCGGCCGCGGTCACCGGCCGGTAGCGCGGGTCGACGTCCAGGTACCACGCGCGCAGGCGCGCGACCGCCGAGTTCCCGTCGATCCGGTCGCCGACGGCGGCGGCTACCCAGCGGCGAACCCACCCGCGGTCCTCCGTCGTTCGTTCGGTACGCAAGTCACCCGTCACCCGGATTCGAGCCCACCGGGCGCGGCCCCACCGCGTCCGGCGATCACTTCCGCCGCCGAGGCGCCGGCTCGCCCACCGTACCGACACGTCGATCGCGCCGATCGACGCTCGACGGCCTCGTCGTGCCAACCGTTGGCAGACTGTCTCTTCACTGTTACGGAAGCGACCGGCCGGCGACGCTCGCGCGATCAGCCGCGGGGATCGGTGAGGACCGGTCAGACGGGCGAATCGGCGTCGGGAGTCTCGAAGACCCGGATCCAGCCGTCGCTCCGGACGTTCACGAGGTAGTCGGCGTAGCGGAACGACACCGTTCCGCTCCCCTGTCGCGGTCCCCGGGCGGTCTCCGGACCGAAAAACGTGTCTTCGAGCGCCGGCGCGTCGACGCACTCGTACAGCGGCGGCACGTCCAGGTCGCTCGGGTCGACCCCCTCCGCGTCGGCGACGGCGAAGACGATCGCGGTCGTCAGTTCGTCCGCCCCGCCCGGGTCGTAGTGGCGCTGGGCCGCCTGCACCCGGGTGGACCCGGACTCGGTCGCGGGGGTGTCCCCGTCGACCGCGCCGCCGTCAGGCATCGGTCTCCCCCCTCGCGTGGGTTTCCTGATTCGCGTCGAGGCTGGCGCCCATCCCCTGCAGTGCGGTCAGGACCTGCTCGGCGTGCTCGGCGGGGGTGATCGTCTCGCGCCCCTCGTCGAAGGCGACGACGCCGAGGTCCACTAACTTCGGGACGTGGGCGTGATACAACGACACGTAGACGTTCTCCCGGCGACGGGCGGTCACCTCGCGTTCCGGCGCTCCGTCCTCCCAGGCCGCGACCTTCGCGGCCAGCTCCTCGAGCGTCCACTCGTCGTCCTCGAGGAGGGTGTAGCAGAGATACCGCCTGCGAGGGTGGTCGAGCGCCGCGTACACGTGGTCGAGGTCCAGTATCTCGGCCGGCGGGACGGTCGCATCAGACGGCGCACCGGCGCTCGTGGCCGACCGATCGTCGGCGCTCGTGGTCGGTTCGTCTCCACCCGCTCTGTCGTCGTCCATGTTCGAGATAGAAGCTGTTTGCTGATAAGTATATTTCCCATCCGCGTACCAGACGACCCTCCCACGGTCGGTTCGATCGGCGGCCGTCGCTCGCACAGGTCAACACTTACTTAGCCCCGAGCGCCCGACACAGTGGTAATGAGCGAGCAACAGGAACAGTCGGACAAACAGAAATACGAGTTCCGAAAGGTCATCGAGGAGCTCAAGGGCTACGACGGGTCGGGGACGCAACTGGTCTCCATCTACATCCCCGAGGACCGCCAGATCAGCAGCGTCGTCGCCCACGTCACCCAGGAGCACAGCGAGGCCTCGAACATCAAGTCCAAGGACACCCGCACGGCCGTCCAGGACGCCCTGACCTCCATCAAGGACCGACTGCGCTACTACGACACCTTCCCGCCGGAGAACGGGATGGTCATCTTCTCGGGCGCCATCGACACCGGCGGCGGTCGATCGGAGATGGTCACCCGCACCCTCGAGAGCCCGCCCCAGCCCATCGAGTCGTTCCGGTATCACTGCGATTCGGACTTCCTCACCGAACCGCTCGAGGAGATGCTCACCGACAAGGGCCTGTTCGGGTTGATCGTCCTCGACCGGCGCGAGGCCAACGTCGGCTGGCTCCGGGGCAAGCGCGTCGAGCCGGTCAAGTCCGCATCCTCGCTCGTCCCCGGGAAACAGCGCAAAGGGGGCCAGTCCGCACAGCGGTTCGCCCGCCTGCGCCTCGAAGCGATCGACAACTTCTACCAGGAGGTCGCGGGGATGGCCAACGATCTCTTCGTCGACCAGCGCCACGAGATGGACGGCATCCTCGTCGGCGGCCCTTCCCCCACCAAAGACGAGTTCCTCGACGGCGACTACCTCCACCACGAACTGGGAGACATGGTGCTCGGGAAGTTCGACGTCTCCTACACGGACGAGTCGGGGCTGTACGACCTGGTCGACGCCGCCCAGGACGTCCTCGACGAGTACGAGATGCTCCAGGACAAGAAGTACATGGAGCAGTTCTTCGACGAACTCCACGACGGCGACCTGGCGACCTACGGGTTCGGTCCCACCCGCGAGAACCTCAACATGGGCGCCGTCGAGACGCTGTTGCTGAGCGAGGACCTCCGGCAGGACGTGGCCGTGTACGACTGTCCGAACGGCCACACCGAACGGGAGCTGCTCGGGCAATCGGAGGCGCTGGACGACGAGCGGACCTGCGACCGCTGCGGCGAGCCCATGGACGCCGAGCGCGAGGACGCCATCGACCACCTCATGGAGCTCGCCGAACAGCGCGGCACCGAGACGTACTTCGTCTCCTCGGACTTCGAGAAGGGCGAACAGCTCCTCTCGGCGTTCGGCGGCATCGCCGGCATCCTGCGGTACTCCACCGGCGTCTGACGGGAGTCTGACGGTTTTCGGCGAACGCGGCGCGTCGAGCAGCGACGCCGCCGTCTCGTGACGCGTAGCTCTCGGGAGAGCCGTCGGCTCGAAAGCGGAAAGAGACGGTCGCCGGCGTACCCGGGAGGCGGGGGGGGGAGATGCCTCCGTCGGGCGACCACCGGCGACGCGAAATGGGTGCTGGTGGTAAGGGGGGGGGATTGGGGGGAGACGACGACGGGTCCTAAGTGTCGTCGCGGCGGCACCTGGCATCGATGCCGCAACCTATCGTATAACCCCCGGGTCTAAATGCGGTGTACCTAACAGAGTAGGGATCGCGATTTCGCCACAGACGATCGTGCAGAATCGCCGGACTGCGCGGGGGTCACAGGAGCTGTTCGAGCTGGCGGCGGCGGGTCCGCAGGTCGGTGTCGGCCTCGACCGCGGGGTCGTCGGCCAGGCGGTCGAGTGCGAGCAGCGGGTCGGTGCCCGCGCGCTCGACGCGTTCGAGCAGTTCGGAGATCTCCGCCCGATTGGTCGCCAGCGACGGGAGCAGGCCGACCAGGAGGACGAACGGGACCGCGGCCGCCTCGTTCGACGGGACGGCGTCGCTGATGGCGGTGAAATCGGGGCGCTCGTCGGGCGGGTCGTCGACCGGCCGGAGCGCGAGACAGCGGGTGCAGACCGACGCGCCCGGCGCGTCACCGGGCAGCGAATCGCGGTACTCGGCCGGAACCGTGAACGCGAGAGTGTGCGCGCCGCAGTCGGGACAGGTCATGTCCGGTCGTCGGCGCGGCGCGGACTAAACGGTGCCGCAGTACGTAGACATCGTAACGAGGAATCCGTAAGTAGGTGAGGATATTTGTGAGTCCTTAGTCTCCAGCTGTGACGTAATGAGAGCCGTGTATAAACGTTCGTAAGAACGGTTGAGAGCGCTGTGTTCTGAGCTTCGAGACGGAGGCCTCGGCAAGTATCGGTAATTTCCGGACCAGGATCAGTGTGCTCAGCTGGAAGGATTGCAGTAGTCGGGCAATATGGGCCGTCGAAGCGATTGGACGAGCCGAACTGACGGCGATTGTTCATCCCAGACCGGTATACAGTTCTCAGTAGCTCGCAATTCGACGTCCGAAGAAAGCCCACGATAGATCGAGACGGAGAGACACTCCGTTCCAGAGGAAGTGTTTGCTGTGTGTCAATCCGTACTCTTTTGACTAAGTGTACGTGTTTAGCCCCAGATCGATTTCGGTAGTCTCTCGTAGGGACCGAGAAA
>JBDGSU010000094.1:0-12376 GCA_042217395.1 Halosimplex sp.
GGTCGAGGCTACTGGAGGTGAAGTCTAAACGGTTCTGAGACGCGACCAACAAATGAGGGGTGGCGGATATACACGACCGTGCCTGCAGAAGAGCGGACGAGGCGCGGGTTTGTGCGCTCCGCGATCGCGACGGTCACAGCGGTGGGTCTCGCCGGCTGTCGCTCGGACGGCGAATCGACGGTGGGGCCGACGCGGACGCCACCGCCGGAGACCGACACCGACGTCGAGACGGAGACCGAACCCGCCCCCACCGAGACCGAGTCCCCGACCGCGACGCCGTCGCCCTCCCCGACGCCAGTCCCCGCCATCGTCGAGCGCTACGGCGACCGGTACGACTCGATCGTCAACGTCGCCGAGGCGAAACACGGGCCGTCGATCGACGGCGTCGCGAACGAGGCGATGACCCACGACGACACCCTCCTGTACTTCCCGACCGGCGAGTACGAGCTCTCGAAGCTCGTCGCCCGGGACGTTCGCAACGTCGGCCTCGTCTCGCTCCCCGAGGACGACGCGGTGATCAGACCGACGGTCCCGCGGGACAAACTGGACAAGGCCTTCTTCGATTTCAGGTACGTCTCCGACGTGCTGATGGACGGGCTGCGGTTCGACTACACGGAATCGGGCTTCGGCGGCTCCGTCAGGCTGGTCGCGCACGGGAACTTCATCGCGCGGGACCTGCGGGTCGACGGGAAACTCCCCGATCGGAACAAGACCCGGAAGAACGTCGCGTTCCGGTTCGACGTCCAGGACGAGGAGGGGATCGGCGTCGTCACGCGGGTCGTCGCCCGCGACGGCGGCCACGACGGGGGCAACGGCGTCGGGATCTTCGTCGGGAAGGACCACTCCGGGACGGTCACCTTCCGGGACTGCGAGGTCGCCAACTTCCCGAACAACGGGCTCTACGCCTCGGCCCCGGGTCGGGACACCGACGGGTACCGCGGCGAGAACGGGACCGTCCACGTCCGGGGCGGTCGCTACGAGAACAACAACATCGCCAACGTCCGCATCGGGTCGACCGGGTCGACGGTCAAGGACGTGACCGTCGTCGTCGACGAGGTTCCGCCGACCATCTCCCAGTCGGATCTGAACGTCCGCGGGATCCGGCTCCGCGCGCGCAACCGCCAGCTCGTCGAGGACTGCGAGATCCGGATCGGCGAGGACGCGGGTCACGGCTTCGGCGCCATCTCCTACCACCCGGACCACGGCACTTCGACCGTTCGAAACACGAAGATCGTCGTCGACCGCGATAACTTCGACGCCATCGACGCCGCCGACGCGAGCGACGGCGGCACGGAGGCTCCGCTGCACTTCGAGAACGTCACGATAACCGGGGCGGCGTCGGGCGGAGCGACCGTCGACATCTCCGACCGCCACGGAGTGACCGTCCGGAACTGCTCGATCGAACAGACCGGTGACGACCGCGACGGGCTCGTGCTCACCGACTCCCAGGACTGTCTGATCGCCGACTCGACGATCCGCGTCACCGGCGACCCCATCGACAGGAACAACGCCACGGTCCGCAAGGAGAACCTCACGCTCGGCAAGCCGACTCTCTCGGACCCCGGCAGTGTGGACGACTGACACGGATTCGGAGCACGCGGTTCCCGGGTCGACCGCACGCAGTCCCGGGTTCGATCCCGAACCGTCCCGCGAGAATCCGTCCGAGTCGCACCCGTCGGCGCGGTCACCGCTACGACGAGCGCGGGCGAGGGAACCTGCCGTACCACGCCCGTAACCGCTGCTTACCGACCGACCAACCGGACGTATCGCACGGTTTCCGGCAAGCGTTCCGTGCGCGCCGGGGCTGTAACGGACGTTCAACGGACGGTAAACGCGGCGGATATCCGTCGATGGCGCAACAAACCGGAAACGAACTGTAAGGAAGATCCGGTAACGCGACGGTATCGGGCATCTCGCCGGCAGGTACCCTTTTCTCGGAAGGTCGGGCTTACCCGGGATATGGTGAACGGTAAGCAGAGCGAATCTGACAGGCAAGGTGAGCCGGCGGAGCGTACGGAGAGATTACCGAGCGGCACGCGGAGCGTCGACCGACGGTCGTTCGTCAAGGCGGCCGGCGCGGCCGCGACGATCCCGCTGCTGGCCGAGGGGGTCGCCGGCGCGTCGACGTCGCACAAACTCGAGATCGTCTCCACGAACTCTTCGAGCGAGACCGGCTCGCTGAACGTCACCTACGAGTTCACGGCCACGGGGCGGATCACCAAAGACACCGACGACGGGCGCAACTCCGCTGAGGGCAACGACTCGGTGGTCCAGAACGCCGACGGCACGTGGACGGCCACCGGCAAGACCGGCAACGGCTTCGGCGACTGCTACGCCTTCGAGGGGAGCGTCACCGACTTCTCCGCGCAGGGCTCCTACGAACTCCGCCTCGACGGCTCGACGGTCACCGTCGACGAACTCGTCTCGTCGCGCCGCCACATCGAAGTCGTCACGACCGAGGACCCCTCGGAGCTCGACTACGCGTTCACGACCACGGGGGAGATCACCAAAGACACCGACAACGGCGACCGCTCGGCGGCCGGGAACGACTCGGTCACCCAGAACGCCGACGGGACGTGGACCGCCGACGGCTACACGGGCAACGGCTACGGCGACGCCTACTACTTCCAGGGCGAACTCACCGACTTCGGTCCGGTGAAAGACTTCGTCGAGGTCTACGTCGACGGGACGAAAATCGACCTGAGCCAGTACGAGTCGACGACGTCCACCGCGTCGAGCACCGACAACCACATCGGCGGCGGAGACGGGTACCCGAACGCGGTCCCCGAGTCGGCGGCCGACGTCGTCGTCTCCACGCTCGACGAACTGCTGAACGCGCTCGACGCCGCCTCCAGCGGTGACATCGTCTACGTGGCGGGCGACGCGACAATCGACGCGTCGCCGGTCACCGGGACCGACAAGCTGTCGGTCCCCGCGGGCGTGACGCTGGCCTCCGACCGCGGCATCGACGGCGCCGCCGGCGGGACGATCGAGACCGACGTCATCGACTACTCGCACATGATGTCCGCCGAGGGCGGCGCGCGCGTCACGGGCGTGCGCCTCGTCGGTCCCATCGACTCGTACGTCGAGTACAGCAAGCCCGTCGTGAGCGGGCTCACCGTGAAAGGCGACGTCGTCGAGGTCGAGAACTGCGAGGTCACCGGCTTCAACCACGCGGGCCTGAAACTCAACGCCTCGGCGCACGTCCACCACAGCCACGTCCACGGCAACTCGATGGACGGCCTGGGCTACGGGATCATGTGCTACGGCGGCCAGAAGACGCTGGTCGAGTACAACAAGTTCAACTTCAACCGCCACTGCGTCGCCAACGAGGGCACCGCCGGCTACGAGGTCCGCTACAACCTCTTCACGGGGAAGACTATCGCCTATCAGGTGGGAACCCACCGCCCGGGCGCGACGACGCTGGAGATCCACCACAACACGTTCGTCCCGACCAAGCACCTCAACGACGGTATCGACCCGAGCTGTCACGTCACCGTCCGCGGCGTCCCCGACGACGTCGCCGACATCCACCACAACTGGTTCCACAACCCAAAAGAACCGCTGGAGTCGCCCGACATGTGGACCAACGAGGCCATCGTCCAGGCGTTCGTCGACGAGTGGACCAACGTCGAGTACGCCGACAACCACTACGGCGCCGACGAGCCCGCGGACGACGTCGGCTGCCCGCGATAGTCCGATCGAACGGACCCCGATCTGACGACTGACGGTCCGGGATCGCGTCTGTTCACTCCGGTGCCGGAGACCGCGGCCCGGTCCGCGAGTGCTCGCCTCGATTCGGCCTTCCACTCGTTTCGTCGGGGCACTCGTCGTCGAGACAGTCGAAGCCGCCACGGCGCCGGCGCCGTCCGGACGTCGGAGCCGCCCGTGTCATACGGATTCGGAGAAGCGTGTCCCGGGTCGACCGCACGCGGTCGTGCGGTCGAGTCCAAACTGGCCCCCAAGACTCCGTATCAGAGGTAGCCCAGCTCCTCGAGCCGGTCGGTCATGCGCTCTTCGGCCTCCTCGGAGATGTCGCCCCCGGCGACGTCGCGCTCGCGCGCGACGTGTTCGTCGACCATCGCCTCGAGTCGCCGGGCCGTCTCGGGGTGGTCGTCGACGACGTTGCGGAGTTCCTTCGGGTCCGCCTCGAGGTCGAACAGCTGGCGGAGCTCGCGGTCGCGGCCCCTGGCGAACTTCCAGCCGTCGTAGCGGACGCCGTCGACCCACCGCCCGCGGTCGCGGTCGGAACCGACGCCGCGGATGTACGCGGGACGGTGCTCGATCGGCTCCTCGAGCAGGTCCTGGCCGGTGACGTCGGGGGCGTCGAGGCCGGCGGCCGACAGCAGCGTCGGGAAGACGTCGACCTGTCGCACCTGGTCGGAGACGGCGCGCCCCGGGGACACGTCGGCGCCGGCGAGCACGAACGGGACGCGGGTGAGGTAGTCGTAGACCTGGTGGCTGTGGCCGACGCGGTGGAAGGCGTTGGGGAAGTCGGTCGCGCTGAGGCGGCGCAGGGCGTTGTAGTAGTCTTCGAGCTCGATCCCCCGCGGTCGGAGGTACTTCCGGTAGACGTCGTCGCGGACGTGTCGGGTCCGCTTGTCGGTCAGGGGGATCGGGACCTGGTTGAAGCCGATCACCGAGGCGTTCTGTCGGAGCGTCCCGTCCCGGATCGTCTCGCCGTGGTCGCCGGTCACCGCGACGACGGTCTCGTCGAGGTCGACGACGTCGAGGAGTGCCTCGAGCTTCTCGGCGACGCCGCGCACGCTGGCGTCGTACTCGATCTCGTCGTCGGTCGCGTCCGGCGGGAAGTCGCGGTGGACGTGGGTCTCCCAGAGGTGGACGTACTTGAACCACGGACCGTCGGTCTCGGCGACGTCGCGTTTCAGCTCGTCGAACCACTCGGTGTATATCGTCACGTCGCGCTTGCGGTAGTCGTAGGTGTCGAAGCCGGCGTCGAGGCCCGTGTCTGCGGTGATCGGGCCGGTGACGTGCCCGCGCGTGTCGTAGCCGGCGTCGGCGAACACCTCCGCGAGCGTCGTGGCGCCGTCGTCGAGGTTGAAGTCCCGCAGCGAGAGTACGCCGTGCTCCGGCGGGTAGGTGCCGGTCATGTAGCTGGCGACGCAGGGGGTCGTCGAGGACGCGGCCGCGATCATCGTGTCGAAGGTCGTCCCCTCGCGCCGGAACCACTCGAAGAGAGGCTTGTCGCTCCCGAAGTCCCCGAGCGCGAAATCGCTTCGCAGCGCGTCGACGCACACGAAGAGCACGTTGGGACGGTCTGCCGTCATACCCGTGGGAAGCGACCTCTGGGTGATAGCTATAGATGTCGTAACCGATCGACGGCGCCCGTCTCGCGGCGGTAGCGTGTGTGTAACAACGGGGCGGCTGGCCGGAACTGTGGGCAATGACTCACGCACACGGGGTCGCCCGTTCGCCCGGCGGACGGGGGCGAACGACGTCCCGCTGTCCTCCTGCGTGGCGGTCGCCGTGCTCGTGTCGACAGATCGCGCGCGTTCTCACGACCGGTTAGCATGGAGCTCAGGGACTCGATCCTCAAACTGTTCTCCGGGAGCATCGTCCTCGCGCTGGTCGAGTTCGCGGCCATCGCGGGGTTCACGCAGGCGCTGGGCACCGGTCCGATGGGCTCGTTTTTCGTCTTCCAGACCGTCGTCGGGATGCTCGGTATCCCCTTCGACCTCGGCGTCTCGAAGGCCTCCGAGAAACAGCTCTCGGCCGACGAGCCCGACGGGGAGGTGTTCGTCACGGCGGTCCTGGTCAAGGCCGTGCTCCTGACGCCCGCGATCGTCGGGCTCGCGCTCGCGACGCCGCGGGTCGAGCAGTACGTCGGCGTCGCCGGCGTCGTCCCGCTCGTCGTCGGGGGACTGCTGATAGACCAGGGACGGCGGCTCTCGCTGCGCCTGCTCGCGGGGCAGCTCCGCGTCGACCAGAACGCGTTGCTGAAGGTGATCGGAAAGGTGACCTGGGTCGTCAGCGGCGCGGCGCTCGTCCACTACGGCTGGGGCGCGAAGGCGCTGATCGCCGGGTTCGTCCTGGGTCGATTGGCGACGCTGCTGGGGGCGCTCGTCCGGCTCGATCTGGCGGCCGGGCGCCCGACGCTCGACCGCGCCCGCGGGCTGGTCGACTTCGGTCGGTACGTGTTCGTCGGGAGCGTCAGCGGCTTCCTCTACCAGTGGATGGACGTCGCGATCCTCCGGCTGTTCGTCGGGGTCGAGCTCGTCGGCGCCTACGAGATCGCCTGGCGGGTCGCCTCTGTCGCGATGATGCTCACCCGGGCGATCCGGACCTCGCTGTTCCCGCAGATATCCCGGTGGCACGCCCGGGACGAGATCGGGGAGATAGAGTCGGCGTTCCGGCAGTGGCTCCAGATCCCGCTGTACCTGACGATTCCGGCCTTCGCGGGCGCGCTCGTCCTCGGGAAGGAGGTCCTCGGAACGCTGTTCGGCGCCGACGTGACGGTGGCGTACCCGGTCTTGCTCGTGTTCATGACCGAGAAGATACTCCGCTCGGTCCAGCTGGTGCTCGGCCCGTCGCTGTTCGCGATGGACAAGCCGACGCTGGGCTACCGCGGGAGCGCGGCCGCGATCGTCGTGAACCTGGTGTTGAACTTCGCGCTGATCCCCCGATTCGGCATCGTCGGCGCCGCCGTCGCCACGACGCTCTCGGCCGCGACGGCCGCGACCGTGGCGATCACCTACGTCTCGCGGTTCGTCGACATCGACGTGCCCTGGCGCCGCGTCGCCTGGAGCGCGGCCTCGGCGGCGATCATGGCCGGCGCCGTCGCGGTCGTGCTCCCGTCCCTCCCGACAGGGTGGCCCCGCGTCGCGCTCGGCGTCGCCGCCGGCGTCGCCGTCTACGGCGCGCTCTTGCTCGTCCACGGCGGGATCCGGCTGGAGATGCGCGGCGCCATCGAGGACATCACGGGGGCCTCGCTCTGACCGGGTCCCGCCTCGACCGCACACTCGATCAACACGCAGACGACTCGCTCTCCCGTTCCCCATCCGCCGAGCGGCGCGCCTCGCCGTGCGCTCCCGTGCCGGTCGTTCGGCCGCCGCCGTCGGTCCCACCGGACTGCCCAGACCGAACAGTCCCGGTCGTCCCCAGGGGTTCTCTCACCGCGCTCTGGCCGGGGATCGACCTCGTCGACCTCTCGTCGATCGGCCGCTCGACGCGACGAGGGCGGAGACGGAGTAGTGCACGCGGTCGCCCCGCGGACGGAGCTCGCGAGCGAGTCGGTCGAGACGCCGGCCGACCCCGCGCGCCCGTGCCGTCCCGAACCGTCTCGCGATACTCCGTCTGGGCGGTCCCGATAGGGCATCGGTGCGACCGATCGCCCGGTCGGTCAGATCGATTCCGCAGGTGGTCAAGTACCGACGTGTTAGACGCCATATTCTTCGCTTTCGACCCTCACGCGGCGGTTCTTGGGCGGCGACGGAGCCGTTAGCCGCATCATTACAATGGACGAATACGGGGTGAGTTGGGGTGTGAACGGGCACGATAGCAAACCGCGACCGAGGGGTTCGGATCGCCCTGCGAAGCGGACCGGTTCGGACGGTCCGCGACTCGCGACGGAACGCGTGGTGCACCGCTGGCTACGGGCGGTGCTACCGTAGATGATCCGGACGCTCCAGTTGGTCACGTCTCGCAGACCGTTTTTCGAACAGCAGGTCGAGGTGTTGGAGCGAAACGGCGTCTCCTGCACGGTTCTCCCGGTCCCGGGAGGCTCGCGCGAGCGCTCGCTCGCCGACTACGTCCGGTTCTACGGGCGGGTGCTCGCCGCCGTCGGCTCCGAGTTCGACCTCGTCCACGCCAACTACGGCCTCACCGCGCCGGCGGCGCTGGCACAGCCGGTCAGGCCGGTCGTGCTCTCGCTGTGGGGGTCGGATCTCCTCGGCCGCTACGGCACCGTCAGCGAGCAGTGCGCTCGCTTCGCCGACGCGGTGGTCGTCATGTCCGAGGAGATGGGCTCGGACCTGGACCGCGACTGCGCGGTCGTCCCCCACGGCATCGACACCGACCGGTTCGCGCCGGAATCGCAGGAGGAGGCCCTCGAGGCCGTGGGCTGGGACGCGGGGGCCGAACACGTCCTCTTCCCCTACGACACCTCGCGCGCGGAGAAGAACTACCCTCGCGCCGAGCGCGTGGTCGAGCGGGCTCGCGACGCGGTCGACGGCGACGTCGAACTGCACGCCGTCTCGGGCGTCCCCCACGACGAGGTGCCGACCTACATGAACGCCGCGGACGCGATGGTCCTCCCCTCCGAGCGGGAGGGGTCGCCCAACGCCGTCAAGGAGGCACTGGCCTGTGCCCTGCCGGTGGTCGCGACGCCGGTGGGCGACGTACCGGCGCTGCTCGACGGGGTCGACCGCTCGCACGTCGGCGACACGGACGCGGAGCTCGCCGACGGACTGGTCGACGCGCTCACGTCGACGCGTCCGCCGGGCGGGCGCGAGCGGGCCCGCGAGTTCGGCCTCGACCGGATGGCCGAGGACCTGCTCACCGTCTACGACAGCGTCCTCGACGGGGAGAGCGGCCTCGTCGGTGAGCGCGCCGCCGGTCGGGAGGTGACCGCCGCGTGAACCGCCGACCGACCGGCTGGTTCCCGTCGGGGAGCTTCGACGTCGCGCTCGCGACCGTCGGCCTCCTGCTCGCGGTCGTCCTGCTCCCGCTGGTGTTCCTCTCCGGCGAGGCGTACGTACAGACCGTCCCGGTCGTGCTCGGCCTGGGCTGTGCGGTCTACCTGCTGACGGCCCGCCGCGGCGCGGCGCTCGCCCGCTCGCGGCGGACGCTGCACGGGAACGGCGTCGTGGCGGCCGAACTGACGGGGCTCGGACTCGTCGCCGTCGCGACGCTCGCGTTCCTCGAGGGGACGCGGACCCTCCCGGTCCTGCTCCTCTCGGGCGCGGTGGGCGCGTTCATCCTCCTCCAGATCGTCTTCCTCGACGACGACGCGCTCGACGCACGGCTCGTGCTCGCGCAGGTCGTCGCCCACGCGTTCGTGGTCCGGTTCAGCGGGCTGTTCACGACCGCCGGTTTCGTCGGCGTCGACAGCTGGGAACACGTCACCCAGTACGCGGCGTCGGTCCTCGAGGCCGGCTCGCTCTCGCCGCTGTCGGACGTGAAGTACTACTTCGCGCCGTTCCACCACCTCGTGAACGTCGTCTCGACGCAGCTCCTGGGCGTGTCGCTCCGTCTGAGCCTCTATCTGGTGATCGGGAGCGTGACCGTCCTCGGCGTGGCGCTCGTGTACGGCACGGCC
Organism: Halosimplex sp.; assembly: GCA_042217395.1. Taxonomy (GTDB): domain Archaea; phylum Halobacteriota; class Halobacteria; order Halobacteriales; family Haloarculaceae; genus Halosimplex. The sequence continues at coordinate 9,278 of JBDGSU010000094.1, forward strand.
CGCTACTTCGTGGACGTCCGCTGGGCGCTGTTCGCGACCGGCGCGTTCGCGATGACCGACCAGGCGATCCGCTGGGGGATGCACATCATCCCCGAGAGCCTCGGTCTGGTCTTCTTCCTCGGCGTCGTCTTCGCGGTGACGCGGCTGCTCCACGCCCGGACGACCCGCGCGGACTGGGCGCTGCTGGTCGGGTTCATCGTCGCGATCACGCTCACCCACCAGGTCTCGGCGTTCGTCTCGCTCGTGTTCGTTGGGTCGGCGGTCCTCGCGCAGGTGCTCGTCGGGCACGTCAACTGGGCGGTCCCGGCGGGCAACCGGACCGGCGGCGACGTCGGTGCGCGGTCGCGCGACTCGGGCGAGTCCGCCGAACCGATCACCGACGGCGCCGGCGCCTCGCCGACGCTCGCGGACACCGTCCCGCTGCACGGCGCCTTCGCCTTCCACCTCGTGTTCACCGGCGCGGTCTGGGCGGTGACGCCCTGGAGCGGCGAGCACTTCCTCACCCGCGCGGTCGGCCTCCTCCTGTTCACTCTCCGGACGTCGGCGGGCTTTCTCAACCTCGTCCCCTCCGGCGGAGGCGCGGCCACCGCCGGCGGGAGCGGGACGCTGATGGCCGCCGTCGCCGGCTACGTCGACGCGATCGGCTTCCTCGTGTTGCTGTTCGCGGCCGTCGTCGGCTGTCTCGCGCTCGTCCGGCGCCACCGCTCGCCGCAGGCCTCGCACACGGTCGTCATCGCGATCGGCGTGATGCTGTTCTTCTCGCTGGGCCTGCCGCTGTTCGGGATCCGGACGTTCCTCCCCGGCCGGTGGTACGCGTTCGCCTACGCGCTGATGGCGGTCGCCGGCGCGGTCGGACTGCGCTACGTCGGTCTGCAGTTCTCGACGCGGGTGGTCACCGCCGCGCTGGTCGTCCTCGTCCTCGCGTTCCCGTTCGCGATGGTCGCGGGCAAGAAGGCGACCCTCGACGACCCCACGTTCGACGACCAGTGGCCCAAGTACTCCTACACGGAGTCGGAGATCGACGCGATGTACACCATCGGCGAGACGACGCCGGCCGGCGAGGGGGCGATCTACACCGACCACCCCTGGCGGACCGCCTTCCGGAGCACCGGCGTCTTCTTCGGCGAAACGATAAACCTCACGGCGATCGACGGGTCCGGACCGCCACACGACAGGGTGGTCTACCGCACCTACCAGTCCACGGGGGCGCCCCAGTTCACCACCGACGGCGGGGTCTACGTGACCCGGCAGGTCTCCCGCGACGAGATCTGTCCGGTCTCGAGCGACCGCGTCTACGACAACCAGAACGCCGAGCTCTGCACTCGGCCGGGAGCGTGATACCATGAGCTACGACACCACTCCTCGATGGCGCAGCGTCGCCGACCTCGCCGCGCTCGTCGCGGTCGTCCTCGCGTTCGATGCCGTCGTCGGCCTCGGGGTCGACGCGACCGCGCTGCGACTCGCGCTCGGGCTGCCGGTGCTCCTGCTGGCGCCCGGCTGGGCCGTGGTCGCCGCGCTCTACCCGCGGGGCGGCGCGCGGCTCGACCCCGGGCGCCCGCGCGCCGCCGTCTCCCCGAACTACGGGCCCTCGACCGAACCGATCAGTTCGGTCGTCCGCCTGGGCCTCTCGGTCGTCGCGAGCGTCGCCGTCGTCGCCGCGGTCGGCCTCGCCGTCAACTTCACCCCGTGGCGCATCCGGGCGGTGCCGGTGCTCGCCGGGCTCACGCTCGTGACCCGGGCCGCCGCGGGCGCCGCGGCGGCCCGGCGGTTCTCGGTCCCGTCACAGGCGCGGTACAGCCCCGGCGTCTCGACCGCCGCGCTCGCGAGCGCGCTCCGCCCGCGCTTCTCGGCCGCGTTCGTGCTCGGCCTCGTCCTGGTCGCGAGCGTGGTCGCCGCGACGGGCGCCCTCGCCGCGACGGGCGCCCCCGCGGCCGCCACGAACGAGGACTACACCGAGTTCGCCGCCCTGACCGCCAACGGGACCGGCGAGTACGTCACCGCCAACTACACCGCCGCCATCGCGGCCGGTCGCCCGGTCTACTTCGAGGTCGCCAACGACGAGGGCGAGCGCACCGACTACTCGCTCGTCCTCGCGGAGGAGACGGTCGCCCGCGAGGGCGGCGACGCCGTCGTCGAGAGCGCCACCGTGGTCGACCGCCGGACGGTGACCGTCGCATCCGGCGACACGCGGTACCTCGAGTACGACCCGAACCCGCCGGAAACCGACGCGTCGGTCCGCCTGCGGGCCTACCTCTACCGCGGCGACGCCCCCTCGGAGCCCTCCGCGGGGTCGGCCTACCGGACGCTCCAGGTCTGGTACGACGAGGACCCGCTCGCGACGACCGGCAACGCCACTTCCGGGTGAGTCGGGGTCCTGCACGCGCGTCTCGGGGTGACCGCACGCGCGTCCCGGGGCGACCGCACGCCCGCGTGCGGTCGCGCCCGGTCTGTCTCCCGACCGTCCGGACGAAACGCCGGTCCCTGGAGTCGGTCCCCCGCTGTCGCTTCACCTCCGTGCGCTATCTCCGGCGCCGTTCCGGGCCTTCGGCGCCCGTCCGACCCGCTCAGTCGCCGGCCGCCTCGGCGGGGTCGACCACCTCGCCGGACTTGAGGTCGACGCCGACCCGGCCACAGAGGTCCGCGAGCGGACAGGCCTCGGGGTCGTCGAGACAGGCCGGCTTCCGCGCCGTGCAGTACTCGCGGCCGAACTGGATCGTCGCGGTGTGCCCGAAGCCGCACTTCTGAATTTGTATAGTAGCAATACGCTATACAAGAATGGCCGATTTGACGCCGATTCGCTCCCTCGAAGCCGCGCCAGCTTCCCGAAGGGTGGCATAATCGCAAGACGGCAGTAGAATATTGGGAAAAGCCGGAGCTGTCGGATTTTTTATATGGCAATCGCCCGCTCCCGCGTGAACCGTGAGCAACTGGCGAAAATAGATGTATCTCAAATGCAATCAGCCATTAGAATTATCAAATATATTATACTTCGAGGGCGCGTAGAAGGTTCGTTACCGAGAAAAAGTGTATCAAAAATGCGTTAGGAATTTGCCGAAAACACTTCTCGAAGGTGAGCAACGTTGTTGAAGGTGGTTTGTC
>JBDGSU010000024.1:0-12290 GCA_042217395.1 Halosimplex sp.
CGCCGTCGTCGATCTCGTAGGGCGTCTCGCCGCGGCCCATCCGGGTGAGCATCGCCCGCGGCTCGCCCTGGTGGCCCGTCACGATCGGGAGGAAGTTCTCCTTGCCCTCGTTCATGATCCGCTTGAACGTCCGGTCGACGGACTTGCGGTGGCCGTACATCCCCAGGTCGTCCGGGAAGTCGACGAAGTCGAGTCGCTCCGCCGTGCCGGAGTACTTCTCCATCGAACGGCCCAGCAGGACGGGCTGACGGCCGATGTCCTTCGCGAACTCGACCAGCGAGGTGACCCGCGCGATGTGGGAGCTGAAGGTGGTGGCGACGATGCCGCCGTCGTAGTCCTCCAGGGAGTACATCACGTCCTTGAGGTGTCGGCGCGCGACGGACTCGGAGGGCGTGCGGCCCTTCTTGCTGGCGTTGGTGCAGTCCTCGATGTAACAGAGGACGCCCTCGCGACCGATCTCGCGGAACCGCTTCATGTCGATCGGGTCGCCGATGACCGGCGTGTGGTCCATGCGCTTGTCGAGCCCGTAGACGATGGCGCCCTCGGGCGTGTGCAGGACCGGGTTGATGGCGTCGATGATCGAGTGGGTGACGTTGACGAACTCCAGTTCGTTGTGGTCCCCGATACTCATCGTCTCGCCCGCTTCCATCTTCTTCAGGTCGTTCTGGACGCCGAACTTCTCCTCGCCTTTGATCTGCTGTTTGACGAGTTCGATCGTGAAGGGCGTCGCGACGACGGGCGCGTCGTAGCGGTGAGCCAGCTTGGAGATGGCGCCGATGTGGTCGAGGTGGCCGTGCGTCGGCACGATGGCCTTCACGTCGCCCTCGAGTTCGGACATCACCCGGTCGTCCGGGATGGCGCCCATGTCGATCAGGTCGAGGCTGTGCATCCGTTCGGTCTCGACGTTGTCGTGGATGAGGACCTTCGAGAGGTTGAGGCCCATGTCGAACACCACGACGTCGTCGCCTGCGCGGACTGCGGTCATCTGGCGGCCGACTTCCTCGTAGCCGCCGATGGTTGCGATTTCGATTTCCATTGTTTGCACTCCGAGGAAGGCTCGCCCGCGACGGCGGTGGCGACCGGCGAACAGTGGACGCTCGCGTGACTGCCGCGTTCCGGACCGCCCCGGTCGGCCGACCCGTAGGCCGCGAAACGGTCGCGGCCCGCGCGTCACCGGCGACGGTCGGAACCCAGCCCGCATCGGCGCCCGATGCGTCAGCCGGCCGCCCACTCCGCACCCGGGCGGCCGTATGCTCGGTTACCTCACCCTATACGGCGAGGTTTTAAAAAGCGTGCGACTCGTCTCCGGGAACTGTCACTCTCCGTCGACGTGGCCCGGCCCCGTCGTCCAGCCGTCGCCTTCGCCGTCGTCCGAACCGCCGCCGTCGTCCGAACCGCCGCCGTCCCCGTCCGCTACACCCGCGGTCTCGTCCGCGACGTCCGTCTCGCCCTCGGACGGCTCACCGTCGACTCCGTCGTCGCCCGCGGCGTCGTCCGGCCCAGCCGACGTCCCGCCTGTCGATTCCGGGTCCAGCGGATCCTCCCCGTCATTACCGGGCGCCAGCGGATCCTCCCCGTCATTACCGGGCGCCAGCGGATCCTCCCCGTCACTACCGGGCGCCAGCGGGTCGTCTCCCCCGCTATCGGGCGCGAACGGATCGTCCGCTGCGGTCTCGGTCGACCCGTCGCCGCTGTCGGGGCCCGTCGAGTCCCCGTCGTCGATCGCCAGCGGATCGTCGCTCCGGTCGGACTCGGCCGCCCGACCGTCGCCGGCAGTCCCCGCGGCGTCGCCGTTCGGCGCCAGCGGGTCGTCGTCGTCTCCGGATCCCGGATCGCTGGATTCCGCGTCCGTTCCCCGGGTGTCCTCGTCGCCAGCGCCGTCGCCGTCGCGTGAGTCGCCCCGGTCGTCTCCCCGAGCCGGACCGCTCCCCTGCCCGAAGCCGAGCTCCTCCGCAATCGCGCTCTCGCTGGCCACGTCCTCCGGAGAGTCGCCGGGCTCGCTCGCCGCGTCTCCGTCGCCCGACCCCCCCGACTCGACCGACTCGTCCGCCCCGTCCGACCCTTCGGCCGTCGAGTCCACGACCTCCGACGGCGTCGCCACCCTGTCGTCGGCCGCCCCGGACGTCCACTGGGCCTCCTCGTCGGACTCCGCCTCGGCCGCTTCGCCGTCGGCCCCTTCGCCGTCGGCCCCTTCGCCGTCGGCCCCTTCACCGTCCATCGCTTCGCTGTCGACCGTTTCACCGCCGACCGTTTGGAAGTCCGTCCCGCGCTCCGCCGGCGCGGACCCCTCGTCCCGCCGGTCGCGCGACTCGTCCGGTTCCGCGGCGTTCGTCCCGTTCGACGCTCCGCCGGCGCGGTCGAACGTGTCCTCGTCGCTCGCGGGTTCCGGTTCGGCTCTCGACGCGGGCGACGGGCCCCCGGCGGGCTCGTCGCCGTTCTGTCCGGGAGCGCTCGCCGACCGCGGGTCGCCGGTCTCGGCGTCGGTCGCCGCGGCCGACCGGCGCGGCTCCGGTTCCGGTCGCTCGCCCGGGTCGTCCCGGTCGCTCGCCCGAAGCGGATCGGCGGCGCCGGCGCTCGACGGGCTCTCGGTTTCGGACCGGTCCGCCACGGGCTCGTCGTCCGACGCTTCCTCTGTGTCCGACTCCGCGCCGTCCGCCGCGGACGACGACGGTGCCGGAACCGCGTCGGCGACGCCGACAGCCGTCCCGTCGGCGACCAGTTTGTACGCGAGGCCGGTCTGGCCGGCGCCGTAGACGAGGACGCCGAGGGCGACGGCGAATCCCGCGGCCGCCGCGCGAGCCCCGTCCGCGCCGACGTCGATCCCACCGCTGGTGAGTTCCGGGTCGAGCACCCAGGCGCCGCCGGCGACCAGCGCGCCGCAGACCGCGAGCAACACGACCCAGTACGAGAAGAGGTAGAAGCCGTAGCGAAACGCCTCTCGGCGGGGAACGGAGGTCATATCACTTCCATTGCATAGCCCGACCTAATAGGTTACGCCGGTCAGGACGGATGGCGCCCGTCCGGCGGCCACCGCGACCGGGTTCACTCCTCGCCCGCGACGAGCGTCCCCGGCGCGTCGCCGTCGAGAAACGCCGCCAGCCCGTCCGGGCCGAAGACGTGTGCCGGCGCCGCCAGCGCGAGCAGTGTCTCCACTTTCGCTGCCATCCCGCCGGTCACGTCCGTCGCGTCGCTCCCGCCGACGGCGTCGGCCACGTCCGAGAACCGCTCGATCCGCTCGATCACGTCGCCGTCTGCGTCGAGAACGCCCGGGACCGTCGAACACAGGCCCACCCGGTCGGCGGCGAGCGCGCGAGCGAGCGCAACGACGAGGTCGTCGCCGCTGGTGATCGTGACCCCGGAACCGGCCTGGGCGACGCCGTCCCCGTGGAGGACGGGCGTGAACCCCTCGGCCAGCATCGTCTCGACGCTGTCGGTCGGCAGCGAGAGGTCGCCGTCGGCGCCCCGGGCGGCGACCGAGAGCGGGCGAACGGGCAGCGCTTCCACGCCCTCGGCGTGCAGGGCGTCGATGACCGCGGCGTTGAGCCGTCCCATCGCGTCGTGGATCGCGACCGCGTCCGCGGCCGAGCGGGTCCCCGCGGACGAGGTGACGCCGCGCTCGGCGGCGGCGTGGTGGCCGAAGCTCCCGCCGCCGTGGACGACGACCAGATCGCCCTCGTAGTCGCCGACGGCCGCCGCCGCCCGCGCGAGCGCGCCCTCGTCGACCGTCTCGGGAGAATCCTTCTCGGTGACGACGCTGCCGCCGAGCTTGAGGACCGTCGTCATTCGACCCGGACCCCTCGGGTGTCGAGTTCGGCGCGGAAGACCTCCTCGCACCCGGGGAGGTAGCGCAGCGCCGTCTCGGTCTCCTCGCTCTCGTCGAGCGCGACGACGCAGCCGCCGCCGCCCGCACCCGTCAGCTTCGCGCCCAGCGCGCCGGCGTCGCGGGCCGCCCACACCATCGCGTCCAGCGACCGCGAGGAGACGCCCAGCGCGGAGAGCAGCCCGTGGTTGAAGTCCATCAGCCGACCGAGCTCGTCGAGGTCGTCCTCGAGCAGCGCCGCCTCGCCGCTGCGCGCGAGGTCGCCGACCACCCTCACCGTGTCGGCGGCGAAGTCGTAGGCGTCCTTCAGCTCGCGGACGCTCCCGACGAGCGCGCCCGTGTCGCCGGCCCCGCCGTCGAACCCGACGACCAGCGGGAGTGCGGGGGCGTCGAGCGACCGGCGGTCCTCGCCCTCGACCCGGACGGCGCCGCCGGTCGCCGAGCAGAACGTGTCCGTGCGCGAGGCGTTGCCCTCCTGGACCTCGTACTCGACGCGGTAGGCCCGCTCTGCGACCTCGCCGGGGGTGAGTTCGACGCCGAGCTCCCGCGTCGCCGCGTAGATGGCCGCGACGGTGACGGCGGCCGAGGAACTCAGCCCGGCGCCCAGCGGGATCTCGCTCTCGATGGTCACGTCGAACCCGGCGTCGGGCGCGTCCGCGGCGTCGCGCGCCTGCTCGACCGCGGCGTCGACGTAGCCGGTCGCCGCCTCGATGAGCGACTCGGAGACGTCGACGTCCGGGTCGTCGTTCGCCGCCTGCCCGTACTCCACGGTGAACCCGTCCAGCGTCAGGTCCTCGGAGTCGACGCGCAGGTGGTCGTCGTCGCGTGCCTCCACGGTCACGGTCGCCCGTCGGTCGATGGCGGCGGCGACCGCCGGCTCGCCGTAGACGACCGCGTGTTCCCCGAAGAGGTAGAGCTTCCCGGGGGCGCTCGCGGTAACCATGCCCGCCCCTCGAACGCGCGGGGAGTTAGGGGTTTCCGAACGCCGGCGCATCGCCGCCGGTCCGCGAGCCCGGTCGGTCGCGTCGGTCGCGTCGGTCTGCGGCTCCCGCCGGGCGTCGTCCGCGCCGCTCATCCGGATTCCTGCAAGACGGCTCGGGGTCGACCGCACGCAGTCCCGGGTCGACCCGGAACACGCGTGCTCCGAATCCGTATCAGCTACCGATGTCCGTGTCGTACTTGACGTAGTTGCCGATCCAGCCGCCGAGCACGCTCAGCCCGACGGTGTAGACGGCCAGGAACAGGAAGAAAAACAACATGAGGGCCCCGCCGATCGCGAGGGGGGCACCGTTGCCCGCCCCGAAGGAGACGACGCCGATGAGGCTGAACACGAGGAACATGATCCCGGCCACCGGGATCAACGCGATCGCGCCGGAGACCGCCCCCACTGTCAGCCCGTCGGTCCGCGTGCCGCCCTGGAAGTAGCCCGCGAGCGCGCCGCCGAGCACCGGTGCGAACGGGACGAAACTGCTCGCGACTGTCGTTACGACCGCGCCCACGAGGGCGTTCAGGAGGGTGTTTCCCTCGTCCATACCCACTCGTTCAGCCACCGGGGACTTAAAAACCGACCACGGATCGGCCGTCGGGCGGTCGCTCGGTCCGCCCCGGCGAACGGGAGCGACGGGCTGGCGCACACCTCACAGCGAGACGGTGACGGTGTGCCAGCCCGTCGCTCCGCCGGGGTGGGGGCCGGTTCGTTCGCGCGTCTGTCGCGTCCCGGTCCCGTCGGTCGCGCGGACGACGACGTCTTTCGGCCCCGAGTCGGGCGCCTCGACGACGGACCGGAAGCGCCGCCAGGCGTGGGGTGACGGGGGTTCCTCGAGGGACGCCTCGGACCACGAATCGCCGCCGTCGAGGCTCACCTCCGCTCCTGAGACGCCGCGCCGCCCGGCGTAGGCGACGCCGCCGACGGCGACGCGGTCGCCCCTGCGCTGGACCGCGCGGACGGACGAGAGCGCGTTGACGACGGCCTCCTCGTCCCACCCTCGCGCCTCCCAGTACCCCTCGTGGTCCGCCGCGCTGACCGAGATATCCTCGATCCACTTGGTGGATTTCATGCCGTACCGGCCGGGGATCAGCAGGCGCGCCGGGAACCCGTGTTTCCGGGGCAGGGTCTCTCCGTCCATCCCGACGGCGATCACGACGTCGTCGCGCTCGCGGACGACGTCCCACGGGATACCCTCGCTGTAGCCGTCCGCCGCGCGGGTCACCACCTCGACCGCCGCGTCGGGGACGCCGGCCTCCTCGAGGAGGGCGCGGACGGGGACGCCCCGCCACTCGACGGTGCTGATCAGGTCGCCGCCGACGCGATTGGAGATACAGGCCGTCGTGACGGTCAGGTCGCGAGCCTCGGGGTGCGCGACCAGCTCCTCGAGCGAGAACTCGAGCGACGTCTCGACGCTCCCCTCGACCGACAGCGACCAGCGCCCGGCGTCGACGTCGGGGTCCGAGACGTTCTTGTCGACGACGTAGTGGCCGGCGGCGGTGCCGACCGCCGCGGGCATCCCCGCGAAGTCGAAGCCGAACGGCTCGTCGGAGTTCGCGACGGAGACGACCACGCCCTCGGTCTCCCGTCGGTCCTCGATCCGCGCCCGGTCGGCCGCCGCGGTGTTCGTCGCGTCGGTCGCCACCGCGGTCGGCGTCCGGTTGCTGTCCGGCGTGGCCGTCCCCCGCTCCCGTTTCTGCGCGACGGCGGCGAGCGACTCGCCCGGGTCCGGTCCTTCGCCGGAGTCGGTGGTCCGGAGCGAGCGAGCGACGAGGCCGCCGCCCGCGACCGCGCCGAACGCGACACCCACCGTCCGGAGCGTCCGTCGACGCCCGACGGTCGGCCGCCGGCCGCCGCCGAAGACGACGAGCAACGCCGGCCCCGCCAGGGCGAGGGCCGTCGCGAGCGTCCACCGCCAGAGTACCCCGTCGGCCGCCGCGCGAAAGCCCAGCGCCGAGCAGACGACCGCGACCAGCCCCACCCCGCGGACCAGCAGTCGCTGCTGCCGGCGGTTCGTCCCGTAGGTGTGCGCGGCGGCGGCGATCCCGGCGGCCGCTCCGACCGCGGTGAGCGCGACGCCGACCATCAGCGCCGGCTGTGCGGCCGCCCCGAGCGTCTCGATGGCGAGCGTCGCGACCGCGCCCGGTGCGAGTTCGATCACGACCTGCCCCGCGACCGCGAGCGGGTGGCCGCCGACCAGCGGCGCGACGGCGACGGTCCCGAGCAGCCACACGACCGCCGTCGCCGCCCACACGGCCGCGGCGCGTTCCCGTCCGTCCATACCCCGGTCTGAGGACCGGCGCCGGTAATACCTTGCGCGCGTTCCGCTCCGGTCGCGCGCCGTGTCGGTCAGCCGGGTGCGAGCTTCGACCGATAGGTCCGCGAGAGGTAGATGAGCAGCGGCGTCCCGACCACCGTCGGCCCGAGCCACCGAACGAGACTCGGCAGGAACTGGAAGTTCACCGTCGCGAACGCCGTCACCGTCGCGATGTACCCGCCGCCCATGCGCGTGACGTGCTCGGCGACCCACGCTCCGCGGTCGCGCTCGCGGCGGAACTTCAGCGCGTCCGTCCCGGCGAAGACCGCGCCGATCCCGCCGAAGACCAGCAACACCGGCGCGAACGAGCCGCCGCCGAGCGCCATCGCCCCACCCATCGCGACCAGCCCGGCGCTCGCGGCCCCGAGCAGTCCGACCGCGGCCCAGTCGACCGCCGCCGCACCGTCGGCCGGTCGCTTGCGCCCGAGAACCCGATACCCCGAGAGCGCGAAGTAGAAGCTGAACACCGCCACGAGGGCGAGGAACTGCCGCAGGACCGTCGTCTCGAAGGCGAACAGCCCCAGCGCCGACCCCGAGACGACCGCCATCGCGTAGACGTAGGCTCGGCCCAGGCGCCGGTGTCGGCGCCCGCCCTTTTCGGTCAGGAACGCGCCCAGTCCCGCGAAGAGCGCCACGAACCCCGCCGCGACGTGCGCCCACAGCGTCAGTCCCTCCGGGGTCGTCATCCTCGGCCTCCCGCCGCACTATCGACCGGCATGGCCCGTAGTCCGCCGAGCGCCCACTTAAATTTACTGAGCGAGCACTCACTCAGCACAGCGAACGGCGACGACCGGGCGCGACGTCGACCGGGTCTCGATCAGCGAGGGGCGTCGGCGAGGAGGTCGTCGACGTAGCTCGTCCAGCCGGTCCGGAGATCGTCGGCGACGCCCATCCCGAGCGCGACGCCGATCCCCGTCGACCCGTCGCCCGCGGCGAGGAGGAACGCGCCGGCCGCCTCGGGATCGACCGGTCGGAAGACACCGGACTCGACGCCCTCGCGGACCGTCTCGGCGAGGACGTCGAGTTTCGCCGACTGGAGGGCGACGAGCGGTTCCCGCAGCGTCTCGTTGTGCGGCGCGTGCGAGAGCAGCTCCATCACCGCGACGTGCAGGCCCGCTCCCTCTTCGCCCGGTTCGAGGAACAGCCGTTCGCAGGCGGCACGGAGACGCGCTTCGGGGTCGGTCGCCTCGATGGCGTCGAGCTCGTCGCCGAACCGCCCCGTCGCGAACGCGAGGAAAGCGGCGATCATCTCGTCTTTCGAGTCGTAGTAGTAGTACAGGCCCGCCTCGCTCTTGGGATACTCGGCCGCGATCTTCGCCGTCGTCAGACGCTCGTACCCGTGTTCGGCCAGCGCGTCCCGGACCGCGAGGGCGACCTCCGCCCGCGCTTCGGCAGGCACCGCGTCCTCGGCCATAACGGTGAGTGAGCGCTCACTCGCAAGAGCGTTGCGTTACCCGGTAGGGCGGACGGGCGCGGCCGGGCGGCGACCGCAGTCCGGCGACTCCGGGTCGGATCGGCGACGAAACGCGGAAAAACGGGCGCTCAGATCTCGGTCTCGAAGTCGTCGAGGCCGTAGGACGGCTCGGCGCCGCGGCGGTCGAGCGTCTCGTTGGCCAGCAGCCAGTAGACGACCGACAGGGCCTTGCGCCCCTTGTTGTTCGTCGGGACGACCAGGTCCACGTTGGAGGTCTGGTTGTTGGAGTCGCACATCGCGATGACGGGGATGCCGACGGTGATGGCCTCCTTGACGGCCTGGGCGTCGCCGATGGGGTCGGTGACGACCACGACGTCGGGTTCGATGTAGCCCTCGTAGTCGGGGTTCGTCAGCGTCCCCGGGATGAAGCGGCCGGTGCGGGCGCGGGCGCCCACGGCGTCGGCGAACTTCTCGGCGGGGAAGCGGCCGTACTGGCGCGACGACGCCACGAGGATCTGCTCGGGGTCGTAGTTGGCCAGGAAGTCCGCCGCGGTCCGGATGCGCTCGTCGGTCATCGAGACGTCGAGCACGTACAGCCCGTCGGTCCGGACGCGGTGGATGAACCGCTCCATGTCCTTGGTCTTCTGCTGGGTACCGATGTGGACCCCCGCGGCGAGGTAGTCCTCGACGGGGATGAGGAGGTCAGCCTCTTCGTCGGGCATGACGTCCTCGTCGAGGGCGGGCCCCTCGTCGGCCTCCGCGGCCTCCTCGGCCTCGGCCTCGGCCGGCTCCTCGTCGGCCGCCTCGTCGGCGACCCGCTCGTCGGCCCCAGCGGCCGGTTCCTCAGTCTCTGTCTCGGCCGCCGCGGGCCCCTCGTCGACCTCGGGGTCGACGTCGGACTCGCTGGCGTCGAGACCTTCGTTTTCGTTTCCGCTCATACTGCGTTGTCCTCGATTCGGATGAGTTCGTTCAGCTTGGCAGTGCGCTCGCCCGCGACCGCGCCCGTCTTGATGAACGGGGCGTCCGTCGCGACTGCGAGGTGTGCGATGGTCGTGTCCTCGGTCTCGCCGCTGCGATGGGAGACCACGTGTCCGTAGGCGCTCTCGACGGCCAGTTCGATGGCGTCGAACGCGTCCGTCAGCGTCCCGATCTGGTTTGGCTTGATCAGGATGCTGTTGGCCGCGCCCCGCTGGATGCCCTCGCCCAGCCGGTCGGTGTTCGTGACGAACAGGTCGTCACCGCAGACCAGCGTCCGGTCGCCGACTTGCTCCGTGAGGTCCGCGAACCCCTCGTAGTCGTCCTCGTCGAGGGGGTCCTCGACGTACTTCAGATCGTACTCCCGGACGAGGTCGGCGACGTACTCGACCTGCTCCTCGGTGGAGCGCACGCGGTCGGAGTAGACGTAGCCGCCCTCGTCCTCGTCGTACATCTCCGCGGCGGCCACGTCCAGGCCGAAGCGGATCTCGAAGCCGACCTCGTCGGCGACGGCCGTGGTCGCCTCGTCGACGATCTCGAAGGCCTCCTCGTCGTCGATCGAGGGCGCCCACGCGCCCTCGTCGCCCTTCCCGCAGGGCTCGTCGCGCTCCAACAGGATGTCGTGGACCTTCTGATGGACCGCGGCGTTGGCGAAGACGGCCTCCGAGACGGATGGCGCTCCGACCGGCGCCGAGAGGAACTCCTGGATGTCCGTCGCGTCGGCGGCGTGCTCGCCGCCGCCGACGACGTTCCCGAGCGGGATCGGGAAGGAGTTCCCGCGGAAGGTGCCCCCGAGGTGCTGGTACAGCGGCATCCCGGCCAGGCCGGCGCCGGCCTTCGCGGCGGCCATCGAGATGGCGACCGCGCTGTTGGCGCCGATGCCCGAGAAGTCGTCGGTGCCGTCGGCGGCGTGCAGCGCGCGGTCGACCTCGCGCTGGTTGCCCGCGTGGACCTCCCCGACGAGCCGGGGGACCGCGTCCTCGCGAGCGGCCGCGATGGCCTCGCTGGCGGGCAGTTCGATGGCCTCGTACTCGCCGGTGGAGGCGCCGCTCGGCGCGGCGGCGCGGCCGAAGCCGCCCTCCTCGGTGAGCACGTCGGCCTCGACGGTCGGGTTGCCCCGCGAGTCGAGCACGCGGCGCAGGCGCACGTCGGTGACGAGCGTCATTGCTCACCCCGGCGGACGGTAAAGGGCAGCGCGCCCGAGTCGTACTCCTCGGCGGCGATGAGGATCGGCTGGGTCTGTTCGCTGTCGACCAGGACCGGCGCGCCGTAGGCCACCTGCAGCGCTCGCGCGCCGATGATGCGGGCCTTCTCGTAGCGGTTGTACGACCCGCTCATTGGTAGGGTGCGACGATGTCGACCAGGTCCTTGTGCGAGACGAGCATCCGCCGGCAGCAGTGGCGCTCGACGCCGAGCTCGTCGAGGACCTTCTCGGGGTCCTCGTCGCCCTCGCGCGTGCGAGCCTTGAACTCCTCCCAGTGCTCGCCGACGACGTTGCCGCACGTGAAACACCGGACCGGGACCATCATGGCGAGATCACCGGTAGGACTTCTGGTAGCGGGCCCGTGCGCCGGGGCCGCCCCACTTCTTGGACTCGCTCTGGCGCACGTCGTTGACCAGTAGCGACCGGTCGAACTCCATGAACGCGTCGCGGAGTTCGGCGTCGTTGGTGTGCTGGACGAGCCCGCGCGCGATGGCGGTGCGGGCCGCGTCGGCCTGGCCCATCACGCCGCCGCCCTGGACGTCGACCTCGACGTCGACCCCCTCGCGGAGCTCGTCGTCGGCCAGGCGGAACGGCTCGAGCATCTTCAGCTGGGCCAGCTCCGGCTCGGTCAACTCGACTGGCTGTGCGTTGATCCGCACGCGGCCCTCGCCCTCGCGAACCGTCGCGCGGGCCACGGCCGTCTTCTTCTTGCCTGAGGTGTTCGTTACCATGTGTTGTTGGCTCCCAGCGTCTCGCTCACGTCGCCGAGCGAGACGAACTTGATGTTCGACAGCCGGTCCAGCGACGTCCCGTCGAGGACCTCGCCCTCGTCTTCGTAGGGGTTACCCACGTAGACGCGGACGTTCTCGAAGGCCTCGCGACCGCGCGTGGTCTTGTAGGGGACCATCCCGCGGATCGACCGTTTGAGGATGCCGTCCGGCCGCTTCGGGTAGGCCGGGCCGCGGTCCGAACCGACTTCGCGGCGCTTCTGGAAGGTCGACATCACGTCGTCCTCGCTGCCGGTGATGACGGCGCGCTCGGCGTTGACCACGGCCACGCGCTCGCCGTCCATCGCCCGCTCGGCGACCTGCGAGGCCACGCGACCGAGGATGCAGTCCCGGGCGTCGACGACGACGTCGGCCTCGAACTCGGCGACGCTCATCGGATCACCCGCACGTTGGAACCGTCGGGGTTGTTCTCGAGTACCTGTTCTAGCTGTGCCGCCTCGCCGACCTGGTCGATCTTCTTCTCGGCGGTGCCGGAGAAGTCGACCGCGGCGACGGTGACGTCCTTCTGCAGGACGCCGCTGCCGAGCACCTTGCCGGGCACGACCACGGTCTCGTCCTCCTGGGCGTATCGCTCGATGCGACCCAGGTTGACTTCCGCGTGGGTGCGCCGCGGGCTCTCTAAGCGCTCGGCCACGTCGCTCCAGACCTCGCCGCCCGAGTTCCGGGCGGTGGACTTGAGGTCGGCGATGAGGCTACTGAGTCTCGGATTGCTCTTGCTCATACGTTTCTCCTAGAAAAGTGCAGGGAGCAGGATTTGAACCTGCGGACCCCTACGGGACAGCGCCCT
>JBDGSU010000079.1:0-12263 GCA_042217395.1 Halosimplex sp.
TTCGTTGCGGTCAGTGTCGACCTGATTCTAAACGATCTTGCGACGCGACCCATTTGTTATGACGCTCGTACTCCGCGCAGACCGCGCCTACTGACGACTCCCGGGCCGGATGCGCTCGACCTCGTCCCGATGGGTGACCGCCGTCGGCGACCACGCTCGACCCCGTCTCCGGCCGAGATCCCACGCGCACACCGTCACGCCGCCGTCAGTCGGCCTGTACGGGGCGATAAGACGGGGATAACAAAGCGGGGATCGGGCGACCGTTCGAGCGATGAAGGTATCCGTGTTCGGCATGGGATACGTCGGCTGCGTGATGACCGCCTGCCTCGCGAGCGAGGGACACGAGGTCGTCGGCGTCGACGTCAATCCGGAGAAGGTGCAGACGATAGCCGGCGGCGAATCGCCTATCGAGGAGCCCGGCGTCGACGAGGCGATCGCCGAGGGCGTCTCCGAGGGTCGCGTCGACGCGACGACCGACCCCGACGAGGCCGTCGCGAACTCGTCTATCTCCTTCCTGACCGTCGGCACGCCGCTGGACGACACCGGCCAGCTGAGCACGACCAACCTCTACAACGTCCTCGACTCCATCGCCGCCCCCGTCGACGCGAAGGGCGAACACACCGTCGTGGTCCGCAGCACCGTCCCGCCCGGAACGACGCGCAGCCTCCGCGAGTACATGGACGAGAAGACCGCCGAGACGACCGACGTCGACTTCGCGGCCAACCCCGAGTTCCTCCGCGAGGGCGCGGCGATGGACGACTTCTTCGACCCGCCGTACGTCGTCGTCGGCACCTTCGAGGACGACGACGCCGGCGAGCTGGTGAGCCTCTACCGGACCCTGGAGCAGGACGCCGAGATCAGGGTGGTCGGCGCCGAGGAGGCCGAGTCGCTGAAGATGGTCAACAACGCCTTCCACGCGCTGAAGATCTGCTTCGCCAACGAGGTGGGCTCCGTCGCGTCGGCCGCGGGCGTCGACGGCCGCGAACTGATGGACCTGGTCCAGAGCGACCGGAAGCTCAACGTCTCCGAGCAGTACCTCGACCCCGGGTTCGCCTTCGGCGGCTCCTGTCTGCCGAAGGACTCGCGGGCCATCGCGACCATCGCCGCCGACGGCGGCGTCGAGGCGCCGCTACTGGACAGCATCCCCGAGAGCAACGACGCCCACATCGACCGCGTCCGCGACCGCGTCGAGTCCCTGGAGGGCGACACCGTCGGCATCGTCGGCATCGCGTTCAAGTCCGACACGACCGACATGCGCAACAGCCCAGGGCTCCGGCTGGCCCGCCGGCTCGACGACGACGTGCTGTTCTACGCCGACGGGCTCGACCCCTCCGAGGCGGTCGGCTCGAACCGCGACTACCTCGACAGGACGATGCCCGACCTGACCGACCGCCTCGAGAGCGACCCCGACGCCTTCCTCGACAGCGCCGACGTCGTCGTGTTCGCCAACGACTGCGCCCGCCCCGAACTGGTCACCCGCCTCTCGGACACGCCCGTCTGTGACCCCGTCGGGACCGTCCGCGAGGTCGCCGACGAGGTCCCCGAGTACCACTCGGTCAGCTGGTAGGCCCCCGTCGTCACGGGGCCGCGTTCCGGTTCTGCCACGCTCGGCCGCGGGTCCGAAGTAGCCGCTTACTCGCCGCTGGTAGGCCTTTATCGCGCTGTTACTAACGGTCCCGAAGGCCGTTCGGCCTGACGATGGATCAGCAGAGCGACGAGCCGACCTCGACCGACGCGCGCGCCGGACCACGGGGTGCGGACGGACCGCGCGAGGCGGCGTCGGACCGACTGCGCGTCTGCGTGTTCACGAGCGCCCACGACGCGACCGACTCCCGGGTCGTCGGTCGCGAGGCGGTCTCGCTCGAGGAGGCCGGTCACGACGTCACGTACTACACGCCGTTCGAGGGCGACGCCCCCGTCGAGACGGTCACCTACGCCGACGCCGACGAGGGCGGGATGATATCGATCGCCGAGCGCCTGCGCGCGGCCGCCAGTGTCGCCCGGATCCTCGCCGACACCGACTACGACGTCTATCACTTCCACGACGTCGAGTGTCTGCCCGTCGGGGCCTTCCTCTCGGTCGCGACCGACGGCACGGTCGTCTACGACGTCCACGAGAACGTCGAGGACACGCTGGCGCACAAGCCGATCTTCCCCGAGCCGGTCCGACCCTACGCCGCGAAGGCCGCCGGCCTGGTCGAACTGGGCCTCTCGCGGGTCGTCGACGAGATCGTGACCGCCTCCCCGGACATCGCCGAACGCTTCGCGGGCCAGGACCCGACGGTCGTCACGAACTACCCCCAGCGACGCTGGGCGGAGGGGACCGATCCGGCGAAGGCGATCGAGCCGAACACCGATGAACCGACGCGGCTCGTCTACCGCGGCCTCCTCTCGGAGAACCGCGGAATCCGCACGCTTATCGAGGCGGTCGAGCGGATCCCCGACGACTACGACGTGCGCCTCTCCGTCGGCGGCCGGTACGCCTCCGAGGAGGAGCGCGAGGCGATCGAGGCGCAGATCGCGGCCGCAGACCGCGTCGAGTTCGTCGAGTGGTTCCCGTCGCTCGAGGGGATGATCGACCACTTCCGGGCGGCCGACCTCGGGATGATGTGTTTCCACCCCGACCCGAACAAGACCGACGCCGTCCACCGCTCGAACAAGCTCTTCCAGTACATGTCCGCCGGGTTGCCGGTCGTCGTCTCCGACGTCGGCAACTGGGGGGAACTGGTCGCCGAGGAGGTCGGTTGCGGCGTCGCCGTCGAGCCCGCGGACCCCGACGCCGTCTCTGAGGCCGTCGTCGAACTGATCGACGACCCCGAGCGCCGCGTCGCGCTGGGACGCAGCGGCTACCGGGCGGCGCTCGACCGGTACAACTGGGAGAGCCAGCGCGAGCGGCTCCTCGGGGTCTACGACCGCCACGGCGACTACCGGGGGCCCGTCGAGCGCGGCCGCGCGGACGCGCGCCGCGCCGAACCGACGGACTGACGGGAATTATCGCACGCACAGGAATCGCACGTGTTTCCCGGGCCGACCGCACGCGCTCGTGGGAACGGTCCCGGGCGACCTCGTGCTACTCCGTGCGACCCGAGCGGCCTCGTGCTACTCCGTGCGACGGGGTCGCCGGCGTCGACGGATCGGGAGCGACACCGGCGCCCGACCGGCGACGGATTCGGGACGAATCGCCAGCCCGCGAGGCGATCGCGGCGGTAACTTCGGGCTTGGTGGCGTTAGCGCCCGGATACTTATTGCGATATCGCCGGTCGCCTCGTCCGATGAGCGACACTACGACCGACGCAGTGACGCCGACACACGACCCATGAGCGGCGACGGCGACTCGGTGCTGTTCGTCCACCACCGGGATATCTCTTCGTCGTACGGCTCGACGGCGGAACACTACGTCTCGAAGAAGCTCGCGGAGTCGTGGACGGTGCACGTGATCTGTCTCGGCCGTCCGGACTCCGAGCGCCGGGACCCCCCGCCGGAGGACGTCGTCTACCACCGGATCGACGCCGGATCGATCCCCCTCGTCTCCGGCGTGCTCTTTCACCTGCTCTGTGCGGTCTACGCCGTCGGGCTCGGGCTTCGCCACCGCTACGACGCGGTCTACACGTTCCAGCGGACCGGACCCCAGGGCCGGCTCGCCGCCGCGGCAGGGGGCTCGCAGTTCGTCGTCGGCCTCGTCTCCGTGCCGGTCAGGCAAAAGCGTGACTTCATCGCGTCCGGGAGCACACGCGGGTCGAAAGACCAGGTCGCGATGGCGCTGCGGTCGCTGTACGCTCGACTGTTCCGGGGGGTCCTCCTCCGGGCCGACGCGGTCGTCTGTCTGACCGAAGGGATCCGGCGACTCACGCAGGAGGAGTACGCCGTCAACCTCTCGGACGCCCACGTCATCGGGATGGGCGTCGACCTGGAGGCCTTCTCCGTCGACCCCGACCGGCCGCCCGGGAGCGTGCGGGCGAGGACGGGGACGGACGAGGACGCCTTCGTGATGACCTACGTCGGCGTGATCGGCGTCGCTCGCGGCCTCGGAACGGTCGTCGAGGCGATGGCCGAGACCGACCGCGACGTCGAGTTCTGGATCGCCGGCGACGGCAACGAGGAGACGATCCGGCGGTTGAAAGAACGGGCGGCGGAGCTGGGCATCTCCGATCGCGTCGAGTGGTTCGGCTTCGTGCCCCACGAGGAGGTGCCGGCGGTCCTCGCGGACTCGGACGCCGCGGTCTCCCCGCTCGACGACATCGAGTCCTTCCGCGTCAGCTTCCCCGGCAAGCTGCTCGAGTACATGGCCGCAGAGACGATGGTGGTCGCCACGGACATCGAGGCCCACAGCCAGGTCATCGACGACGGCGAGAACGGCGTCCTCTTCGACGGGAGCACCGAAGAGATGGTCGAGGCGATCGAACGGTACGCCGACGACGACGCGAGTCGGCGGGCGATCCAGCGGGCCGCCCTGGAGACCGCCCGCGCCCACGGGTGGGACCGGATCGTCGCGCGCCACGAGCGGGTGCACCGCGACGCGCTCGAACAGCGGGGCCGCGAACCGGCCCGCGCCCGCGAACGGCAGCCCGGCGTCAGCCCGTAGTCGACCTATACTTTAGAGGGACTCGCGGCTGCTGTCGCCCATGGAGTCACCAGTCGAACGCGACGCCGAGTCGGACGACACGGCCCACCCCGCGGCGGACGGCGCCCCGTCCGCGTCGACGGTCGCGGTCACCGACGTCCGCGTCGACGGGACCGACCTCGAGTGCGAGCTCGCCTACGGAGACGACGTGGCGCCCTTCTTCGACGCGGAGACGTTCACCGCCTCCTACGACGTCGACGTCTCGTCGGTCCCCGAGTCGATCCTGACGATCCCGGTCCTCGCGCAGGTCTGCCCGGTCGCGTGGGCGCTGGGCGCCGACGTGCGAGCCCCGACGGCCGACCGGCAGTTCCTCGACTCGCTCGCGACCGTCGGGTCGGTGCTCGCCGAGATGTACCCCTCGTTCGTCGAGGGCGGACGGGTCGTCGTCGAACGGAAGGGGCGCGGCCCGCGAGACGACGGCGGGACCGCGTCGGACCGCGACGGGACCCGTGACGGCGACGGCACCCGGGACGTCGGTGACACCCGAGACGGCGGCGGGACCGCGCTCTTGTTCACCGGCGGGATCAACTCGCTGTCCGCGTACGTCCGTCACCGCGCGGAGGATCCGACGCTGATCGCCGTTCGGTCCTGGCACGTCGGCCCGAGCGAAGACCGCCGCTGGCAGGCGTGGCGGGGGAACGTCGAGGAGTACGCCGACCGCTTCGGCGTCGACGCGCGGTTCGTCGACTCGAACACCCGCGACGTCCTGAACTCGTCGCTGCTGAGCGTCCAGTTCGCCGACGAGTACGACGGCGGCTGGTACAGCGCCGTCGGCGAGGGGCTCGGCCTCGTCGGCCTGACCGCCCCGCTCGCCGTCGCCGCGGACGTCGGGACCCTCTACTTCGGCGCGCGCCACTGGGAGGGGTTCCCGACGCCCGACACCCTCGACCACTGGGAGGGCCGCGGGATGCCCTGGGGCTCCCACCCGGACATCGACGAGGCGGTCGGCTGGCCGGGAACGAGGATCGTCCACGACGGCTACGGGTCCACCCGCCAGGAGCGCGTCGAGCGAGTCGCCGACTTCGTCGCGGCCGAGCACCCCGACCTGCCGGTGTGGGCCTGCGAGGCGCCCGCGGGGACCCGCAACTGCAACCAGTGCGAGAAGTGCTTCCGGACGGCGTTCGCGCTCGCCGTCGCGGGTCTGGACCCCAACGACCACGGCCTCGCGCTCGACGCGGCCGCCTTCGAGCACGCCCGCGAGCGCTTCGAGGCCCGCGAGTGGCTCCCCGACCGCCACCAGGCCGTCTTCTGGCGGGAGCTGCAGTCGGCCGTCGGCCCGGAGACCGACCTCCCCGTCGAGGGCGGCGAGGCGTTCCTCGAGTGGCTCGAGACCGCCGACTTCGACGACGTCGCCGGCCGGTCCGTCCGGGGACGGGCGGTCCGGGCGGCCGCCCGGGCGGTCCCGTTGCCGGTGTTCACGAGGATGTACGACGCCTACCGCTCGGTGCGACGGTAGCCACCGCGCCGTCTCTCTCCGGCGCGACGACCGCGCCGTCTCTTTTCTCGATCGCGTCGTTACCGTCGTTTCACGGGCGCGTGGTCACTGCTGTGTCTGTAAGAGCGTAGCCGCCACGCCGCCGGCGGGACGTCGCCGACCGAGAGCGGCGGGGCTCTCGGTCAGTGACCGCGAGAAACGCCGAGGGGAAGATTCGAACTTCCGCGTCCTCTCGGACAGTCGCGTTCGAAGCGACCGCCTTGGCCGGGCTAGGCTACCTCGGCACACTACATCCGAGGGCCGGGAGGCGTATTGTTATCGCCCGTATACGGGCGGGTATCGAGCGCGTTACCGGGGTCCGCGGCGCCGAGGTACGGAACGACGGGGGTGCGGGTCGCGGGCGGAGAACCAGATCCACGGACGGTCGGGGGTCCCGAACGAGCGGCGCGGATCGCGGGATTCGGTCGAGCGTCGCCCCCGCCGACCCGGTCACGACGTGAGAGCGCGACAGGCGTCGGCGATCTCGTCGGGGGCGATCTGCTGGTGGACGGGGAGCCTGACCACCTCGTCGGCCAGGCGGCGGGCGGTCGGGTACTCGCCCGACGACCGCACCGACGCGGGGAGCAGCGGCCAGGTGTCGGCGCCGTCGACGCCGGCGGCGTGCAGGTCCGTCAGGAACCGCCCTGGCGCCGCGGCTCGGACCGGGTAGACCTGCGGGCAGACCCCCGGGGCGAGGTCGTCGAAGACCGGTTCGACGCTCGCGCGGTCCGACAGGCCGCGGTCCCAGGCGACGTAGTTCGCGCGCCGCCGGCCGCGTACCGCCGCGGGGTCGGTCCGCGCGAGCAGGGCGCTCGAGAGCCGCGACATGGGGACCTTCGACGCCTCGTAGCGGTCGCCCGGCGGTGTGACATCGTCCGGACCCCCGTTGACGACCCCCTGGAGGGCCCGGAGAAGCCCCTCGCGGCGGCTCAGGGCGGCCTTGGCGGCGGACATCCCGACCGTCGCGGCGTCCGCGGACGTGAACCGGTCCCGTCGACCGGCGTACTCCGAGGGAACGATCGCCGAGTCGAAGCCGTCGGCCGCGTAGAGCACCGCGCCGTCCGGCGTCGAGAGGAGCTTCCGGAGGCTTGCGAAGCCGACGTCGCCGCGCGTCCCGAGGAGCGTCCCGTCGACGACCGAGAACGCCGAGTGGGAGGCGTTGTCGACGTGGAGGCAGTCGTGTTCGTCGGCCAGCGCGGCCGCGGCCGCCCACGACGCCGTCGGGAAACCGAAGTAGTTCACCGAGACGAGCACGCCCGTCTCGTCGTCGATGCGCTCGGTCAGGTCGTCCAGATCGGGGCCGAGCGACTCGGTGACCGCGTAGTACTCGGGGTCGAGACCGACGTCGGCGAACGGCTCGGCGACGACGTCGGGGAGGTACGCGGGCAGGAGCGCCCGCTCGCCGGGGTCGACGAACGGTTCGACCGCGTCCCTGAGCGCTCCCTTCCCGTGGCCGTAGAACCGACAGCTGGCGTGTTGCTCGAAGAGCGACTCGGCACGCCGGGGGACGCCGCCGGGGAGCAGTCGCCTGACCGGCGACGGACGCTTCCCTATCATCGTCTGGCGTTTCGACTCTTCCCCCTCTGTTACTCAGTGTGTACCGGCGCGCTCGCACCGCTCGGGCGGGGGAAACGACGTCCTACCGTCTCGAGCCCGACCCCGCCCACCGCGTTCAGGAGGTCGCGGACGAACGGCCGGGGGTCGTCGAGCCGGAGGTAGTCGAACCGGGGGTGCTCGCACAGCGAGCCGACCACCGCGCCCAGCGCCTCGCGGCGGGCGGGACGCTCGACGAGTTCCTCCTCGTCGAAGAGCACGCTGTGGAGGTACGAGAGCTCGCCTCGGAGGAGGTGCCCGGCGACGCCGACCTCGTAGTCGTCGTCGACCGCCTCGCGCTCGCCGCGGGCGAGCTGCCAGTAGCGATACGGGAAGTCGGCGCCCGCCCGGACCGAGAAGGGGAGCGACGACCAGAACCGCGGGTTGACCTCCATGAGCTGGAAGGCGCCGCTCTCCTCGTCGCGGAGGAACTCGACCATCGCGAGGCCGTGCCACTCGAGCTCGTCGAGCAGCGCGCGACCGGCCGCCTCCAGGTCCGGGATCGACACCGACTCGCGGAACGAACTCGGCCCGCCGGCGTAGTTGTAGGCGCGGACCTGTCGGTGCTGGAACGTCGAGACGGGGTCGCCCTCGTCGTAGAGCGCGAAGAAGGCGTACTCGTCGGTCGCGGGGACGAACTCCTGGACGATGGGCGTGTGGCCGTTCCGCCGTCGCACCGCTTCGACGTCCGGTCGATCGCCGTCGAGGTACTGCGTGGACGGGGGCTCGCGGGCCCGCTCGGGCGGGTAGTCCTCGACGTAGGCGTCGGCCAGGAGCGCGTAGCGGCCCTTGACGATCCGCTCGCAGTCCCAGTCGGCCTCGTCGAGCAGGCGCGTCTCGGGGACGGCCACGCCGGCGCGCTCGGCCGCGTCGAACAGCTCCACGCGGTCCTGGGCCCGCCGGAGCACCGCGAGCGTCGGCCACGGCGTCGCGACGTGGGGCTCGAACTCGTCCCGGTAGCGCGCGAGGGCGTAGACGTCCGCCTCGCGGACCGGAACGATCGTCAGGACGTCCGACCGCGTCGCGAGCGACAACAGCGCGTCCTTGTAGGCGACCAGGTCCTCGCCGTGGTCGGGCACGTCCACCGTCTCACCGGCGTAGCGCGAGCGGGAGGCCGCGGCGGTCTCGGTCTCCGAGGCCACGACGGTGTGGATCCCACGTTTCCCCAGCGAGCGGACGCAGGCGACGCTGCTCGGCGCGTCGATGGCCGGGATCACCACCGAGCGGGAATCCGCCGCGGAATCGAGACTCATCTCCCCGGCCGTTCACCGCTCGTACCCATTAGTATGGGCCGCCGGACCCGGAGAAGTCGCCGCCTATAGTAGAATTCGAAGGACATGGCTCGGACGCTCGCGCGACTGCGTGCGATCGACCGTGCAAACGCGTTCGAATTCTACTACAGCCGTTCGGTGGCCTACGCCTCGGTGGCGTCGTCGATGCGCTCCCACTGCTCGTCGGAGAGCGACACCTCGACGGCGTCGAGGTTCTCGTCTAACTGGTCGACGGTGCGGGCGCCGACGATGGGCACGCAGGTGAAGCGGTCGTGGTCCATCAGCCAGCGCAGCGACACCTGCGCGGGCGTCGCGTCGACCTCGTCGGCCACGGCGCGGATCTCGTCCAGGACCGCCCACGCCTCGTCGTCCATGTACCAGTCGGTGAAGTGCTCGTCGAGGTCGCCGCGCGACCCGTCGGGCGCCTCGACCTCACCGTCGCCGACGCGCTCGTACTTGCCGGTGAGGAAGCCGCCGGCCAGCGGCGAGTACGGGCAGACCGCGAGGTCCTGGTCGGCGCAGACGTCCAGGTACTCCGCGACCGGCTCGCGGTGGGTCGCCGAGTAGTTGGGCTGGGTGACCGAAAAGGCCTCGTAGTTGTTCACGTCGGCCTGCCAGAGGCCCTTCGTGAGCTTCCAGGCGTCGCAGGTCGAGATCCCGACGTAGTGGACCTTCCCCTCGCTGACCAGGTCGTCCACGGCTCGCAGCGTGTGCTCGACGGGCGTCCCGTCGTCGAAGCGGTGCAGGTAGAGGATATCGAGATAGTCGGTCCCCAGCTTCTCGAGCGAGCCCTCGACCTCCGCCCGGACGTTCTTCTTCGAGAGGTTCTCCTGGAACCGCGAGACGTCCGACCAGTAGCACTTCGAGGCGACCACGTAGTCCTCGCGGTCCCGCTCTTCGAGCCACTCGCCGATCCACTTCTCCGAGCGGCCGCCGCCGTAGCCGTTGGCCGTGTCGATGAAGTTGCCGCCGCGCTCTTCGAGCGCGTCGAGCAGTTCGTGTGCCTCATCGCGGTCGGTCTCCATCACGCCGCTGTCGTCGTGTTCGAGACCGAAGCGCCACGTCCCGAAACAGATCGGCGATACCTGCAGTCCCGTCGAACCGAGTCTGACGTACTCCATGGAAACAGGGTACGACCGACGGGTGTTAACCCGTTGGATCCCGGAAGCGCCTTCCGGTCCGCCGGGGCCGGCGTCCCGAGACGCACACATTTTTCTACCGGGTCGGCATAGCACAGCACGATGTCGAACGGCGGGGAGTTGGAGTCGCTGGACGGGCCGCGGGGGGAGGAGCCGACGACGGTGCTCGTCGTCGACGACGAGGCGGTCGTCCGCGAGTCGTTCGCGCTCTACCTCGAGCCGGAGGGGTACGCCGTCCGCACGGTCGACAGCGGGGAGGCGGCGCTGGCGGCGGTCGACGACGACGTCGACATCGTGTTGCTCGACCGGCGGATGCCCGACCGCTCGGGCGACGAGGTGCTCGCGGAGATCCGCGCCCGCAACGTCGACTGCCAGGTAGCGCTGGTCACCGCGGTGGATCCCGACTTCGATATCGTCACGATCGACTGCGACGACTACCTCGTCAAACCCGTCGACCGCACCGACCTCGTCGAGACGGTCGAACGCCTCGAACTGCTCGAGGAGTACGACGAGACCCAGCGCGACCTCAGCACGCTCCGGGTCAAACGCAACGTCCTGGAGGTCGAGAAACACCCCTCCGCGCTCGAGGACAGCGCGGAGTTCCGGCGCCTCCAGGACCGGATCGGCGAACTCGAGGCCGAACTCGACGAACTCGAGGCGGAGTTCGACGAGCAGCTCGGCTACGAGGAGCGGCGCTGACCCGCCGGCCGGTCGCTCTCGCGGCCGCGCGCCCCCAGCGTCGCGGCCGTCCCCGTGATCAGGACGAACGCCAGCAGCGAGAGGTTCGGGATCGAGAGCCCGAGCACGCGGAGCTGGACCGTCGCGCAGCCGCCGAACGAGCACTGCGGCCCCGCGGTCGCCTGGAGCCAGGAGTGATACGCCGCCACGGTCGCTCCGAGCACCGAGAGCGGCAGGACCGTCCGGTAGACGCCGGCCCGCCCCTCGGCGAGCGCGACGCCGAACACGACCACGAGCGGGTACATCAGGACCCGCTGGTACCAGCACAGCTCGCAGGGGACGAGCCCGAGCCCGAGCGAGAGAAAGAGGCTCCCGGCGGTGGCGACGACGGCGACGAGGCCGCCGAACGCGAGAGGGTATCGGGCGTCGAATCCGCCGAGGCGGGGGCTCACGGTCGACGCTGGGCCGTGCAGCGAGAAATGCGGTTCGGTTTCGGAACTACACGAACCGGAAGGTCTCGAGGTTCTTCGGCGCGAACGTGCGCATGTTGAACTCGTGGTACAGCGCCGAGGAGAGGTCCTGCGTGGAGGACTCGTCGCCGTGGACACAGAGGACCTTCTCGGGACGGGGGTTCATCGTGCGGACGAAGTTCTCGAGGCCCTGGCGGTCGGCGTGGCCGGAGAAGCCGTCGACGGTCTCGACGTCCATGTTCAACGAGAGGGTGTTCGCGCGGCCGCCCCCGTTGTTGATCGCGATCTCGTCCCACCCGTTCTGGATGCGGCGACCGAGCGTCCCCTGGGCCTGGTAGCCGACGAAGACCATCGTCCCTTCGTCCTGACCGCCGACGTGGCGGAGCCAGGACATGATCGGGCCGCCCTCGACCATCCCGGAGGTCGAGAGGACGATGCAGGGGCCGCCGTCGGCGACCTCCTGGCGCTCCTCCTCGCCGCCGTCGATGTGGTTGAACTGCTCGGCGAGGAACGGGTTCTGGTCCTCGTGGAAGATCCGGTCGCGGAGGTCGTCGCGGAGGTACTCGGGGTAGGTGGTGTGGATGGCCGTCGCCTCCCAGATCATCCCGTCGAGGTGGACCGGCACCTCCGGGATGTCGCCGTTCCGCATCGCCTCTTCGAGGACGAGCATGATCTCCTGGGAGCGCCCGACGGCGAACGCGGGGATGAGCACCTTCCCGTCGCGCTCGATGGTGTTCCTGATGACCTCCTTGAGCTTTCGCTCGGAGTCGGCCTGGTCGGTCTGGTAGTCGTTGCGTCCGCCGTACGTCGACTCGAGGACGAGCGTCTCGACGCGCGGGAACTCGTTGACGGCGCCGTTGAACAGGCGGGTGTCGGTGTAGTGGATGTCGCCGGAGAACGCGACGTTGTAGAGCCCGTCGCCGATGTGGAAGTGCGCGATGGAGGAGCCGAGGATGTGGCCGGCGTTGTGGAGGGTGAGCTTGATGTCCGGCGCGATGTCGGTCACGTCGCCGTACT
>JBDGSU010000104.1:0-11861 GCA_042217395.1 Halosimplex sp.
ACACGCTGTTCGAGCGACGCTGTGAAATCAACAATGTGCTACGGATGAGCGAACAGGTATTCAGCGATCGGGACTGCTACAGGCTCCGCATTTTTCCGATCACGCCGTGGGAAATATCGATCGTTTGGGTCGACCGGGTTCCTATATTTGGATGTCATTCACAGATAGAAATCATCTCGCACACGGGGGGTCTGACTCGACGTCGTCTCCGAATTCACTTCGCACACGGGGTGTGATTGCTCTGGCCTTTGTACTGGGATCGAATCCTCGTGCGGTCCATCGGTCGTCTCTCCCAAACGTTCATGTCCACTCCCAATGAGGTCGAGCCATGGCAACGGCGGCGCTCTCGGAACCGCAGGTGCTCGCCCACACCAAGCGCCGACTCTTCCCCGAGGACGACGAACCGAACGCCTACGCCGTCGTCGACACGCAGTTCGCGATGGACGAGTGGCTCGCCGATCGGGCCGTTCCCGCCGAAATTCGCGAGCAACTCGCGCCCTTCAATCACGTCCGCGTCGGGTCGGGGTACCCCGACCTCGTCGGGGTCCGATCCCTCGAGAGCGAGTACCTCGCCGTCGAGCGGTTCGGCGAGCGGCCGCCGCTGGTCGCCGTCGAGGCGAAGGGGTACACCGACTCGGGCGGCGTCGACGTCGAACGGGGGATCGTCCAGGCGTACGATCGCCTCCACGAGGCCAACGCCGCCTACGTCGCCGCGCCCGCAGCGGCTATCTCACAGTCCGATCGGACGCTCGCACGCGAACTCAACGTCGGCGTGCTCGGCGTCGACGATAGCGGCACCGTCGACTCACTGGAGGTCCCCCGCGTCGTCGGCAACCGGACCGCCGACGAGGCGAGCGCGATCCGCTTCCAGGCGACCGCCCAGGGCGTCGCCGACAAGTCCTTCGCCCTCAACCACCCGAAGAACTACCTCGCGTATCCGCTCGCGGTGTACCACCCCGACGACACGGACTCGCTGGTCGACGAGCGCGTCGTCGGCGCGGTCGACGGCGCCCGTACCGGCGCGGCCTTCCTCGGACTCGTCGAGGAGCGCCCCGACCGCGTCGAACTGACCTCGCTCGGCGAGGAGGTCGTCCGGTTCGCGCTGGACCGCTACGGGTCGGCCGACGCCGCCCTCGACGAGTTCGAGCGGTGGAAAGGGTCGCGCGAGCGGTTCTGCGAGGCCGCGCCCCAGTGGGGGCTGGTGACCCGTCGAGTCGTCTGGGCGTATCCGGCCACCCGGTTGCTCGTCGAGGAGATCCAGACGATGCACCGCGACGGGGAGTCCGACCCGTCGCTCGTCGACCTCGTCGAGTGGCTCCACGTCGACCACCCGACCTTCGCCGTCGAGCTATTCCTGCGTGGCGACGAGGACGTCCGGAGTCGCGTCCTCACCGGCGACGGAGACCTCCGCGCCGAGGAACTCGCCGACGGGAACGTCTATCACTCGCCGACGGTGTTCCAGCTGAAGGCGATGCTGTACCACGCCGGCGTGCTGGCCGACCGCGGCGCCGAACCGCACCGCCTCGACCCGCTGGAGGACTCCTGGCGGCTGCGCGAACCGCTGTACTGAGTCGGGCTTTCGACGGGAACAGCCGGGTTACCGGGGAGCGCCACCCCGTTCACGTCGGGATGAACTCGGGGTCGACGGAACTCAACCGCCCGGTCGACTCGAAGTGGTCGTAGAAGTCTCGATACCGGTCGGTGCACTTCCCGTCGGCGTCGTACCGGAGCGTGTGCCAGTCGGCGACGACGGCCAGATAGCGCTTAGCGCGAGTGAGCGCGACGTTGAGTCGCCGCGGACCGTCGGCCGGTCGCCCCAGGAATCCGATCTCGCCGTCGGCGTTACTGCGGACGAGCGAGAGCACGATCGCCGTCCGCTCGCCGCCCTGGAAGGAGTCGATCGTATCGACGGTGACCGCCGAGGCGTCGTCGGCGTCGAGGGCCTCCCCCAGTACGTCACCGATCCGGTCGACCTGCGCGGTGTAGGGCGTGATCACTCCGATCTCCTCCGCGGAGACGTCGTCCAGGAGGTCGCGGACGAGGTGTGCGACCAGCCGCGCCTCGTTCCCGTTGGCCTTCGAGTGCTCGACGGTCTCGACGGCGCCGCCGACGTTGTACCCCTCGACGGCGGGGCGGTCGGGGAGTGTGTCGACGGCGCGCCCGTTGCGGAGCGTGCGGTCGTAGAACGCCCGGTTGGGGTAGTAGGCGACGTCGCGGTGCATCCGGTACTGGGTCTGGAGCTGGACGCCGACGCCCTCGTAGACGCCGCCCTCGGCGTAGAGGTGTTCGAACAGCGAGTCGCCGTAACTCGACTCCGGCGGCGTTTCGCTGGCGCTGTAGGGCGGGAGCTGTCTGTGGTCGCCGGCGAGGACGGCGCGGTCGGCCCTCGCGAGCGGAACGCATGAGGCCGTGCAGGTCGCCTGCGTCGCCTCGTCGAGGACCACGAGGTCGAACTCGCGGGCGAGCGTCGCGGCGCTGTTGTTCGTCGCCGCGACGACGTCGGCTCTCCCCGGGGTGTCGGCGTAGCGCTCGCGGACGAGTCGCGCGCCCGAGCGGCCGGCGTTCACGCGGTCGAGCGAGAACTCGTCGGCGCCGTGCTGAGCGTAGGCGTGCAGGGAGCGGGGGTCTACGTTCCGGTTCGACTCGGAGACCGAGCCGGAGCCGCCGGACGTCGACGAGCCGGCGACGAGGTTGTCGACGGCCTGGTTCGAGTCCGCGCAGACGAGGACGCTCTCGCCGGCTGCGGCCGCCCGGCGGACGATCTCGACGAGCGTCCGGGTCTTCCCGGTGCCCGGCGGGCCGTGGACGCAGAACAGGTCGTCGGCCGAGAGCGCGAACTCGACGGCCAGTTGCTGCTCCTGGTTGAGTTGCTCGTCGCGCAGCTCCGTCCGGGCCGCGGCGTCGTGGGAGAACGTCAACGGGCGCGTCCCCGCGAGCACGTCTGCGAGCGGCCGGTCGCCGAGCGCGTCGACGGCCTCGCGCTCGCGGTCGAACGGGACGGGGTTCAGCAGGGGGTAGACGCCGAACGCGGCGTCGTCGGCGGTGAGCGCCGCCCGGCGGACGGCCGCGCGGTCGGTCTCCCGCCAGTCGACCGTCAGCCAGAGGGTCCGACCGCGGATCCGCTCGACGGTCGCCGCGAGCGGGAAGGCCGCCTCCTCGAACCGGTCCTCGCGGTCGCGGAGGAGCACCTCGTTGCCCTCGTGGACGCCGAACTCCGACTCGACGAAGAAGGCCCAGTCGCCGCTGCGTTCGCGGTCGGCGACGGCCGCAGCGTCCGGGACCGAGACGCGGAAGCGGTACTCGCCGTCGCCGTCCGCGCCGCGGGCGCGAACTTCGGGGATCGCCGACCCCGACCGGCGATACGTCGCGTCGGCCGAGCGGCGCTCGGCGGCCTCCCGGTTCTCCGCGCGGGTCGCGGCCCGCTCGTCGTCGACGTGGGCTCGAAGGTCGGCCAGCAGGTCCTCGGGGTCGACCGGGTTGCGCGGCGGTTCGCTGTCGTCGACCGGCGGGTCGTAGCTCGGCGGATAGGAGTCGGGGACGTAGTCGGAGTGCCAGAAGCGGATCCGGTCGGCCAGCGCCGTCGCGCCGAACTCCTCGACGGGGAGAAAGTCCCGGTCGCCGTCGCGCTCGAAGACGACGATCCGGCCGTGGAGGCTGTGATCGGTGTAGGCGACGAACTCCCCCGTCGGCCGCGCGGAGTCCGGTTCGTGCAGCGGGACGCAGGTCCAGTCCTCCTCGGGGTTGGTCAGCGACTCGTGGAGGGCGGCGAACTCGACGACCGGTTCGGCCTCGACGACCGGGCCGCGTTCGGCCAGATCGCCCTCCTCGGCCGCGTAGAGCGACGCGTCATCGAGGCCGACCGTCCCGATGACGTGGTCGAACAGGAGCGACATCTACT
This sequence comes from Halosimplex sp., assembly GCA_042217395.1. Classification (GTDB taxonomy): domain Archaea; phylum Halobacteriota; class Halobacteria; order Halobacteriales; family Haloarculaceae; genus Halosimplex. Next base: position 3,899 of record JBDGSU010000104.1, read on the forward strand.
CCGGGCCTCGGTACCGGGCCACGTAACTGTACCCGATCCGCGACGGCTTCGATTCCCAGTCGACCGTCACTCAGAGCGAACTCGTCCGAGCGCTCAGGGCTCGTATTCGACGCGCGTGATCCGGGCGCGCCAGTAGGGCAGGTTCCCGTCGGGGAGGACCCACGCGACGGTCGCCTCGGTGGGGATCCGCAGGCCGTCGTACCACCGGTACTCGCCGAACGACCCCGTCCACGGGCGGTAACGGTCCTCTTCCTCCCGGTAGCGCTCCTCGGCGGTCACCCGCTCGATGACCCCCTCGTCGTCGAAACTGAACCGAAGCGACGCAGTGTTCCCGCGATCTCCGAGCGTGGCCCGCGCCGTCCGGGCGTCGATCGGCTCCCACTCGACGCCCGCGCTCGGCAGGAGCGCCGTCGGGAACCAGACCGCCTCCGCGAGGTATCGCAACAGTTCCCCCTCGTCGAGTGCCGGACCGGGCTCGGCCGCGGCGATCGGCACGACCGAGAGCAGGCGCGCCCGCAGCGACCCCTCGCCGCGCTCGTAGGCGTCGACGACGCGAACCGGGACGAACGGATAGACGTCGACGCTCGCGTCCCACAGGAACCCCGGGGGATCGACGGCGTAGTCCTGGGTCGCCCGCATCGGCTTCCAGGATCCCGACCGGCCGCCGAGCCTGAACTCGCCGCGCTGCTCGACGCGTGCCGTCCCGACGCGGGATCGCCCGTCGTCGATCACGGCGTCGAAGTAATCGCGAACAGGGTCGGGAAGCCCCGCGTACTCCTCGCGGTCGACGGGTCGGACGGGGCCGTCGGCGGCGGCCCGAAGGGCGTCCACGCGGTCGGCGGTGCGGCGGTCGAGGCGGAGCGTCCCCGCGGCGACGGCGGTCAGTCCGCCGAGGCCGAGCGCCGCGAGCCCGCGTCGGAGGGTCGTAGAGAGCACGTCCGGAGATTCGCAGTGGACCCCCGTGAGTGTTCGCCCCCGATACCGTCACTCGATCTCGCGGGACTCGATCCCGCGGGCCGCGACGGTGGAGCGGTCCGTCCCGACGAGGTACCCGCCGAACGCGACCAGCCAGAGCATCGTCGGGTAGACGATCATCCGCTCGGTCCCGCCGTGGCCGATCGGACCGAACGCCGCGGCGTTTCCGGAGTCGCCGAGCACCATGAGGACGACGAAGACCAGTCCGATCACACCCGCCAGCGCGGCGATCCACCGCGCGAATCCGTCGACGACCGTCGCGCTCCCGATCGCCTCCAGGTTGATGAACAGGAAGGCGAACAGGGCCGACAGCGAGTGGAGCGCGCCGGTGTCCAGCGGGAAGACGCCGGCGCCGGCCGCGCCGACCCCGGCGAGCGCGAAGCAGGCGAGCAGCCACCGCTTCCTATGTGCGCGGTAGAGGAAGTACCCGCCGGCGGCGTTCAGGACGCCCGCGACGACGAGCGAGGCGTTGAACAGCAGCGCCGTCTCGGGTATCACCCCGAGGTCGCTGATCGCGGCACCGCCGAAGTCGTACCCCGGCGCCATCGCCGCGGCGAGCATGATCGCCGTCAGGAACTCCGCCCCCAGCGCGAGGAAACAGGCACCGGCGACCGTCCGGCTCTCGTACTCGTGTCCCGCGATCGTCAGGTTCGCCCGCTCGTATCTCGTGGTCTGGCTCACGAATCGGTCACCGTACACAGGTCGGCTCGGCGACAGCATAAACCGGGTCCATCGTTGCCCGCTCACCGCGGCGCACCGGGTCGTTCACGGACGAGTACGGACCGAGGCCCCGGCGGTAACGGGGACGTACTCGTTGCCGGTCGTCACCTCCTGCCGGTCGTCACTCGTCGCCGTCGTCTCCCGCGTCGAACCCCTCCGGGAGGCCCGCGTGTCTGAGTCCCTGTCTGTCGTCGATATCGAATCGGTAGAGACGGGTCTCCTCGGACTCCGCGGCCGCTCGGAGCAGGTCGGGTTGCCAGGGGAGCGACAGCGACTCACCCAGCGTCGCAGCCTCGCCGTCGGGGACGCGGTCGATCGTTCCGGTGAGGAGCACGCTGCGCCAGTTGAACGGCGCCTCCGCGCTGTAGACGAGAAAGCGCGCCGCGTCGGCCCGGTCGCTCAGGTCCCGTTTGCGGCTCCCGGTACCGACCACGTACAGCACGTAGAGGCCGTCCGCGCCGTCGAAGGCGAACGACAGCGGTCGCATCGTCGGCGGGCCCTCCGCGGGCAGCCCCAGCACGCCGACCCGCTGGCTCGACAGGAACGCGTCGATCGCCTCGTCGTCCATCTGTTCGACGCCGTACTCGGTGAGGTCGTCGACGGTCATACGCGACCCTAGACCGTCCGATCGAATAACACGTTCCCCCGATTCCTGTCGCGCGAGAACGCGACCCGGCAACGGCGGTCGACATCGATGTCGGGCACGGCCGTACTCGATCCGCCGCCGACCGATATCGACGCGGTTCGGACCGCTGTCGTGCAACTGGATCAAGGGTCGCTATGGACCGGTGCCGACCGCGGAGCCGCGAGCGATTCGTCAGTCGGAATCGACCGGCGGGTCCGCGCTCGCCTCCGTCTCACCCCGACGAAGACACGCGGCGGGATGCCCGGCATCGGTCGGTTCGAGCGTCGGGTTCTCGCGCTCGCAGACCGTCACGAACGCCTCGCCCAGGCGGTCGGCGGCGCGGTCGACGTCGCCCGCGACCACTGCGTCGATCGCCTCGTCGAGGACTCGCTCGGCGTCGGCGTCGGACAGTTCGGCCGGCAGGTCGAACTCGGCCCGGACCGCGCCGGAGTCGTCGAACTCGTCGGCCTCGACGTCGCCGTCCGCGACGGCGAGTCTGAAATCGAGCACCCGCCGAAAGGTCCCGTCTTCGAACGCGTACGCCTCGGGCGGAACGACGCGGTGACAGCGCGGATGGAACGAACAGCCCGCGGGCGGGTTCGAGGGGTCGGGGACGTCCCCCGTTAGCTCGACCGCATCGTCGGCGGCGCGGGGGTCCGGTCGGGGGATCGCCGAGAGCAACGCCTCCGTGTAGGGGTGCTGGGGGTCGTCGAACAGCGCCGCCGTCGGTCCGCGCTCGACGATCTCGCCGAGGTACATGACGCCGACGCGGTCACAGACCTGGCGGACGACGCCGAGGTCGTGACTGACGAGCACCATCGCGAGACCGAGCTGGGACTGGAGGTCGTCGAGCAGCGAGAGGATCTCCGCCTGGACGCTCACGTCCAGCGCGCTCACGGGCTCGTCGACGACGAGCAGGTCGGGATTCAGGACGAGCGCCCGCGCCAGCGCGATACGCTGTTTCTGCCCGCCTGAGAACTCACGCGGATAGCGGTCCGCATCGCTCGCGTCCAGGCCGACGCGCTCCAGGACGTCGCCGACGATCCGCTCCAGGCGACTCTCGTCGCGGATGCCGTGGATCTCCAGCGGTTCGGCGACCGACTCACCGACCGTGAGTCGGGGATCGAACGCCGAGTTGGGGTCCTGGAAGACGATCTGCGCGCGGCGGCGGAAGGCGGTCCGCTCGTCGCCGTCGAACGACGAGACCGGATCCCCCTCGAACACCACCTCGCCGCCGGTGGGTTCCTCCAGTCCGAGGACCGTCGACGCGGTCGTCGACTTGCCCGAGCCCGATTCCCCCACCAGCCCGAACGTCTCGCCGGCGCGGACGTCGAAGCTCACCCCGTCGACGGCCTTCACGTGCCCGGAGACCCGCCGGAGCAGCCCCGATCGGACCGGGTAGTGCTTCTCGAGGTTCCGAACCGATAGTATCGGGGCTTCGTCGGTCGCACCGTGGGACCCCGGGTCGTCGGAGCCCGCACCGTGGGGCCTTTCACCGTCGGCCCTTCCACCGTCGGCCCTTCCACCGTCGGCCCCTCGACCGTCGCGGCCTCCGCCGTCGGTCCCCTCGGCGTCTCCGCTCATCGGTTGCCCTCCCCGTCCCGTCCGAGATTCAGCTCCTCGGTGAGTTCGACCGGCAGCGCGTGGTCGTCGCCGTACAGCAGACAGGCGGCCTCGTGCGTCCGCGACGGGTCGGTGGGTTCGCTCTCCGCTACATCGCCCGGCGGTTCACTCTCCGAACCGCCCGGACGCGGCGTCGACCCGGAACCGATCGACTCGGCGACGGGCTGGAACGCGGGCTGGTCGCCCCGTTCGCAGTCGTCGACGGCGTGGGGACACCGCGCGTGGAACCGACAGCCCGCGGGCGGGTCGGTCGGGTCGGGAAGCGACCCGCCGATGGTCTCGAAGGCGTCGCCGCGGCCCGGCAGGCACTTCAACAGCGCGCGGGTGTAGGGATGGGAAGGGTTCTCGAAGACGTCGTAGACGTCGCCGGTCTCCATGACCTTCCCCGCGTACATGACGACGACGCGGTCGGCGATCTCTGCGACGACGCCCAGGTCGTGGGTGACGAACAGCAGCGCCATCTCGCGCTCGGTCTGCAGGTCGTCGAGCAGCCGGAGCACCTGTCGCTGGATAGTCACGTCGAGAGCGGTCGTGGGCTCGTCGGCGACGAGCAGGTCGGGGTCACAGGCCAGCGCCATCGCGACGACGACGCGCTGTTTCATCCCGCCGGAGAACTGGTGAGGGTAGTCGTCGATGCGCGCCTCCGCGTCGCCGATACCGACCCGGTCGAGCAGCGAGAGCGCGCGGTCGCGGGCGGCCGACTTCGGGACGTCGCGGTGGATGCGGATGGCCTCGACGATCTGCTGGCCGACGGTGTAGACGGGGTCGAGCGCGCCCTGGGGGTTCTGGAAGACGTGTCCGATCCGACCGCCGCGGTAGGCCTCGAGTTGCGCGGCCGAGCGGTCGACGAGGTCGTCGCCGTCGAACCGGACCTCGCCCGATATCTCCCCGGGCGGTATCGGGATCAGCTTCGTGAGCGACTCGCAGGCGACGGTCTTGCCCGAGCCCGACTCCCCCACGAGACAGACCGTCTCGCCGCGGTCGACCTCGAAGCTCACCCCGTCGACAGCGCGGACGACGCCCTCGTCGGTGTCGAACCGGACCGACAGATCGTCGACTGCCAGCAGCGGATCGCCGACTTCCCGCGGAGGATCGTCGGCCTCCGGCAGCGGATCGGCGGCCATCTACCGCACCTCCTCCCTCGGGTCGAGGACGTCGCGCACCGTGTCGCCGAAGACGTTGAACGCGACGACCAGTCCGACCAGGAAGAGGACGGCCGGGACCGTGGTCCACCACTTGACGTACCAGGCCATGTCTCTGGTCGGCGGGAAGCCGTTGCGCAACAGCCAACCGAGCCCGTGCGGGCGCGTCTTGTTGAGATCGAGGTACGCGAGCCCGACCTGCGCGAGGACGAGCAGCGGGATCCGGCGCGTGAGCGCGGTGACGATGGTCGCCGTCGAGTTGGGGACGACGTGTCGGCGGACGATCCGGAGGTCGCTCGCGCCCGCCGCTCGCGCGGCGCGGACGTAGCCCGACGAGCGACGCGTGATCGCCTCGCTACGGATCAGCCGCGCGATCCCGCCCCAGTCGAGCAGGCCGAACACGACGATAAACGTGAACAGCCGGCCGTCGGAGACGCCCTCGATGTTGCCCCACAGCAGCGTCGCCAGGACGATGTAGACGACGATCGCGGGGATGGTCTGCTGGATGTCGACGTAGCGCATCAGGAGGTCGTCGACCCAGCCGCCGACGTAGCCCGCGGTGGTTCCGACGGCGGTCGCGACCGCGGCCATGATGACCGCGCCGGCGAGGCCGACCTTGAACGCCACGTGGATCCCCGAGATGAGCAGCTCGATCATGTTCTCGCCGACGTTGTTGGTCCCGAGCGGGAATCGCCAGGTCCCGTAGCAGTAGCCGTCTCGCAGCTTCCCGACGCAGTCGTAGCTGTAGATCCCCTCGACGTTGACGCGCGTGTAGACCGGGGGCTGAAGCTGCTGGTCGAGCTGGGCGTACGTGAAGTGGAACGCCTCGACGCCGAACAGCCCCAGGAGCCCGAACCCGACGAGGAAGGCGAGACTCGCCACGCCCGCGGGCCGACGGGCGAACGCCCTGACGTAGCGCGCGTTGCGGTCCCAGTCGGCCACCAGCGGGACGACGGTGTACCGGACGACGACCACCAGCGAGGCGACGACGAGCCAGTCGATCCGCCGCAGGTCCCAGTGTATCGGCGCGACCAGGTGGTCGGGCCGGACGACGAAGTCGTAGGCGAACAGCGCCGCAACGGCCGCGAGCGCGACCAGGAACCCGAGCGTTCGGGGCGCCGGTATCCCGCGACCGCCGGTCTCCTCGTCCCAGTCGATCGATGTGAAGGCCGCCGAATCCAGATCCGTGGAGGGCATGCCCCCTCATGGATCGTGAAACGGGAAGAAATTTTATGTGCCCATATGACATACTTCGGTCAGAATCAATGCTCCCCGCCGGTCCATCACCCGGACGCTCCCCCATCGCTCCGACGGGAGGTTCTATCAGATGAGCTACCTCCGATACGTCGCTCGCCGCGCCGGATTCGCCGTACTGTCGACGTACCTCGTCGTCACGGTGACGTTCCTCGTGATCAACAGCACGGTCCGGCTCAGGATGCGCCAGCGCACAGCGCTCGCGGCGTTCGGCGGCGCCTCGGAGGAGACGCTGGAGAAGATCCGACAGGGGTTCATCCAGGCGCGGAACCTCGATACCCCCGTGTACGTGCGGTACGTCGACTGGCTCGTCGACGTGACCACCTTCCAGTGGGGGTACTCCTTCTCGTACAACCGGCCGGTGATCGCGGTTCTCGACGGTCGCGTACAGGCGACGATGGCGTACGTCGTCCCCGGCGCGCTCCTCGCGGTGCTTCTGGGCGTGCTCCTCGGGCTGTTCGCGGCCCTCGCCCGCGACGGCGCGTTCGACTGGGTCGCCCGACTCGGTTCGTACACGCTCTTGGGCGTGCCCGTCTTCGCGGTGGTCCTCTACCTCCGCTATCTCTCGAGCGGGCGCGTCGGTCCAGCCGTCCCCGTGAGCGGGTACCTCCTCGCCGTCGTCGCGGTCGCGGTCAGCCTGCTCGCCGGTCAGGTCCGGTTCGCCCGCGCCGCCTCCCTCGAACAGACCGGGCAGGCGTTCGTGAAGATGCTGCGCGCGAAGGGCGCGAATCGGCTCCGTCTCGCCCGCCACGTGCTCCGGAACGCCGCCGTTCCGATCGTCTCGCTGTCGCTGACGGAACTGCTCGCCGTGTTGGTCCTCAACATCTACATCATCGAGTCCGTCGTCGGCATCGACGGGCTCGCGGCGGCGAGTCTCCGGGCCATCCGCGACAGCGACACCCCGCTGGTCATCTGGACGACCATGGTCATCGTCTTCATCGGTATCACCGGCAACTTCCTCCAGGACGTCCTCTACGGCTACCTCGACCCCCGCGTCCGCGCCGACGCGGAGGAGTGAACCGAGAATCGGGACCGAGATCGGGCCGTCAGGCCCTACCCTCGTACGTCGCATCGGCGGACGTGTGACCCCGGTTGAACGAAAGCACCGTCGCGCGGATCGCGTCGCCCTCCGAGACGGAGTCGGGCACCTCCTCGGTGAAGACGACGAACCCCTCGACCTTCCCGACGGCGATCCGCGCCCCCGAGTGGTGGTCGGTGAACTCCGCGACGCCGAGCTCGTAGGTCTCGCCGATCTCGACAGGCGGTTCGCGCTCCCGTGCGGCGTCGTGTGCCCGCTTCGACGCAGTTTCGCCGGTCGAGCGGCGTCGACGTACCACGACGACGGCGAGCGACGCCGCGATTGCGCCGATGGCCGTCGCGACCCAGACGTACTCCATACTCCGGCGTCTGTCCCCGCCGTCAAGAACGCTGTGAAGCGGGTCACACCGTCTCTCGGTATTCTCGCCTCGTTCGCGTTCGAGAAAGCGATCGGTACGACGACTGGTAAACTAGTTCTTCTTTATATCACGTTGTGAAGGTAATTCTGCGATTCTGATGTCTAATTCGACAGTGGCTCTTGCCGAACACAGTGAAACAGCGTGAGAATCACGGCATCCCGCCGAAT
>JBDGSU010000042.1:0-11782 GCA_042217395.1 Halosimplex sp.
TTCGGCGGGATGCCGTGATTCTCACGCTGTTTCACTGTGTTCGGCAAGAGCCATCTCCGCGCGAAGTTTCCTTCAGCGCAAACTGCTCGCTGTCGCTCGCAGTCTTGCGCTGAAGAGAAACGTCCGGACGGAGATTTGAACTCCGGTCCCTGGCTCCGCAAGCCAAGAGGATAGTCCACTACCCTACCCGGACTCACCTCTACGTACCGCGGTTGGTAGTAAAGGGGTTACGATCCGTCCGGGCAGTGTCAAAGACCCGCTTGAACGTCGGCAAGGCCCTTTGTCGAGAGGCCCCTCCGGTCGAACGTGAAACGACGCACCCTCCTCCGCGGCCTCTCCGCCGCGGGCGCGCTCGCCGCGACGGGCTGTCTGTCCGAGGGATCGGACGGGCCGGCGGCGGACACGGACGATCCGACGGACGCGGACACGGACGATCCGACGGACGCGGACGCGGGCGCGCCGAGCGACGGCGCCGGAGACACCGACCAGCCATCGGACACGCCGACGGACTGGGCCGGCGACACGATCACCGAACCGGGCGGGGAAACGACCGGGACGCCGGGCGACGCGCCGACGGACGCGGCGAGCGAGACCCCCGGCGGGTCGCCGTCGGGGACGCCCGGCGGCGCGGTCGACTCGTCGCTGACGGTCACCGGGAGCGAGTGCGGCGTGACCGTCGACGAGGCGTCGGTCTCCTTCGAGCGCGACGACGTGGCCGTCACGGTGACCGGGACGATCTGGGGGTCGGACGCCTGCTTCACGGCGGTCCTGTCGGACGTATCGCTCCACGAGGGGACGCTGACCGTCGCGGTCGCCGCCGAATCGGACGCGGGCACCGACACGGCCTGCGCCCAGTGCATCACCGAGATCGACTACGAGACCGCGGTCGACATCGACGGCGCCCTCCCGCGGAAAGTGATCGTCGTCCACGCTCACGACGGCGAGCGCCGGACGGTCCGGACTGTCGAACGGTAACGATTCGTCTCGTCGTCCACGCTGTACCCGTTCACTTCGCCACCTGATCCCGGCCTCGAAGCGCCGTGGCCGCGGAGTCGGTCCCACCAACTGCCCGTCTCCACCCGCGACTTTATCCCGGAAGGCGCGGCCACTCCGGGCCATGAACGCGGTGCAACCGCGGCCGGAGCGGGCGACCGGCGGGGCCGGGGCTCCGGCGGACGAGACGGGAGAATCGACGGACCAGAGCGGGGTAGCGAGCCAACGACAACGCTTAAGCGGAGCGCAACCATGCCCAATTCTAGACTAATGGGAGACGTAGAGGACATCTACGCGGATCTGGAGACCGACGTCTCCGAGGAGGAGTTCCGCGAGGCCGTCGAGGAGAAAGTCGAGCAGATGGGCGGGCTCGCGGACGAGGAGACGGCGGCGATGCTCCTCGCCCACGAGCTCAACGAGGGGGAGGTCGACACGGTCGCGGACATCGAACCCGGCATGGAGGAGGTGAAGTTCCTCGCGAAGGTCGTCTCCATCGGCGAGTTGCGAACCTTCGAGCGCGACGGCGAGGACGAGGACGGCCGCGTCGTAAACGTCGAGGCGGCCGACGAGACCGGCGCCGTGCGGCTGGCCTTCTGGGACGAGCAGGCCGCCTCGGTCGCCGAGGGCGAACTCGAGGAGGGGCAGGTCCTCCGGATCGCCGGGCGGCCGAAAGACGGCTACAACGGGCTGGAGGTCTCGGTCGACAAGGCCGAACCGGACGACGACGCGGAGATCGACGTCGATCTCGGCGAGGGGTCGACCGTCGAGGCGCTGACGATGGGTCAGTCGGACGTGAACGTCCGCGGGCTGGTGCTCGAGACGGACGCGATCCGTACGTTCGACCGCGACGACGGGAGCGAGGGGAAGGTCTCGAACTTCCTGCTGGGCGACGAGACGGGGCGCGTGCGCGTGACGATGTGGGACGACCGCGCCGACCGCGCCGCGGAGCTCGAACCGGGGACGGCCGTCGAGGTCGTCGACGGCTACGTCCGCGAGCGCGAGGGCGACCTCGAACTGCACGTCGGCGACCGCGGCGCCGTCGACGAGATCGACGAGACCGTCGAGTTCACGCCGGAAGCCGACGCCATCGGCGGCGTCGAGATGGACCAGGTGGTCGACCTGGCGGGCGTGGTGCGCTCGGCGGACCCCAAGCGCACGTTCGATCGCGACGACGGGAGCGAGGGGCAAGTCAGGAACGTCCGGGTGCAGGACGACACCGGGGACATCCGCGTCGCGCTGTGGGGCGAGAAGGCCGACAAGGAGATCGCGCCCGGCGACGAGGTGTTCGTCGCCGACGCCGAGATCCAGGACGGCTGGCAGGACGACCTGGAGGCCTCGGCGGGCTGGCAGTCGACGGTCGTCGTCCTCGACGAGAACACCGGAGCGGGCACGGCCGCTCCCTCGCCCGGTGGAGCGGGCTCGGGGTCCGGCGGCTCGGGAGGCGACGCGGGCGGCGCCGGCGCCGGGCTCGACGCGTTCACCGGTGACCGCGACGCGTCCGGCGACGCGGGCGACGATGCCGCGAGCGGGGCGGACGGTGGCGCGGACGGCGGCGAGAGCGCGGGCGCCGGCGGTGCGAGCGCGGAGAGCGCCGCCGCGGCGACCGCGGAGGAGGTCGAGTTCACGGGGACGGTCGTCCAGACGGGCGATCCGGTGATCCTCGACGACGGCACGGAGACGATGCAGGTCGACACGGACGCGTCGCTGACGCTCGGGCAGGAAGTGACGGTGCGCGGGTCGGTGCGCGACGACCGACTCGACGCCGACGACGTGTTCTGAGCCCCGGTCGTCGCTCGTCGGGCGCGTACAGCGGTTTTCGGAAACGCTTAAGGCCGGAACGGCCCGCTTGTGGTGTATGAGCGTCGAGCTACCGTTCGCGCCGGTCGACACGATAATCCGGCGCAACGCCGGGAGTCTGCGGGTCAGCGCCGAGGCCGCCGAGGAACTCGCCCGTCGCATTCAGGATCGCGGGGCGGACCTTGCGGCCGAGGCGGCCGACGTGGCGACCGCGGACGGGCGAAAGACGCTGATGGCGTCGGACTTCGGCGTCGACGCCGCCGAGGACAAGGACGACCTCGAACTGCCGATCGCGCCCGTGGACCGCATCGCTCGCCTCGACATCGACGACTACCGGGTGTCGATGGACGCCCGGGTCGCGCTGGCCTCGCTGCTGGAGACCTACGCCGACCGCGTGGCCGCGGCCGCGGCCGACCTGGCCCGCCACGCCGACCGGCGGACCGTCAAGGCCGAGGACGTCGAGGCCTACTTTCGCCTGAAGCAGTACTACGAGTAACTCCTCATGAACTTCGGCTACCGGGAAGCCTGTCTCGAACACGACACCGGCAAGCGCCACCCCGAGAGCCCCGACCGCCTGCGGGCCATCCGCCAGGGGCTCAAAGAGTGTTACGGCGTCGAGTACGTCTCCCCCGTGAACGCGACCGAGGACCAGGTCGCCGCCGTCCACGACGCAGACTACGTCGAGTCGGTCAAGGACTTTTGCGCCGACGGCGGCGGCGACTGGGACGCCGACACCGTCGCCGTCGAGGCCACCTGGGACGCCGCCCTCGCCGCCGCGGGCATGGCCGAGTGGGCCGCCGACGAAGCGCTGGACGGCGTCGACGGCCGCGATACCCCCTTCGCGCTGGGTCGGCCGCCGGGCCACCACGCCGTCCGCGACGACGCGATGGGCTTCTGTTTCTTCAACAACGTCGCCGTGGGGGCCCAGCACGCACTCGACGACGGCGGCGCCGACCGCGTGGCGATCCTGGACTGGGACGTCCACCACGGCAACGGCACGCAGGACATCTTCGACGACCGCGGGGACGTCTTCTTCGTCTCCATCCACGAGGACGGCATCTACCCCGGCACGGGCGACGTCTCGGAGATCGGCGTCGGCGACGCCGCCGGGACGACGATGAACGTCCCCTTCCCGCCGGGGACCCGGACGACCGGCTACCTCGCCGCCGTCGAGGACCTCGTGGTGCCCGCCTTCGAGGCGTTCGACCCCGACCTCGTGCTCGTCTCGGCGGGCTTCGACGCCCACGAACACGACCCCATCTCGCGGATGCGCGTCTCCACCGAGGGGTACGGCCTGCTCGCCCAGCGCGTCGACGAGTTCACCGACCGCATCGACGCCGGCCTCGGGTTCGTCCTCGAGGGCGGCTACGGCCTCGACACGCTGACCGAGAGCGTCCGGACCGTCCACGAGGTGTTCGACGGCTACACGCCCACCGAACCCGACGAGGAGGTCCAGGCGGCCGCCCGCGACGTCATCGACGAGGTGCGCACCCAGGGGTTCGCGTTCGCCGACGAGTGAACCGCGTGAGCGCGACCGAGCACACGCCACCCGCTCTCCGATACGCCACTCGCTCTCCCGATCTGGCCGGGAGTCGACGCCGGCGGATTTGTGTCGATTATTCGATGGGTAGCGGCCTACACATCAACGGCTCGCGGAAATTTATACGTGGGAGTACTCGAAACGGATTCGATGGTGACTCTCTCCCGTGTGTTGTTGCACAGAACAGACGTATCGTGACTGGGAATCGCAGTTGGACGACCTGACGCCGAGCGCGAAGTTCGTCTACACGGTCCTCGACTACGAGGGGCCGCTGACCCAGAAAACGCTCGCCGAGGAGACGCGGCTCTCGCAGCGCAGCGTCCGCAGCGCGCTGTCGGACCTGACCGACACCGGCCTCGTCGAGGAGCGGATCTACCCGGCGGACGCCCGCCAGCGACTCTACGCGATCGATACCGAGTAACCCGCCCGGGTCGACCGCCCCGTGTCTTTTATCGCGCCTATCGAACAGCGACGCGTCCGCGGAGCCGTCTCGGGATCGCCGGGGCGCCGGACGGCCGCTCAGGGCCGCGGGTCGAGATACCGCGCCAGTTCGACGCCGAACTCCTCGGCCAGCGCTCCGACCTCCCCGCCGGCGAGCACGTCGTACTCCGACTCCATGGCGGACTCGACGTGGGCGCCAAGCGCCACGTCGAAGACCGCGTCGCTCGCCAGGAACTCGACCGCCCGATCGAACTCCCGCGGGCGCTCGACGACGTAGCGATCGCCGTCGAGGAAGGGGCCGTACGTGCCCGAGCCCGCCGCGTCGGCCGCGTCGGCTGTCGCCCTCGCTTCGGTGCCCGGGCCGGCGTTCGCGTACGCCTCGAAGAAGCCCTCGGCGTGCTCGCGGACGTGGACCGGCGGCCCCTCGTGGCGCTCGACGGCCGGGCGCTCGGCGACCTCGAGTTCGGCGAACAGCGCGACTGTCTCGTCGGCCCACGCGGCCGCGCGGAGCACGTCGAACCCGCGGCGGTCGAGTTCGCCCGCGACCCCGTCGAGCGAGCGCTCCAGTTGCGGGTAGAGCTGGTCGTCGACGATGTCCGGCGCGTCGAAGCGCAGCGCGACCGGCGTCGTGCCGCGGCGGTCGAACGCCGTCGTGACCGCCTCCCCGTCGAGCGGTTCGGGCCGACTCGGGACGAACAGCTCCTCGCTCGGGTCGGCGAGGAGTTCGCGGGCGTAGTGCTGGAGGCGGGCGACGGATTCGGCCGAGCAGACCGCGGCGACGTTTCGCCCGGGGTCCGTCGGGTCGATGAAGACGATCGGGTCGTCGAAAGCGAGGTCGGCTTCGCCGTGGCCTTCGGGGTCGAACTCCACGGGCGGGTGCCACTCGGCCGCCGCCTCGACGAACGCGCGGAAGCCGCCGTACTCGCCCACGATCAGTTCGGTCAGATATCCGGAGAACCCGCGCGTGCGGAGGTCGCTCCCGTAGACGCCGATGCCGGTGAGGAACCGCTTGGCGACCCGGACTTCGCCGGCGAGGTCGGCGTCGATGCGGTCGGCGAGGTAGTCGTTGTGGTAGGGCGTGCGGTCGACGGCCGACCGGATCTCGGTGGCGTCGTCCACGTCGTAGCAGGGGACGAGATCCACGTCGAACCCGTCGTGCGTCCCCTTGACGTACGGGTGCTCGGCGTACTCCTCGTGACCGTCGGGCAGGACCGCGTGCCCGACCTGGAGGCCGTACCGCTCCAGGTCCTCGCGGGCGACGCTCGTCGGAAAGGAGACGAAGAGATCCACGTCGCGGTCGCCCGCCAGCCAGGTGTCCCGCGCCGTCGAGCCGACCTGGATCACCTCGGCGTCGACCGAGAGGTCGTCGATGGCGTCGCGGGCGCGCTGGCGGAGGTCCGCGACGACCCGCTCGAGTCGCTCGCGCTCGGCCGCGTCGGGCGTCACCCGCTCGCGGACCCGCGCGACGACCGCGTCGAACTCGTCGCTCATGGGCGTGGGTTCGGTGGGGTCGGTGAAAACGTGTCTGATGTGCGGGCGGATTCGATTCCGGGACCGGGTCGCGTACGTCACTCGGTGACGGGGCGGGACCAAAGCGAAATCCATATACAGCAACTCCGGCTATCGGTGAATGCGTGCCGCCGTAGCTCAGTTGGTAGAGCACCTCGCTGTTAGGGTGCGCAGGTCACCTGCGTGCCGCAGACACGAGGTTGTCCCAGGTTCGAGTCCTGGCGGTGGCGCTTTCTGTCGAGAGCAACCCAGCGAGCACCGCATCGCGTGTGCTCGCTCTCGCGAGCGACGAACGCGCCTTCGCCAGGACTCGAGCACGCGAGTCGCACGCCAGCGCAGTGAGCGAAGCGAACGAGCAGGACCGTCTCGCCTCGGTTCGAGTCCTGGCGGTGGCGTAAAATCACTCCGTGATTTTACGGCCCATCAGAGCTTGCTCTGACGACGGCGTTCTAGCAGTCGTCCTCTGTCTCGATAGATGAGGTCGGTGCGCTTCTTCAGCAGCGGTCGATGACGGAAGTCGAAAGCCCCGACCGGCTTCGGTCGCGCGGCTCGTTGCGCGCTTCCTTCGCTCGCGATGCTCGCTCAGTCCAGTGCTTACGTCGCCGTGCTTCCCGAAGCCGGCCGCCCCTTTCATTCCCACCCGCCACCGCAACGCACCGCGCCACACGCCTCCCCAACCGACTCGTTCGTCGCTCTGCTCCTCACTCGTCCCTCGCACGATGCTGGCGCGGCACGGAGGCCGCGCCAGCGCGCGCCACCGCACCCAGTCAGTCCGTTCGGTCTGCATTCGATATTCGTGCGACCGGCTCGCGCTCGTCCGGGGACTCTCGATCCGGTTCCGGCACCTCCCACCCGCGCCGTTTCAACTGGAGTCGGAACCGCGAGTCGTCGAGCGAGACGGGGCCGTAGTAGGTGCCGACGCGCTCGCGGCGCCACCACCGCCCGGTCTCACGGAGCTCTTCGGGCGTGGTGAACTCGTAGCGATAGCGGAGGACGCGGACGTGTCCGGGGGGTTCGTCGGGGAACGGGTCGGTCCGCAGGAGCGAGCGCGCGCCGTCGTCGCCGGCGAGCAGTTTCGCGAGGAAGTGGACGAGCCAGGGGTGCCGGGCCGGGGAGGTGGACATCGCGGCGAACCACAGCTGCCAGTCCAGGCGGAGGTGGTACGGCGCCCACTGCGGGGGCAGCCGCTCGGGGTCGGTCGGTTTGCCGGGGAACTCGTAGGTCCGCCACTCGGTGCCGGCGTCGACGACGGCCTCGTCGGTGCCCTGGACGACGAGTTCGTAGCGCGTGCGGGTGATAGAGCCGAACGCGCCGTAGGTGTTGACGAGGTTGAGCGGGTCGAACGCGCGGTTCATCGCCTGCGACGGGGAGACCATGTTCCTCGCGGGGTAGTAGCTCAGCGCGAGGACCAGCAGGACCAGGCCGGTGATGGCGACCTGATAGGGGAGCGGGAGCGGCGCGAGAGCGTCGGGAGAGGGGACGGCGACGGGGACACCCGCGGGGAGCGCGCCCGCGACGACGGCGTCGGCGACCAGGCTCCCCGCGAGGACGACGCTGAGCAGGCTGAGGAAGGCGAAGTTGCCGGTGAGCATGAGCCAGCCGTGGAAACCGATCGTCAGGAGGCCGGCGACGGCGGCGACGCGGGGCGGGCCGAAGTAGAGGAACGGGACGACGAGTTCGAGGACGTGGTTCCCGAGGACTTCGACGCGGTGGAACCGGTCGGGGAGGTGGTGGGCGACCCACGAGAGGGGATTGGGCATCGGCTGAGTCTCGTAGTGGTAGTCCATACACGTGAGGGCGCGCCAGCAGTCGTCGCCGCGGATCTTGATGAGGCCGGCGCCGAGCATGTTCCTGAACTCGACCCAGCGGAAGAGGTAGACCACGACGGCGGGGGCGACCAGATCGGGCGCGCCGAGGAAGACGGCGAGGAAGCCCGCCTCGCAGAGCATCGACTCCCAGCCGAAGCCGTAGAAGGTCTGCCCGGCGTTGACGAACGAGAGGTACAGCGCCCACATCGCGGTCCAGACGGCGACGTAGGCGGCGAGGCCGAACCGACCGGGGAGGCCGAGGAGGGCGGCGGCAGCGAGGGCGACGCCGAGGTAGGCGCCGGCGGCGAGTGCGCGGTCGCTGTCGAAGTAGTAGAAGACGGAGGGCTTCTCGCGGAACTCGTAGCGCTCGACGTACTGTCGGAGGGGGAGCAAGCCGTCTTCGCCGGCGAGCGGGCGGAACTGCCGGGCGGCGACGGCGAAGGCGACGAGATAGGTCAGGGCGAGGCCGCGCTGGAGGAGCAGGCGGGCCACGGCGAACTCCCCGCCCCAGGGCGCCCAGGCGTACCACGGTGCCATCGGTTCGGACGCACGGGCGGCGGGCCCAAAAGCCGGACGGAGTCGTTCGGCGGCAGGTATCGGCGCCGGTCCGCCGGGCGCGATCGGGTCGAGAGACAGGGCTAAATGCCTGCGGGGGCACGTACGTGCCGCATGACCGACGCCTTCGAGGTCTCCGAGCGACGGTCGGTCCCGCCCGCCGAAGCGTTCTCGCTGCTGGGGAACGAACTGCGCGTCACCATCCTCCTCGAACTGGGCGACGCGCGGGAGGGGAGCCAGCCCCGGCCGCTCCCCTTCGAGGAACTGCGGCGGCGCTGTGGCGTGTCCGACAGCGGCCGGTTCAACTACCACCTCCAGGAACTGCTCGACGTCTTCGTCCACGAACAGGACGGGGGGTACGACCTGCTGTACCCGGGCGTCATCCTCTATCAGGCGATCAAAGCCGACAGCTTCACCGACCGGACGACCGTCGAGCCGTTCCCCGCCGACAGCGACTGTCGGGACTGCGGCGCCGAGTTGGAGGCGACCTACCGCAACAGCATGCTCGTCGTCCGCTGTCCCGACTGCGGCGCCCTGGCGTTCAAGTACCACCTCCCGCCGGGCGCGGTCCGGTCGAACGACCCCGACGCCGTGCTCCGGGCGGCCAGCGTCTACGGCCGTCGGGACCTCGTGACCGTCGCCAGCGACGTCTGCCCCACCTGCGCGAGCGAGATGTACCACGACGTCGTCCCCGAGGCGGAGAAATCGAGCGAACTCGAACGGGCGATGGCCGGCCCGGCCGTCGTCCACCACTGCTCGTACTGTCGGAACTTCTTCTGTACCGACCTCCCCGAGGTGCTCGTCTATCATCCCGACGTGTTACCGGTCGTCGCCGCCAGCGACCCCGACGCGCTGCGCGCGCGCCTCTGGGAACTCGACCTCTGTGACCCCGCCGACATCGCCGTCTCGCGGAGCGACCCCCTCCGCGTGACCGTCCCCATCGACGCCGGCGACGACCGCCTCGACGTCACCGTCGACCGCTCGCTGGCCGTCGTCGATACCGACCGTACCTGATCGCGAGTCCGACGGCCGACGACGGACCCGCCGCTCGCGACCGCGTGTGCCACACCGTCTCGCAGAGATATTTGCCGTAACTCGCGGTTATAGATGTCTGTGGATATATGCACGACACACATGACCGATCCGTACGCCTTCGGGACCCGCTGTGTCCACGCCGGGCAGGAGGTCGACCCGGGGACAGGGGCGCGGGCTCCGCCGATCTACCAGACGACGTCGTACGTGTTCGAGGACGCGGACACCGCGGCCGACCGGTACGCGCTGGACGACGGGGGGCCGGTCTACTCGCGGTTCGACAACCCGACCGTCGCGACCCTGGAGCGCCGGCTGGCAGCCCTCGAGAACGGCACCGCGGCCGTCGCTACCGGGTCGGGGATGGCCGCGCTCGACGCGGCGACCTCGGTCCTCGCGAGCGCCGGCGACAACGTCGTCAGCGCCTCCTCTATCTACGGTGGTACCCACTCCTACCTCTCCAACATGGCCGGTCGCCGCGGCGTCGAGGCCCGGTTCGTCGACACGCTCGACCCGGACGCCTACGCCGAGGCGATCGACGAGCGCACGGCCTACGTCCACTACGAGACCATCGGCAACCCCTCGCTCGTGACGCCGCCGATGGAGGCCATCGCCGAGGTGGCCCACGAGCGGGGCGTCCCCGTCTTCGTCGACAACACGTTCGGCACGCCCGCGCTCTGTAACCCGCTCGACCACGGCGCGGATATCGTCTGGGAGTCGACCACGAAGTGGATCCACGGGTCGGGGACGACGGTCGGGGGCGTCCTCGTCGACGGCGGCTCCTTCCCGTGGACGGAACACCCCGAGAAGTTCCCCGAACTCGGCGCTCCCAACGACGCCTTCGACGGCGTCACGTTCGCCGACCGCTTCGGCGACCGGGGGTTCGCGATGGCCGCCCGCCAGCGCGCGGTCCGCTCGCTCGGCGACGGGCAGAAGCCCTTCGACGCGTGGGCGACCCTCCAGGGGACCGAGACGCTCGAACTCCGGATGGAACGTCACTGCGAGAACGCGGCGACCGTCGCGGACGCCCTCGCCGATCACGACGGCGTCGCGTGGGTCACCTACCCCGGGCTCGGATCTCACGAGACTCACGACTACGCGACGGAGTACCTCGACGGGGGGTACGGCGGGATGATCGCCTTCGGCCTCACGGGCGGGTTCGAGGCGGGTCGCGCCTTCTGCGAGGAGACGGAGCTCGCGCAGTTCCTCGCCAACATCGGCGACGCGAAGACGCTGGTCATCCACCCCGCGAGCACGACTCACGCCCAGCTCTCGGCCGACGAACAGCGCGCGAGCGGCGTCACGCCCGACCTGGTACGCCTCTCGGTCGGTATCGAGGACGTCGACGACGTGCTCGCGGACATCGACGGCGCTATCCGCCGCGCCAACGAACGGGCGGGTGATCCGTAGATGGAGACCGAACGCGACGTCGTCTCCCTGGGCGAGTTCGAGTTCGACTGCGGCCGGTCGATCCCCGAGCTCGAGGTCGCCTACGAGGCCTACGGGGAGTTCACCGGCGACAACGCGGTGCTGGTCTGTCACGCGCTGACCGGGAGCGCCCACGTCGCGGGCCGTCACCCCGACGAGGAGACCGACGGGCAGGCCCGCGCCTGGTGGGACGACATCGTCGGCCCGGGCAAGGCCGTCGACACCCGCGAGTACTACGTCGTCTCCGCGAACGTCCCCGGCTCGTGTTACGGGACGACCGGCCCGGCCAGCGAGAACCCCGAGACCGGCGAGCCCTACGGGACGGACTTCCCCGCAGTCACCGTCGCAGACTGGACCGACGCCCAGCGGCGCCTGCTGGACGAGCTCGGGGTCCCGCACCTCCGCGCCGTCGTCGGCGGGAGCGTCGGCGGGATGAACGTCCTCGAGTGGGCCAAACAGCACCCCGACCACGTCGAGCGGATCGTCCCCATCGCCGCCGCCGCCCGGCTCGACCCGCAGTGCCTCGCGCTCGACGCCATCGCCCGGCGCGCCATCACCACCGACGACGGCTGGCAGGGCGGCGACTACTACGGCGACGGCCCCGGCCCCGAAGACGGGTTGGCCATCGCCCGCCAGATCGGCCACGTCATGTACCTCTCGAAGGCCTCGATGGAGCGGAAGT